>DAOUHX010000315.1:0-8870 GCA_034428395.1 Caldilineaceae bacterium
GAAGGTGCTCGAAGGGCTGGTGGAGATGAGCGAAATCGACTATCCACCGGTGGCTGTGGAGCTGGAGATAGACCGGGCCGTTCGAAATAACGATATGTACGTGCGTCAAATGGGGTTGCAAGGGCTGGAACAGTTCCTCGAGATGACGAATCAGACGATTGAAGAGTACCGAGAATCGCTGCGCGAAAACGCGGAGGTCTCGCTGCGCAACCAGCTTGCGTTGGGGGAGTTTGCACAGAGCGAGGGTCTTGAGGTCAGCAATGAGGAGTTTGAAAAGCACATAATCGGGGTGGCCGGTCCCTTGCCGGAGGAGGTCGACGACGAGACTGCGAAGGCGCACGCCGACATGCTGGAAATGATGCGGGGGGAAAACAGCCGTCCGATGATCGACAGCGAGATTCTGAGAGACAAGTCGATCAAGATGCTGCTGTCGATCGTACGCGGGGAGGATGTCCCGGAAGTGGCGGCAAAAGAAGCGGCAGAAGATGAAGGGGCTGCGGCGGTCGGGTCCGAGGGTGAAGCGCAGCCGGGTGGATCGGTCGATGCAGGCGGGTCCGCGCGCGAGGCCGAGGAGAAGGAAGAGGAAGCCGATAGCTGAGCTCGGCGATTACAGAAGAGAAGTGGGCGAAACGGGCGGATCCTACATTCCCTTGCAGGCGCATCGAGTAACTTAGGGGACGGAGCGGCCGGCGGGCGCGTGAGGACGCGGCGCGGCCGATTTGAAGCGAGGAAAAGAGTTTCGTCAACACGAATCGCAACAGGGAGATCCAGATGTTTCCTTTGCTGAACAACAGGTTTACGGCGCAGGATCCTCAGTCTGCCGGCAGTCCCGAATCGGCGCAAGGTATGTCGCCATCGAACATCATTCCGATGGTGATTGAGAACACGGGTCGGGGCGAGCGGGCCTACGACATTTACAGTCTCCTGCTGAAGGAGCGGATCATTTTTCTCGGTATGCCGCTGTCGGATCAGGTGGCCAATCTGATCGTGGCGCAGTTACTGTACTTGAACTCAGAGGACCCGAACCAGCCGATTCAGATGTATATCAACAGCCCAGGCGGGCTGATCTACGCTGGTATGGCGATCTATGACACGATGAAGATGATCCCGGCGCCGGTGCATACGGTCGCGGTCGGGGTGACTGCGAGCATGGGCACGGTGTTGCTCTGTTCGGGCGCGAAAGGCAAGCGTTACGCGTTGCCCCACGCCACGATTCACATGCATCCCGCCGGTGGAGGCGCGCAGGGTTATACCGAGGATGTGCGCATCGCGCTGCGCGAGCAGGAACGGCTCCAGACACAACTCTTCCATATCGTGGCGCAGCAGACGGGTCACGTCTGGCAGGAGATCGAGGAGATGTTCCAGCGCGATCGCTGGATGAATGCGATCGAAGCGAAAGAGTATGGACTGGTTGACGACGTGCTCGGCGATAGCAGCGACATTGTTTCGGTTGTGGATGGTCAACTGAAGGTGCCGAACCAGAACGGGACGGAAGCGGTTGCCGAGGAGGCCGGCGGGGACGACGACGGGACCGGGAAAGGGGAGTGAGCGGCCTTGCATCTCGCCACAGCCGGCGCGGTCTCCCGCTGGGTGAATCGTACGGGTTCTCTTCAACGTTACTGATTCGGCACGTCCCAACGCAGGATGCCTACTGAAGATGGAATGGCAATGAGCGCATGCTCCTTTTGCGGCAGAGAGGAATCGGAAGTCGGGCGGCTGATAGCCGGCGATGACGGCGTCCATATCTGCGATGAATGTATTCGTCTCGGGGTTGAGATCCTGGACGAAGAGGGGTTGGGCGAGGAGGGCGCGCCGGCCGGTTCGGCGGGAGCGAGGCCCAAGCGCGTACCAAGCCCGCGCGAAATCGTGTCGCACCTGAACCAGTATGTAATCGGGCAGGAACGGGCGAAGAAGGTTCTTTCGGTCGCAGTTTACAATCACTATAAGCGGGTTTTCGGCAGCGGCGCGTCCGGCCGCAGGCAGCAGGCAGAGGCTCAACCGGAGGCCAGGGACGGCGATACGGAAAAGGTCGCGGCCGAACGGACTCTTGCGGGCCAGGGCGGAGAAGCGGCGGGCGATGACGAAAAGCAGGTCGAGCTGGCCAAGAGCAACGTGCTGCTGATCGGTCCGACCGGCAGCGGCAAGACGCTGATGGCGCAGATGCTGGCCAAGCTGTTGGATGTGCCGTTCACAATCGCCGACGCCACGAGTCTGACCGAGGCCGGGTATGTGGGTGAGGACGTGGAAAGTGTTCTGGTTGGGCTGTTGCAGGCGGCTGACTGGGACGCGGACCGCGCCGCGTTCGGGATCGTCTATCTCGACGAGATCGACAAGATTGCGCGCAAAGCAGGCGACAACCCAAGCATCACGCGCGATGTCAGCGGGGAGGGTGTGCAGCAGGCTTTGCTGAAGATCGTCGAAGGCACGACCGTAAATGTGCCTCCCAGTTCCGGGCGCAAACATCCGCAGCAGGAGTTTATACCGCTGGATACGCGCAACGTGCTCTTTATTTTAGGCGGGGCATTTGTCGGCATGGCGGAGATGGTGCGCAGGCGGCTGCGGCGGCGGGCCGGGCTGGGCTTTGTGGCCGACGAATCGGCGCAGGACCTGTCGCTGCGCGTTATCGAGGATGAGAAGGTAGAGGAGCTGCCCTTGCCGGAGGGGCTCAGCGAGCGGCAGCGTGAGTTGAAAATTCGGGGCCTGGAGAAGGAGGGACGGGATGAGAGCCGCCTGTTCCAATTGGTGATGCCGGATGACCTCCTTAACTACGGGCTGATTCCTGAGTTTGTCGGGCGCGTACCGGTCGTGGTCAGTCTCGCGGCGCTGGACCGTGAGGCACTTGTCGAGATCCTGACGCGGCCGAAGAACAGCATTGTGCGCCAGTTCCAGCGGTTATTCGCAATGGACGGCGTGGAGTTGGAGTTTGAGTCCGAGTCGCTGGCCGCGGCGGCGACCGAAGCGTACCTGCGGCGAACGGGTGCAAGAGGGCTGCGGTCGATCGTCGAAGAGGCGCTGCTGGACGTGATGTACGAGATTCCCGGCCGCGATGAGATTGGGCGTTGTGTTGTGCGGCGGGACGTGTTCGAAGAGGGTGCGATGCCCCGGCTCTACAACCGCCAGGGTCAGCAGATCCGGCTCAATACAGAAGAGGCGCTCGACGCGGCGGCCTGAGCGCTACCCCGCACTTGCCCCACCCGGCGACCGGGCGGCGGAAGAGAACCCACAAGTTAGCTCAAATTCGTATAGCGACCAGAAGGCGGGCAGTCCTACGTGGATGCCGGGCTTTCCACCTGCGCGTGCAGGGCGTCCGTTATTTTGCGGTCGGGGACGGAGAATGCGTGTCGTTCAGCTTCATCGAGCGTTGTCCAGCGCCATTCCTGGTAGCCGACGGCGCGCGGGGTTCCGCAGTGGATGCGGGCGTGGAAGGCGTGTAGTGTCATGCGGAAGTGGGTGAATGTGTGCTGAACTGTGGTCAGCGGCCCGGAGACGGCGATGGCCAGGTCGAGTTTTTCACGAACGGCGCGCCGCAGGCAGGCCTGCAGGTCCTGGTCTTCCGGCTCGCATCTGGCGCCCGGGAGCGACCATAGGCCGCCGAGTAGCCCGTCATTGGGTCGCCGGGCGACCAGAAACGGGGAGTGGCCGGGTGCGGCCTGCCAGATGACGGCTGCGGTGAAGTCGACGTGGGGTGTCTGCTTGCGGGGCGCGCGGACGGGGCGCAGGTCCTGTACGCCGCGCGCGTGGGCAAGGCAGTTGGACTGTAACGGGCAGTCCCGGCAGAGAGGGTTGCGGGGCCGGCACAGGAGCGCACCCAGCTCCATCAGCGCCTCGTTGGCGGCGGCGGGCTGCGGGCCGGCTTCGACCAGGTTGCGGGCTAGGGACGCGATTTTTTTCTGTGCAGCCGGCGTGTCGATGCGTTCTTCGATGTCCCAGAGGCGGCTGAAGACGCGCCGGACGTTGCCGTCGACCGCGGGCTCGGGCAGGCCATAGGCCAGGCTGAGAATGGCGCCGGCGGTGTATTCGCCGATGCCGGGCAGCTGCAGGAGCTCGCGGCGCGTGCGGGGCAGTTCGCAGGCGTGGTCGCGCGCGAGCAGCTGGGCGGCCTTGTGCAGATTCCTGGCGCGGCTGTAGTAGCCCAACCCTTCCCACAGCTTGAGGACCTCCTCCTGGTCGGCCCGGGCGAGACTTTCGAGTGTCGGCAAGCGCGCCATCCAGCGGTTAAAGTAGTCGATTACAACGGCCAGCCGGGTCTGCTGGGCCATTGTTTCGCTGACCCAGACGGTGTACGGATCGCGGGCGCCGGGCGGGGCGTTGCGCCAGGGCAGTGCGCGCTGCCGGCGCGCGTGCCAGGCGGTCAAGCGGTCGGCGATGCGGCGGAACATCCCGTCGAGGACCGCGGCTACGGGTTGCCGTCGGCGGATAGGACGCTGGCAGGGCCGAGCGTCTGGCCGCCGATATCGGATAGAATGGCGGGGTCGTCGCGCAGCAGGTGGACAAGCAGGCTGACGGCGTTGCCGGCGTCGTTGTAGTCGGCAACCTGCGACGGCGTGTGAATGTAGCGGCAGGGGATGGAGATGGTACCGGCCGGGACGCCGGCGCGGCTGATTTGCACGGCTGATGCGTCGGTCGATCCGAACTCGAGCACTTCCAGCTGGTAGGGAATGTCGTGGTCCTGGGCGGTATTTTCAAGCCAGCGGCGCACGGTTGGATGGGCGATCATGCGCCGGTCCAGGATCTTGATGGCGGGGCCCTTGCCGAGCGCCACTTCCATCGGCGTCGCCTGCGGGAAGTCGCCGGTTGCGGTCACGTCGATTGCCAGCACGATCTCGGGGTCCAGTCCGTAGCCGGCGGTGGTTGCGCCGCGCGCGCCGACCTCTTCCTGCACGGTAAAGACGGCCAGGATTTCGTGCGGTGTACTTTCAAGCTCGCGCAAGGTCTGAATCAGGATTGCGCAGCCGATGCGGTCGTCGAGATTGGGGGCGAACAGGCGGTCGCCGACGGCGCCGAAGCTGCTGCGGAAGGCGGCTGTATCGCCGACCTGCACGCCTGCGTCCTCTTTGCTGCTGGCGCCGACGTCGAGAAAAAGCTTCTGAGGTGTGGGTCGCTCGCGGGCGAGAGGAGATCCCTCCATGCCGAACGCGCCCTCAACGCCGTTGGCGAAGTGGACGCGGCTGCCGATGAGCGCATTGGTCAGCACGCCGCCGACGGTGGTGAAGCGGCAGAATCCCTGTGCGTCGACGTGGGTTACCATGACGCCGATCTCGTCCATGTGGGCGGCGAGCATGATCCGCTTGCCATTGGAAGAGGAGGTGGTGGGGCCCTTGCGCGCGATCAGGTTGCCGAAATTGTCCGTCTCTATCGAGTCGACAATGCCGTCCAGCAGGCGGCCGATGGCCGCGCGGATACGCTCTTCGTGGCCGGTGGGCCCGTAGATCGAGCACAACTCTTCGATCAGCGTTCTCATTTCTCGCTCCCAGCGGCCTCCAATGGCCGCGCCAAAGAACCGGCGAGGGCATGTCTCATCAATTCGAAGGTGTTTTCTACATCGGCTGGGTCCATCAGCGCGGCGGGCGTGTGGATGTAGCGGCAGGGAACGGCTACGGCCACGGAGGGCACGCCTGAACGGGCGAGGTGGATGGCGCCGACGTCAGTGCCGCCGACACCGGGCTGCTTGAACTGATAGGGGATGTTGTGCGCGTCCGCGGTCTGCGTCAGGATGCGCACCAGCCGGCGGTCGGCATGGGCGCTGCGGTCCATGACTGAAATGGCGGGGCCCTTGCCGAGCTCGGTGGTCGGGCTAACGTCTTCCTGGCGCGGAAGGTCATCGGCGACGGTGCCCTCGAGGGCGACGGCCACATCCGGATCGACCGCGTAGGCGGCGACGCGTGCGCCGCGCAGGCCGATTTCCTCCTGGACGGTAAAGGCGCCCACGAGCTGGCAGGGGTATTCCTCCTGCAGCAGGCGGGCCAGGAGGTAGCAGCCGACGCGATCGTCGAAGGCCTTGCCTTTGAGCAGCCGCCCGAACTGCTCGTAGCTGCACTCGAAGGTGATCATGTCGCCCGGCTGGATACCGCTGGCGCCGCCGGTGTCTATCAGCAGATCGGCGATTGGCGCGACGCGACTGCCGGCGCGGGCGGCGTGCGGCGCGCGCATGACAACCCCGGGCACGGCGTCGGCGCCGATGCGGACGCGCTTGCCGGGCAGAATGCGCGGGTCGAGCCCGCCGACGCTGCGAAATTTGAGTGTGCCGTCCGGGTTGCAGCGCATGACCATTGCGCCGACTTCGTCCATATGCGCGGCGAGGAGTACGCGCTGGCCCGGCGAACTCTGTGAGCTGCCTTTGCGGGCGATCAGATTTCCAATCGAGTCGACCGTTATCTCGTCCACGTGCGACGCAATGTGCTCGCGCAGGATGGCGCGTACTTCGTCCTCCTGCCCGGCGACCCCGCGGGCAGTAGACAGCCTCTCGAGCAGCTCATTCATGGCCGTTGTCCTCGCGGTCGAGCGCGAGCGCGGCGCGGTCGTCGGGCAGGTTGCATATTGTTTCGGCCAGCAGCCGGGCACTGCGCTCGATGTCCTTGAGGGCGACCGTTTCGGCGGGCGTGTGCATGTTGCGGACGGGCACGGAGATGAGGGCTGTGGGAACGCCGGACTGGGAGACCTGCATCGCCCAGGCGTCGGTGCCTGAATGGCCGGGCAAGACCTCGTCGGTGTAGGGAATCTCGCTGTTGTCGGCGCTTTCGACGAGCAGGGCTCGCAGTTTCGGGTGCAGATTGGGGCCGAGGCCGATGGCCGGTCCGCTGCCCAGCGGGAGCGATTCCTCGGGGGTAGCGCCGGGCTGTTCGGCGAAGGTTACGTCGAGCGCAATGCCCACGTCCGGCGCAAGGTCGAAGGCGGCGGTGGTTGCGCCGCGCAGGCCGATCTCCTCCTGCACGGTGATCACAGCGCAAATGTCCCAGGTGTGGGCCCGGCTCTGCAGGAGGCGGAGCGCGGCCAGCAGAACGACGATCGAGACGCGGTTGTCCAGCGCTTTGCCGGTGGCGCGTCCCTTGGCCATAAGTTCGGCGCTGCGGCGGACCGAGACGAAGTCTCCGACGGCGACGGTGTCGGAGAGTTCGCCGGCGGGCAAGCCAACGTCGATGAACAGCTGCTTCTGCGTAAAGGGCTTCTCGCGCTCTTCTGGGCTGAGCACATGGGGCGGGCGGCTGGCGATCAGCCCGGGCAGATCCTCCTGGGCGTGGACGGTGACCTCCTGGGCGGGCAGGACGGCGAGATCGACGCCGCCGACGGTGGCGAAGCGAAGAAAACCGCCGTCCAGTTTGGTGATGATCAGGCCGATTTCGTCCATGTGCGCGGCCAGCATGACACGCCCGGCGGACGGACTCTTTCCACTCTTCAAGCCGAAGAGATTGCCGAGTGTGTCGACGCGCATCTCATCGACAAGCGGCGCCAGATGCGCGGCCACGGCGGCGCGGATATTCTGCTCCTGGCCGCTCACGCCTGGCGTTTCGCTCAACTCCTTGAGGAGGGTGAAGATATATGTGTCCGCGGGGCGGGCGTGGTCGGTCACTATCCGGCTGGTACCATTGTGGGGCCGCACTGACCGAAGAGGAGAGGCATGAAGAAGATCAGCGCCACGACAAGCCAGACCCAGATGGGCATGCCGAGAAACATGATGCGCCGCCTGGGTTTCTTTTCGACCGGTCGCGGCAGGACGGTCTGGCAGCGCCAGCAGACATCCTTATCGTCGGGGTTCCAAGTGCCGCAGTTGGTGCAGTCGGGCATTCGACTTTCCGGTGTCAGGCTGGTTGACGATGGCGGGGTCATGCTATCACAGAAGGGGGGCACAAGCAAACGGTGGGCCGCCGGTCGGGGCCGCTGAGCGGGGCACTTTGCTGGCTGTAAAAGGAAGGTAGGAAAGAAGAAATCCCGCCGTAGTCAGCGGGATTTCACGTGTGAGTACCCCGTAGGGGAGTCGAACCCCTGTCTCCACCTTGAGAGGGTGGTGTCCTGGGCCACTAGACGAACGGGGCGCTTGTCTCGGATGGCGCGAGCGGGAACAGTATACGAAGGGAAGGACATCAAGTCAAGTCTGCAACCCGGCGCGTGCAGCCCGGATTTGAGGTGGAAGTCTTCTGGCGGGGAACAGATGTCAGCGCCAGCCGAGATTGTCTGCCGGCTTTGGCAGAGGCAGAGGGCAGGCAAATGGCCTTCCCATACCGCGGCCGGGGCGTTCACTTATCAGGGGGCGGCGCCCTGGGCCGGCATGGCCGCGTGGTTTACGGTCCAGTCGACCTCCCTGAAGACGGGGGGGCGGCCATGGGCACTTCGGCCAGGGGACCGGGGTGGCATTGATTGATTCGACCCCGAAGTCTGTCTACTACATCCGGCGCAGCAGTGGAGTCTGACTGCACCGGGGCTATATTGCAAGCGGTGAATGCAACCAACGAACAGGCCAAACCCTGAACGAAGCACTGCGCCAGGCGTTCATCGACCAGGAAAAAACTATGGAGTTTATCCTGGGGGACGCCCCGTCCGCAGCGCCTCTTTCTCTCCTCCCGGCTTGACAGGCCGCTTCATCTCCTCCCTTGGTCCGCGCTGTTCGACGCAGCGCTTGACGCAGCGCTTGATGCAGGGGTTGGACAGCGGGCACACTTCGAGCTTGGCCCGACGCAGACTTACTCCCTTCGAATATTTCTGGGAAACTGACACGATCTTTCCACAAAGAGAGCGTCAAAATACATGAAAATGACATTTAAGGCTGGTAAACTTTGGCGTGTGTGGTGCAGAAGGTCGGACCGAAGGGTGAGCATGCAATAGAAACTGGCGGGGGCGATGCTGGTTCTCAGACAGCAAAGGCCCGGCGTCGTTCT
>DAOUHX010000316.1:0-9513 GCA_034428395.1 Caldilineaceae bacterium
AGCATAGTCGGGGAAGGCGTTGGTGATGGCCATATAGCGCGGCGATGCCAACCCACCGTAGATCTCCTGGGAAATGAAATCGCGATCAACCAGGTAGTTCATGGCCTCGCGGATGCGCGGCACGGCAAACGGGTTGAGTTTACCTGTACCGTCAAAGACCGGACCGGAGGGGTTGAAGGTCAGCTCCGCGTATACACCGAAGGAGTTGGAATAGGTCAGGCTGTCCATCCCCTGGACGGTGGCGTAGACCTCGGCATCGCTGATGGAGAACGCGTAGGCGTCGAGCTCCCCAAGATCCATACGCGTGACGGCAGCAGCCGCTGACGGCTCTTCGACCGCGATCACTTCATCCACCCACGCGCCGGCGCGTTCGCTCATCATGGCGGGCGCCTCTTCTTCGGCCTGCTCTTCCTCGGCGACGGCCTCCTCCTGCTCCTCCTCTTCCTCGGCGGCGGCCTGTTCCTCCTGGACAGGCGCTGCCGGCTCCTCGGCCGCGTCGGGCTGGCCGGACGGGCCGCAGGCCGCGAAGATCAGCGCGGCGATCAGCAGGATCGCAAGTAGGGAAAATCGGGTTGGTCTCATGGGCTTATCTCCTTTTCGTTGATTAGATGACAACGACTGTTAAATGGACAGCCGTCGGTAGCCGAGCCGGTTAACGGTCTCATCTAGCGCGGTTGCGTACACATTACAGTTTACCGTATGTTCTTCATCATCGGATCCAGCGCATCCCGCAGTCCGTCTCCGATGAGATACAAGGCCAGAACGGTTAGAAAGATCAACAGGCCGGGGCCAACCAGGAGATGCAACGCCACAAAGGCCCCGGTCTCCGGGTCGCGCAGGAACATGAAGTTGTTTGCCCTGTTGAGCATACTACCCCAGGTAGCGGTAGGCGGCTGTACGCCCAATCCCAGAAAACTGAGTGCGGATTCAACCAGGATCAGCCCCCCTATGTCGATGGCGGCGTTGACGATGATGATCGGCATGCTGTTGGGGACCACATGTTGGAGCATGATGCGGGCGTTGCTTGTACCCACCGACCTCGCCGCCAGTACAAAGTCCAGCACCCGTACCTTGAAGACATTGCCTCGGATCAATCGCGCGGTGCCGAACCAGCCCAACAGCCCCAGAAAAAGCGTCAACGTGATCGGATTCGGTTTAAATACCGCTGTAACGATTATAAGCAGATAGATGCCGGGAATGGAAACGAACGTATTGATGAACCAGATGATCAGGTCATCAACCGGTCCCCCGAAATACCCGGCCACTGCGCCAACTGTCACCCCCAGTACCAGCGTCAGGCCCGCGGCGGCAAAGGCGATGCCGAGGCTGACCCGTCCCCCGTACAGGAGCCGCACAAACTGATCGCGACCAAGCTGGTCGGTTCCCAGCCAGTGAGTGATGCCACCGGACTTCCCCAGCATCAGCGGAGCGGTGGTCGGATCCTGCCCGGTGCGCCACCCAATGTATGGAACCAGATAGGGTTGCTGGAAGGCATTATCGATATTGGTATCGTTCGGCCCTACCCCAATGCTCCCTGCGATAGCCGAAGCGGACAGGGACAGAATCGTCATTAACAGCAGGAAGCCGATTGCAACCAGTGTCATCTTGTCCCGGCGGAGGGACTCGATCGCCATTGACCAGTACGTACGCGGCTTGGCCCGCAGACCGGCATTGCCCTGCAGAGCCCCGAGAACCGCGCCGTCTGCTTGCGTTACCGCCATGTGACCAACCCCGCCGGGTTCATGCCAGCCGCACGCGGGGATCCACGACGCCGTAGAGTATGTCGGAAAGCAGGTTTCCCAGGATCGTCAACAGCGAGAAGAACATCACCGCGCCCAAAACGGTAGGGTAGTCCCGCTGTACGGCGGCGTTGAAGGTCAACCGCCCCGTACCCGGCCAGGAGAAGACGGTCTCCGTTATGACTGCGCCTGAGAGAATGCCCAGAATCGCCGGGCCAAGAATCGTCATCAGAGGGATCAGGGCATTGCGCAGCGCGTGGATGAACCAGATTCGTCTGGCCGCCAGGCCTTTGGCCCTCGCCATGCGTATGTAGTCGGTCCTGATTACCTCAAGCGTCTCCGTCCGCATATACCGGCTGAGGCTTGCGATGCCCCCAAACGCCAGAACTATCGTCGGCAGGACCAGGTGCCTGAGCCTGTCCACCAGGTCAAACTCATTTGTCAGCGACACGCTCTGCCTGCCGCCGGTTGGCAGCCAGCCCAGCACGACGCCGAAGACGAGAATCAGCAGGAGCCCGAACCAGAAGATCGGCAGGGCATTGCCCATAACTGCCAACACGCGTAACGCGTTGTCGAGAATCGATCCCTGGTGAACAGCGCTGAGCACGCCCAGTGACACACCGACTGCGAGCGAGACAAGCAGCGCCCAGAGACCAAGGCGAAAGGTCGCGGGCATCCGCTCTGTAAGACGATCCCAGACTGCCTGGTTGGTCGCAATGCTTGTGCCCAGGTTCCCCCGAAGTATGCCGCCGCCATTGTCGCAAATGGTCGCGTTTACGCCTGAAACGTAGGTACATCCTGTTCCTTTACGCGTAAACTCTTGCGCGACATCTCCCCTCCGCAGCGTGATTCCCGTCAGCCAGCCGACATATTGCAGCGTCCAGTGCTGGTCCAGTCCCAGTTGGCGTCGTAGAATCTCGCGACTCTCCTGAGTAATGTTCGGATCGAATGTGCGGATGAGAATAGGGTCGCCGGGAGAATTGTACACAATTGCAAAGCTGATGACGCTAACACCCAGTAGCGTTGGAATCGCCTGCAGCAGGCGGCGAACGACGTAGCGAGCCATAGTCGGATGGTTTCCTAGAACGCCCCTCCAGCTACGAAAAGGGACGGAGGAGATGCAGGCGATAGGCGCAACTCATGACTTTGAGGGGCAGCGGCTACCGCACTGCATTCATCTCTCCGGCCCTCCGCTCCGCGGCCGCCGACAGATCACACAGCCTACTGTGCCAACGACCAGGTCTGGATGTTGTGGTAGAAACTCCACGGCCCCGGGTCGGTCCCGTTGAACTTACCGGAGAAACCGGTATTGCCAACCGAGCCGGTCACAAAGACGTAGGGAATGTCGTCATGGATGATCTGCTGAATCTCATGGTATAGCGGCGCCCGGTCCTCAGGCGCGCAACCGGGAACGCTCACACCCTGTTCCAGCAGCTCATCGATGCGCGCATTCTGATAGCTGACAAAGTTGAAGCCGCTACCCGGCGTGTCGAACCTCGAATGCCAGAAAGAATCGTCGTTCGGGTCGGTGCCCAGGCCTGTCCAACCGATAATGACCATCTCAAACGTCTGTCCCAACAACTCCTGCACCAGTGTGCCGAACTCAATCGCCTCAAACTGGATGTCGAAACCGATGCTGTTCAGCTGGTCCTGCACGAGCGCGCCCAGATCTTCGCGCGTCGTGTTGCCCGCATTCGTCTGGAGCTTGATCGTCAGCGTCGCGCCCTGTTCCGCCGTGGAGCAGCCGTTGCACTCCCGCACACCGTCCGCGTCGCTGTCAGTCCAGCCGGCCGCCTCCAGAATCCGCGCCGCGAGCTCCGTGTCGAAGGCATATGGCAGGATGGACGGGTCGTGGGCCCACCCGACGGCGGGCAGCACATTCGATGCAATCTGATAGCCCTGCCCCAGGTAGACCTTGCTGATTATCGTCTCGTAATCCAGTGCATGGGCTATCGCCTGGCGCACGGCCAGATCACCCAGGATCGGATGCGGGTCCTGCTCAATCAGATTGCCCTCCTCATCCTGACCGGCCTGCGGGTTCTCCGGATTGGCCAGGTTCAGGCCGATGTAGCTATAGCCGTCGTCCTTGTACGTGTGGAGGTTCAGACTGGAATCAAGCTGCACGGTCGTCAGCTGCTCAGGCTGCACACCGATCAGGTCCAATTCACCGGTCTGCAACTGTGCCAGCCGCGCGCCAGGGTCAGGAACGATCTTGTAGATCCACCCGTCCATGTTGGGCGCGCCCTTCCAGTAGGTGTCGTTGCGCAGCACCGTCGCGTTGTCGTCCCGTGTCCACTCATTGAATACAAACGGGCCCGCGCTGACGGCCGGCGCCTCGTTCAAAGGTGTGTCCATCACATCACTGTAATCCTCGGCATAGAGATGGCTCGGCAGCCAGCCCAGACCGAGGTTATTCAGCGCGTCACACTTGACCTCGCCGTAGGTAACGCGGATCGTAAGCGGATCCAGCACCTCGATGCTTTCAATATTGTCCAGATTCGCCTTGCGCGGCGTCTCGACCAGGTCGCTGGCGATGGCGTCATAGGTGAACTTGAAGTCGTCTGCCGTCACCTGCTCGCCATCCGACCACATCACACCCTCTTGCAGATGGAACGTCCAGACCAGCCCATCTTCGGACACATCCCAGCTCTCCGCCATCTCAGTTGGCACAATCGCCCCGCTGAACGGGTCCTGCCCCAAAAGACCTGGGAAGAACCAGCCGAGAATGTCGAAACTGGCGCTGTCCGCCGCCAAAATCGGATTCAGTATCGAGGCGTCCGCACTCGATCCTTCCACCCACACGCCGCCCTGCACCGGCGGCAGCGGGGTCGGCGTCACCACCACCTCAACTTCAACCTCCTCCGTCTGGGTCACAATCACCGTTTCCTTGACCGTCTGGACTACCGGCGTAGGTTGAGGGCAGCCCGCCAGAATCAACGCGCCCACCAGTAGCGCTGCCAAAAGTAACATCTTCCTGTTTGTCATGCTAGATTCTCCTTTATTCGATGTTGCCAGTCCATTACATCTAATGTATAGACACTCTAGCTATATGGACTAGACGGTTTCAGCCTGACGCAACCATCGCAAACCGCAATGCGGAAAAGGACTCTGATCGGTCTGCTTGACAACTTTTTTTGTGGGAAGACTTTCCACACACATTCAGAATTGCAGACTTCCCGTCTGGCAACGCTCAATCGTGAAGAATAGCAGCATAGTAGCACCCCCGACGGTAGGTGTCAATACGTTTCGAGAAGATGCCGCCGCCACATTCTGATTCGACGAGGCAGGGTCCACTGGCTATAATTGCATTTGCACATCGGCACTTACGCAGGCGCGCAGCCGCGCCAAGGGAGTCGACATGACGGAATCCGAAACGCCTGCCGAACACGTCAATCAGTTGGCGCAGGAAACATCGCCATACCTGCTGCAGCACGCGCACAATCCGGTCGACTGGCACCCCTGGGGCGAGGAGGCGCTGGGCATCGCACGGGCGCACGACAGGCCAATCTTCCTCAGCATCGGCTACAGCGCCTGCCACTGGTGCCATGTGATGGAGCGCGAGAGCTTCGAGAACGAAGATACTGCGGCGCTGATGAATTCGCTCTTCGTCAACATCAAAGTGGACCGCGAAGAACGACCCGACCTGGACGCCATCTATATGGAGGCAGTGCAGGCGATGACCGGCAGCGGCGGCTGGCCGATGAGCGTCTTCCTGACGCCGAACGGGCAGCCATTTTACGGCGGCACCTACTACCCGCCCCAGCCCCGCTACGGGATACCCTCCTTCTCGCAGGTGTTGGTGGCCGTATCCGACGCCTACAAGAACCGCCGCGAGGACATCAGTTCCCAGGCCCAACGGTTGACCGACGCCATCGGGCGCACCGCAAGCCTGTCATCCGGCGGCGAAGCGCTCGGCAGCAAGACTCTCGGCGAAGCGGCCGGCAGACTGCTGCAATATTTCGACCAGCAATACGGCGGCTTCGGCGATCAGCCCAAGTTTCCCCAGCCAATGACGCTGGAGTTCGCGATGAGCCAGTACCGCCGCAGCGGCGACCCGGACGTCCTGCGGGTCGCAGAGCACACGCTGCAACAGATGGCCGCGGGCGGCATCTACGACCAGATAGGCGGCGGGTTCCATCGCTACAGCGTCGACCGCATCTGGCTTGTGCCCCATTTTGAAAAGATGTTGTATGACAACGCCCAGCTGCTGCGCGCCTATCTCCACGCCTGGCAGATCAACGGGCGGCCGGAGTATCGCCGCATCATCGATGAAACGGTCGACTACGTGCTGCGCGAGATGACCGCACCCGAAGGCGGCTTCTACAGCGCACAGGACGCCGACAGCGAAGGGGAAGAGGGCAAGTTTTTCGTCTGGACGGCCGAGGAGATCGAGGCAATTCTGGGCAGGGACGAGGCCGATCTGCTGGGACGCGCCTACGGCGTCACGCCGGGTGGCAACTTCGAGGGCAAGACGATTCTGAACCTCAAGTCCACCGCCGCCGAGCTGGCACAGCAGAGCGGCGTCCCCGCGGATTCGATTGCCGAACGGTTGTCAGAGTCGCGACAGAAGCTGTTCGACGAGCGCGAAAAACGGGTCAAACCTGGCCGGGATGACAAAATCCTCAGCGAGTGGAACGGCCTGATGGTCCACGCGCTGGCCGATGTTGGCGTCGTACTCGGCCGTGCCGACGCGCTGGACGCGGCCGCAAAGGCGGCTGCCTTCATCCTGGAGCATATGAGCCAGGAGAACGGACTACTCTTCCGCAGCTACAAAGACGGTCGCGCCCGGTTCAATGCCTATCTCGAAGACTATGCCGCATTTGCGCGCGGCCTTGTCGCCCTCTACGAGGCGACTTTCGAGCTGCGCTGGCTGGCCGAAGCCGTCCGCCTGACAAAGATCATGCAGTCCCAGTTCGCGGACGAGGCGCGCGGCGGGTTCTTCCAGACCGGCATCAACCACGAGCAGCTGGTCGTCCGCCGCAAGGATTTCATCGACAACGCCATTCCCAGCGGCAACTCGATGGCGGCTGAGCTACTCGTACGGCTGGCCAAGCTGACCGGAAACGAGGATTATCGCGCCGTAGCCACCCGCATCTTCCAGATAATGGACGCGGCCATGGCCCAGCAGCCGACCGGCTTCGGACGCATGCTCGGCGCGCTCGACGACCTGCTCACACCCAGCCAGGAGGTCGCGATCGTAGGCCCGCTCGGCGATGCGCGAACGCAGGCGCTGCTGAACGAAACGCGGCGCCACTATCTGCCGCATACGGTGCTGGCGCTCAAGGAGCCGGACAGCGAGAACCCTCTGCCTCTCTTGGAAGGCCGCAGCATGGTCGACGGACTGCCCGCGGCCTATGTTTGCGAAAACTTCGCTTGCAAGCTGCCGGTGACCGACGTCGAAGCGCTGCGACATCTGCTGGTGTCGGCATAGCGGGAAACAACGAGGACCCTTTCGCAGGCAACGATGACCAACGCAGACACGGCGGACAGACTGCGACTCCATCTAAAGAGCATCGCCGCCGCCTGTCCCAAACTGACGATCAGTACGGGCGTATTTTATCGGGCCGGCCAGAACAACGACCTGCTTCTGGTCAACGACGATCTGCTCTTTCGCTTTCCCAAGTACGCGCGCGGCGTGGCCGCGCTGCGCCGCGAGCAGGCATTCCTGGAAGCCGTTGGCCCGCACCTCCCGACGGAGTCGCCGCACTACATTTTCCACACTCCGAACGAAGCAAAGCTGGGCCGGGCCTTTGTCGGCTACCGCAAACTGGCGGGCGAAGCGTTGTGGCCTGAGAAATTCGCGCAGATCGAAGATGACAGGACGATCGACCGTCTGGCGGTAGATCTGGCAACGTTCCTGAAAACGCTCCACGCCATCCCGCCGCAAGCTATCGACTACCCGTTGCAGCCGGCGGAAACGCAGGCCGCCTGGAGCCAGATTTTCGAGCGTATCCGCCGAGTCGTCTATCCCCACCTGAACGCAAAGGCCCGCGACTGGACGGACGGTCAGTTCATCCCATTCCTGGAGAACGCAGACAGTTTGGCCTTCGCCAGCGTGCTGCGGCACGGTGACTTCGGCGCCAGCAATATCCTGTACAGCGAGGGTGCGCGGCGGATAACGGGGGTCGTCGATTTCGGCCACGCCGGCGTCGGCGACCCGGCGGTCGACTTTGCCGGCCTGAGCGTCTGCTACGGCGAGAAGTTTCTGCAGCGCTGCGCCCGCGTCTACTCCCTGATTGACTGCTGCTGGGACCGCATCCGCTTCTATGCCGAATGTGCCTTCCTGCTCGAAGACGCGCTATTCTGCACTGAGAACGACACTGAAGAAAGAGACAAAGTCATCGCCGAGGTCAACCGGAGGACTCTCGACGGTTGACAGTGCCCGCTCCGGCTATTCCCCGTCGCCATTTTCATTCGCGCGCGGCGCCAATCTGTTCCAAAGCAGATCCAGGCCGAAGAGTTTGCCGTGCAGGCTGTGAACGGCATCCCACATCACGTTGCGCGCGGCCACTGCTTCATCCAATTCTTCGCTCGCCGCGGCCTGGCGCCAGACTGCGGCCTGCTGCGCGTGGGTATCGGCGGCCTGGCGGGCCTCGCCGGCGAGAGCCTCCGCGCCATGCACAAATTCATCCAACAATTGGGCGACTGGCCGCGTGTCGTCGACGTCGTCATAGAAGCTATTGGGGCGAAATGCCGGCGGGTGTGCGCTGCCGTCCGGGTCGCGCCCGGTGTGCGTCGGCTGGATGTGGGGCGTCACCGACAGGAACATGACCGTGCGCTTGTCGGGCAGCAGGTTGCGCACCTGGTGGACCTCGTCGGCCAGGGCAATGCACATCTGCCCAGGCTCCAGCACTTCGACGTGTCCGGCGATCATGAATTCGGCCTTGCCTTCCAGAATGAGAAAGATTTCGTGGCCGAGGTCGTGGCTGTGGCGGCGGTCTACCTGCCCCGGCGCCATGTGATAAAGCCGCGCCCGGATCTCAGGCGTCACCAGTACATTCTTGTCTACGTCACGAAAATCATACACCTCAAAAGCCATCGGCTGCTCTCCTGTTGTCGATTCGTCGCGCAGGGTCAAGCCCGCAGACTGTAGAAGTCGAGGAGACAGCTCAGCCGCGATGCCTTGTCGGGGCTGGAGCATCTTTGTCTGTCCTCTGGTATGATTGTGGAGGAATCGAAATCGAAATGCAAGCCGGCCGCGTATCGCCGGCTCCGGCAACCAACAGTTCATCCGCGACCTGCGCGTCCGTTTTCCTGCGAAGGGTAATGCGCGCCACCGCCGAGGAGGTCAGCATGGGCATACCCGTGGGCTTAAACACCTGGTCCCGCCACGTAACCGAGCTCTTTCCCTATCTTGACCAGATCATCCATCCATTCGATTCGCTCTGGTTCCCCGATCACGTGCAGTACAACGGGCACATTGTGGGCGAAGGATGGACAACGGCAGTCTACGCACTGGCCCGTTACCCGGACAAGCTGGTGGGCCACGACGTGCTGTGCAACAGCTTTCGCAACCCGGCCCACCTGGCCAAGATGGCCGCGACCGCCCAGGCCTACTCCGGCGGACGTGTCGTGATCGGGATTGGGGCCGGCTGGAACGAGGAGGAGTACCTGGGCTACGGCTGGCCGTTTCCCAGGGCGCGCCTACGCATCGAGCAGCTGGCCGAGGCGATCCAGATTCTGCGCGCGATGTGGACGGATACGCCGGTCAACTTCGCCGGCAAACATTACCGCATGGAGAACGCGTACTGCGAGCCGAAGCCGGAGCCCGTCC
>DAOUHX010000317.1:0-5389 GCA_034428395.1 Caldilineaceae bacterium
AAATAGTCCCCGCCCTCGAACCGGCCGATGAATATCGACTCCGTGCCCAGGTAGGGCAGCTGTTCCTGCGCCAGCTCGGCAGCTTTTTCCTGCAGAAGACCTACGGCGTGATGTCCGGCCATCACCGGATGGGGCGTACCCGGCGGCGTCACCGTCTCGTGAATGCTCTCCTCTTTGCCTTTGAGCGTGATTTCCCAGAAGGCAAGGCCCATCCCCGCGATCGGCAAGTTGTGCCCGCCCAGTTCGGTGACAATCACGGCGTCTCCGTGGACGCCCTTTTCGATCAACGAAATCAGCGTCTCGTTGGTGGCGCTCTCGTGCAGACCGTGCGCCGTCAGCAGCAGGTCCCCCTCCAGCTGCACGCCCGCCTCGCAGATGATGCGCGCCGCCTCGGCCATCGCGGCCAGCGAAGCCTTCATGTCCTCCGAGCCCCGCCCGTGAATGTAGCCGTCCTCGAAGCGGGGCTTCGGCCCCGGTACGTCAATCGCATCGGTATGGCCGTCAAGTTGCAGCGTCGTCCCGTTTGCGCTGCCCTTCAACCGGGCGATTACACTGGGGCTGTCCGGGTACTCATCATCCATCTCAACCTCGAGCCCGATATCCTGCAATTCCTTCGCATAGAACTCAGAGACTGCCCGCTCCTGGCCCGGCGGACTGGGAATTCGTACCATGTCCAGGGTCAGCTGCGTGATCCGTTCCGGGTCGACTCTCTCGGCCAGGCTGGCTGCAAGTTCGTCTGTGTTCATTTAGTGCTCCACCCAATGTTCGAACAATGGTTTCACCGCAGGCGGCAGTCCCGCGTACACCTCTTTCCTGACCGCTTCGACCTCGTTCTCATTGAGGCCGGTCGTTTTCATCAGCCGCGCGCGCTCGCCGGACCCCGGTCGCAGGCCGTTCAGATTGAGCCACCAGGGTGCAAAGCGGATCGCCATCGCCACGCGCGCCTCCTCGGTGCGGTTCGCGCCCGCGGCGTGCCACATGCGGCTGTCCATCACCAGAACGCTGCCGGCAGATCCGCTCACCTGGATCTCGGTCGGATATGGGTCGTTCTCGTCATGACTGCAGGTATCGGCGCTTGGATTGGTCTCCATGCGGTGACTGCCGGGCACGATGATCGTCGCCCCGTTTTCGGGCGTGTAGGGCGAGAGCATCCACAGTGTCGTCAGGTGGGCGACGATGTCGGGATAGGGCGCGGGGATGTGGCCGGCGTTGTGCTGGTTGAACGGCCAGTCGGCGTGCAAATTGCCGCGCGCGTTGCCCGAATAGTTGATCATCGCCGACGTGAACGAGACCCGTACCGGTGAACCCAGGGCGGCCTCAATCACATCCAGAAAATGGGGCGTTACCAGGTAGGGCGCGAAGGACTGATTGTAGTTTATCAGGCCGGTGCGGTGTCCGATCTGGGCCGGCGCGTCGCTCCGCTGGTGCTTCAAGGTCGAAGCCAGCACGCTCTCCCGTACTCCCGCGACGTCCTCTGCCGGGATCACATTGTCGACAACGCACCAGCCGTCCAGCTTCAGGTGGAGCATCTGTTCATCTAGCGTAGCATATTGCGCCATTCAGCTATCCTCTCTGACAGGTCCGCCGGGGCGGCACTCCACTCCCGGCGGGCGCTCCACATCGGATAAATCAGGACAATCGTACACGCTTTCTACCAAAAGGCGACAATTCACGTTTTGACCGGATCGGAGGCAGGCCCGAAATTTAGTTTCAATATCCTCAGTCCAGGTCCTGGATGGCGTTGGCAGCCTGCTATTCGATCACCATGCGGGGGTCAAACGCGTCGCGCAGCGCATCGCCGATGAAGTTTACGCTCAGCGCAGTGATGACGATCATCATGCCCGGCGGAATCCACAGCCAGGGCCGTTGCTCCAGGATGCGCAGCGTGCGCGCGTGAAACAGCATGCTGCCCCAGCTCGCGGTTGGTTCGTTGACCCCCAGGCCGAGGAAACTCAGGCTCGCCTCGGTCAGAATCGCGCCGATGACCAAGAAGGTCATCTGCACCAGGACCGGGCCGACCGCGTTCGGCAAAATGTGCCGGAAGATGATGAAATTCGGTTTTGCGCCCAGCGCGCGCGAGGCCAGGACATAGTCCATTTCGCGCAGGCTCAGAAACTGGCCGCGCACGAGTCGCGCCAGGCTGGGCCACCAGAACAGACCGATCACCAGGATCGTGTTCTGGATCCCCGGTTCCAGCATCGCTACCAGCACTGTAACGATGATCAACGTCGGAAAACACATGAACGCATCGGTTACGCGGCTGAGGAAGCCGTCGACCACGCCGCCGTGATAGCCCATGAACGCGCCAAGCACGGTACCCAACACGGTCACAAACGCAGCCGAAGCGAAGCCGACCAGCAGCGAGATGCGGGCGCCGTAGATGATGCGGCTCAACACATCGCGCCCTGTCTGATCGGTGCCCAGCCAGTGGGTCAGCGAGGGCGGGTCCTCCTTCTCGCGCAGGTTGATCTTGTTCGGTTCATATTGGGCCACGGCCGGCGCGAAGACTGCGATGAAGATCAGAACGACGATTGTGACCAATCCGGCCAGCGCCAGCTTGTGCCGCCGGAATCGCCGCCACGCGTAACCTGTCGGCGAGATCGGCGCGCGCCGCCTGTACTGGCCGCCGCCTGCGTTCGGTCCGCTTTCAGCGCTGTCGGTGGACTCTCTGAACATCGTCCTGTCTACTCGATAGCTTTCGCACTGTTCGGCACAAGACTGTTCGGCACAACTATGTATAACGAATGCGCGGGTCGATGAAGGCGTATGCGATGTCGGTTATCAGATTGCTGAGCAGTACCGTAACCGAGATGAAGAGGTTCATGCCCAGGATCAGGGGATAGTCGCGCGTCATTACCCCTTGCAGCATGAGGACGCCCAACCCCGGCCAGCGGAAGACCGTCTCCACGATCAGCGCGCCGCTGAACAGCCAGGCTACGCTCAGCCCAACGCGCGTGACGATCGGGATCAGCGCATTGCGCAGAATGTGGCGGAAGATGATCGTCGGCACGCGCAACCCCTTCGCCTTCGCCACCGTCGCAAAGTCCGACTGCATCACGTCCAACATGCTCGCCCGCGTGAAACGCACATACTCGGCCAGATTCCCCATGGTCAGAACGAAGGCCGGCAGGATCACATGCTTCAGATTGTCGAGCAGGGAAAACTTCTCGATGCCGACTGTGCGGAACCCGCCGGCCGGCAGCCAGTCGAGGTGAATCGCGAACAGAAAGATCGTCAGTAGCGCGAAAAAGAAGGCCGGCACGCACACCCACGTGAAGCTCAGAGCCATCAGAATGTAATCGAGGAACGAGTACTGGTGCAGCGCCGAATACACGCCCAGCGTAACACCGATCGCGATCGCCATGATCGTCGAAATCACCATCAGCTCGAGCGTGGCCGGCAGCCGGTCGCGTATCTCCTGTACCACCGGTCTGCTCGTCGTCACCGACGCGCCGAGATTGCCGCGCGCCACCTGCCCCAGCCAGATCAGGTACCGGACCGGCGCCGGCTTGTCCAGCCCGAACGTCTTCCGCAGCTCGGCAACATACTCCTCGGTCGGCGCAACCACCCCGCGCGCCGGCGCCAGCATCGCCGCCAGCGGGTCGCCCGGCGCCAATTCCAGCAGAACGAAGATAATGGCCGTGATCAGCACGAGCACAGGCACGCTGATCGCCAGGCGTCGCAGAATATACTCACTCACTTCCGCTGCCCTCAGTCATACGCAAACGGGGTTGGCGCGCTTCGTGGATTGCAAGGACCGGCAATGCCTTCGAAAGCGGCGCGGCCGTAACCGGGGCCGGTCGCGGCCGGTGGGGGCTACGTCGGTTCAACGACGAACTTGGGATGCGGCATCAAGTCCAGCGGTCCCGTGCAACCGTTCCTACCGCGCTGGCCGCACGGAAACCGCCGGAATGATCGTTCAACTGTGCCGTCGTCAACTACTCCTCAATCCACCAGAGATGGATGTCCTTCTCGAACTGCCGCCGCCAGATGTAGAGGCCGTCCGACTCGATGTGCACGCGGTTGTTGTAGACGATGCCGGCCGGTTTGCTGAACAGCCACACGAAGGGCAGGTCCTCGTTGAGAATGTCCTGCGCCTCGTAGTAGGCGTCCGTGCGCGCCCCTTCATCCGTCGTCGTCTTGGCCATCTGGAACAGTTCGTCAAAGCGCTCGTTGCAATAGTGCGTCCCGTTCCAGCCCGCCGGGTACTCGTATTCGCAGCCGGAGACCTGGATGAAGTTGTCCGGGCTGCCGAAGAGCGACTGCGCGCCCATCTCGATATCCGCCGTGTCGGTCAGATACCAGTCCTGCTCATCCACCGACCAGTCGCCGTAGCGGATGCGGGACTTGATCCCCACGTCGGCCAGGTAGGCCTGGATGGCGGTCATCATCTCATGCGCCCAGGCCTGCTGGTAGTAGTAGAAGATGTAGAGCTCGCGGTCCGGGTCCCAGTTTCCTTCCTCGAGCAGCTGGCGCGAGAGGTCCGGATCGTAGTTCCAGTGCTCAAGGTTGGGCTTCATGTAGGGGCCGCCGGGAATGAAGGAGTCGATCATCATGACCTGTTCTTTGAAGATCTCCTCCAGGATTGCGTCGCGGTCGATTGCGTGCGCCACCGCCTGGCGGAACTGCAGGTTCAGCTCCGGCTTGGTCTGCTTGATCGCCATGAACATCGGCAGCGATACGCCGCCCGCGCCGCCGGCGAACAGGTGAGGCATCGCATTCAGATGCTCGACCTCCTGCGGGCTCATCTCACCCATCGGCCCATCAACCTCGCCGGCCTCCAACGCTGTAATATGTGCGTCGCGGCTGCCGCGCACCATCAGGACCGTCTCAATGTACGGCTTGCCTTTGAAGTAGTCGTCATTGCGTGTGAACTCGACAAACTCGCCGGGCACTTCGCGCACATACTTGAAAGGCCCGCTGCCAATCCTCTGGTCAACCCAGAACTGATGGTTGCGCAGCTCGCCGCGCGGCACGTCGCCCAGGATGTGCATCGGCCAGATCGAGACGTCGGGCAGCACCGACGGGAAGAAGGCGTTGGGCCGCTGCAACGTGATCTGAAGCGTATGGTCGTCGACGACCTGCACGCCCTCAAGCGTATCGATCTCGCCGGCCTGGTACCCCTCGAAGCCGACAATGTCGCTCAGCTTCTGGCCCCAGATCGACTGCGCCTCCGGATCTGTCACCGTGTTGTAGCTCCACGCGATGTCCTCGGCCGTCAGCGCCTCGCCGTCGTGCCAGCGCACATTCTGGTGAATGTGGAAGGTGTAGGTCAGGCCGTCATCCGATATATCCCAGCTCTCCGCCAGGTCGCCGACGATTTCGCCGGTGCTCGGCACCAGCTTCGTCATCGTGTTGGCGTCCACCGCGTCGAACGCGATCGATACCT
>DAOUHX010000318.1:0-10920 GCA_034428395.1 Caldilineaceae bacterium
GAGCGCCTGGCGGAGCAGTTCGATCTGGCCTTTTGAGAGGAAATCGTGGTATTGAATGTAGCCGTTCTGCTGGAAGAATTCGATCTCTGCCGGGTCGACTTTGATCTCTGTCATGGTCCCTTTCCTCTATGACAGGAAGCATTGTCTGAAGTTCGGGGCATTATATTTGCTCCCCAGTGGAAGGGCAAGAAACATGCGCAAGTGGCCGGAGGCATCGCGCGGGGGAGGCGACGGGCAAGGGCAGGGCTCAAGGCAAAGAGTAACGAAAAATGTTAAACGTGGTATAGAATAGTGGACAGTATGAGCAGTCTCTCATCTTTCGTCGCAAGCCATGGTTCTTTTGGCCGGTAACGGCCTAGGCGAATCCGGCTTGTAGAGGGGCAGCAGAAGTTGGGGGAGGAGCGGACGCGGTGGCCTCAGGGGCGGGGCAGGAATTGCAGCAGTGCTCCGATACCGATAGCCTGGGCGATGCCGGCAACAATGATCATGCGCCAAGTGAGTGTGGCGGTGACGCGTTCTATGTCGGCCTTTGTGGCCATATATTCGATCTCGCCTTCCAATCTGGCGACGCGTTCTTCGGTGGTCATTGCTGAATGCCTTTCGGGGGCCGTGTCACTGACCGAAGCATACCGCAAGAGAAAGCGTTTGTCAATTGCAACTTTCTCACCAGTTTTGGAAGAACGCTCGTCGGATTTGGTGTTTCGCAGCGTGCGGCAAATGGAACAGTTGATCGTCGCAAGACAGGAGAATGACGGAAGAGAGAAGGGGTTGCCCGAGCCAGGTGTGGGCGTGCAATGGCAATAGGACAAGCGCAGTAGGACAAGCGCAGTAGGACAAGTGCAATAGGACAAGAGAGAGGCGGCTCGCAGAAAGCAGTCAAGGGGAGAAGAAACCGATGCAACACGACGCCAGAAAACACTTGGTCTATATCAGCGGAGAAATGTTCCCGCCGGCGGAGGCGAAGATTTCTGTCTTCGACAGCGCGGTGACGCTGGGGGACACGATGACTGAGTCGACGCGCACCTTCGGGCATGAGCCATTCAAGCTGGAAAGTCATATCGAGCGGCTGTACAAGTCGCTGAAGGTCAGCCGCATCAACCCGGGTCTGACGCCGGAGGAGATGGCCGCCATCACGCTCCAGGTCCTGGAGGAAAACCTTCCCCACGTGCCTGCCAACGAGGATGTATGGATTGTGCACAACATTTCGCGTGGGGCCGGGGCGCTGGCGGCCGACCCGACACAGCAGCGGTCTCCGGCCACGGTCATCATTCATACTGCGCCGCTGATTCTAAGCGACTGGGCTGCATTCTACACGGAGGGATGCCACGCGGTGACGCCGTTCAGCAGGGCGATTCCGACACAGTCACTGGACGCGCGCATCAAGAACCGGAGCCGGCTGGCGTATACGCTGGCCGAGGCGGAGGTGAAGCTGGTCGACCCGGCGGCGCAGAGTGTGATCCTAGACACCGACGGCAACGTGACCGAGAACAAGGGCGGCAACTTCTTCATCTACGCCGACGGCGCGCTCAAAACGCCGCACGCGCGCGGCGCGCTGGCGGGGATCAGCCGGGAGACCGCGCTGGAGCTGGCAGAGGGGCTGGGCATTCCAACGCAGGTGACCGACTTTCAGCCCTACGACATTTACACGGCGGACGAGGCGTTCTTTACGAGCACGCCGTACTGCATCATGCCGGCGACTAAGTTCAACGGTCTGCCGGTGGGGGACGGAAAGGTCGGTCCGGTGACGCGACGGCTGTTGCAGGCGTGGGGCGAGCTGGTAGGTCTGGACATCGCGGCACAGGCGCAACGGCATCTTGAGGCGTGAATGGAGAGGAGTGAGCCTAGCGAAGGGTGAGAGCGAGGCGCGGGATGAACTGAATCAGGCGCGTGCGAAGACTGTGATCTGCCAAAGGCCTTGGGTGTCGGCGTGGACCGGCTCAAGGCCTTTTTGTGCGGCGATGGCGTGCACGTCGCCGTGGGGGTGGAGATAGGTGCGGAAGTTGCTGCGTTTGAGGCGGAGGTAGAGGTTGAAGAGCTTGAAAGTGATGAAGACCCACCATTTCGCGCGCGGATAACTGAGGGCGAGGAAGCGCCCGGCCTTGTCGGCGGCGGCTGAGAGTAGGTCGTCGAGGAGCGGATAGCAGCAGATGACGCGGTCGAGGATGACGGCATCGGCGGGGTCGACCGTGTCGGCGGAGCGGGCGAAGTCTGCATGCAGGTAGTTGACTCGATCGCTTAGTCCGAGTTCGCGTCCGATGGAGCGGGCGGCTTCGATGTAGGCGGAGGATGCCTCGACTGCGACTGCGCTTTCGGCGATTCCGCGGCGCAAGAGCTCGTAGTGGACGCTACCGACGCCGCCGCCGATGTCGAGGAGGCTGAGCGGGCCGCCGGCGTTGCTGAGGAGATATTCGATGAGGCGGGCGCTGCGGGCGTCGAGGCCGACGCGCAGGTATGCGTCGACCTCGTTTTGGGCGCGCGAAGCATCGAAGAAGGATTCAATGCCGTCGATGTCAGGTGGCTGGCAGCAGGGGCAGGGCATTGGATCGCTCCCTGGAAAAGAGGGGGTCAGAGCGCCTCAACGGTATTCTCAAGGATGCCGATTCCTTCGATCTCGCCCTTGATGCGGTCACCCGGCTCGAGGCGCACCTTCTTGACGTGGCCGACGCCCGCGGGCGTGCCGGTGCTGAGGATGTCGCCCGGTTCGAGGGTGATGAACTGTGAGACGAACGAGAGCGCCTCGGCGGGGGAGAAAATCATCTGGCCGGAGTTGGCGTCCTGCTGGAGCTGGTCGTTGTGCCAGAGCTGCATGCGCAGGCGGTCGGGGTGGGGGACGTCGTCGCGGGTGGTGATCCAAGGGCCCATGGGACCGAAGCTGTCGAGCCACTTGCCGACCAGCCAGTCGAAGAACCAGTCGCCCTCCTGCTCCGGCAGGTCGTTGCGAAAGGTGAGCTCGCGGGCGGAGATGTCGTTGAATATGGTGTAGCCCATGATATGTTCTTCAGCCTGTTCGGGAGTCAGGTCGCGGCCGCGTTTGCCGATGACGACGGCGAGCTCGAGCTCCCAGTCGGCGAAGGCGGTGGAAGCCGGGATGCGGATCGGCTGTTCGGTGGCGGTGACGGAAGAGCAGGGTTTGATGAAGAAACGCGGGATCATTTTTTCCTTGCCGATGTAGGAGCCGCCTCCCTCCTCGATGTGGCTGGCGTAGTTGCCGGCGAGGCACATGAGCTTGCCCGGGCAGGGAAGCGGCGCGAGCAGGGTGACCTCCTGGAGCGAAACGCTCAGGTCCGACCGGTTGTTGTTCGTTGCCCACATCGTAGTGGCACGCACAGCGTCCAGCCCCGCCTCGCCCGTCTCCAGCAGCGCCCGCATGTCCGTGACGTCGGCGGTGTCGACCAGCCCGCTTGCCTCTGCCGCGGCCGCCAGGTCCCAGATCTGATCTCCCTCGACGACGCCGACGCGCACGCCGTCAAGCCCTTCATAGGTCGCCAGTTGCATTGTAACTGTGTCCTTTCTTGAAAGCTGCTCGTGAGGTTGTATCGACTACGGCATGCGCTGGACTATTCTCGGTTCTCAGCGGGCGAATTCCCTTCCGCCGGACTGTTGCAAGAGCTTCGCGACCAGGCCGGTCCAGCCGGTCTGGTGGCTTGCGCCGAGACCTTTGCCGTTGTCGCCGTGGAAGTATTCGTAGAACAGTAAGCGGTTCTTCCAATGGGGGCAGTTCTGGAAGAGTTCGACATCGCCGAAAGCCGGGCGCTCTCCGTCGCCGTTGCGCTTGAAGATCCGTATCAGTCGCTGGGAGAGCTCTGTCGCGACCTCATCGAGCGTCATCCTGACGCCGGAACCTGTCGGGCACTCCACCTTTAGGTCGTCCCCGTAGTAGTGATAGAAGCGCTGGAGGCTCTCGATTATCAGAAAGTTGATTGGGAACCAGACCGGTCCGCGCCAATTGGAGTTGCCCCCGTACATTCCAGTACGCGACTCGGCCGGTTCGTATTCGATGTCGAAAATCAGCTCGTCCACGTGGATGTGGAAGGGATGCTTCTCATGCACCTTGGAAAGCGAACGGATTCCGTAGGGGGAAAGGAATTCCTCCTCGTCCAGCATATAGCGCAGCACGCTCAGTAGCTTGTCCCTGGTGAGGAGAGAAGTCAGGAAGCGCTGGCCGAGGCCGGGTTCGTCAATGCTGCTCATCGCCGACGCCAGGCGCGGCCTGTGCTCGATGAACCAGCGGGTGCGCCGGTTGAAGTCAGGAAGCGAGGACATAAGCTCCGGCTCGAGCGTTTCTACGGCGATCAGGGGAATCAGTCCCACGAGAGAGCGGACCTTGAGTGGAATGAAGGTGTGGTCGTGCAGATGCAGCAGGTCGTAGTAGAAGCGGTCCTCCTCGTCCCACATCGACGCGCCCTCGCCCCTCTGGTCGTTCATGGCGGTGGCGATGCGGAGGAAATGTTCGAAGAACTTGGTCGCCAGGTCCTGGTAGACGTCGTCTTCGCCGGCCAGCTCGAGCGCGATCTTCATCATCATCAGGCAGTAGAAGCCCATCCAGGCGGTGCCGTCGGACTGGTCGATATGGCCGTCTGCGGGCAGCCCGGCGCTGCGGTCGAAGACGCTGATGTTGTCCAACCCGAGGAAGCCGCCCTGGAAGACGTTGTGACCGTCTTCGTCTTTGCGGTTGACCCACCATGTAAAGTTGAGTAGCAGCTTGTGGAAGAGTCCCTCCAGGAAGCCGCGATCGGAAACTCCGGTTTGGCGGGCGTCGATCTTGTAGACGCGCCAGACGGCCCAGGCGTGCACCGGCGGGCTGACGTCGCCGAAGTTCCATTCGTAGGCGGGCAGCGCGCCGCTCGGGTGCATGTACCATTCGCGTGTCACCAGTTCCAGCTGCCGCTTGGCAAAGTCCGGGTCGACCATGGCGAGGGGCAGCGCGTGGAAGCCCAAATCCCAGGTGGCGTACCAAGGGTATTCCCATTTGTCCGGCATCGAGATGATGTCGAAGTTATGCAGGTGCTCCCAATCGCTGTTGCGGCCGTTCTTGCGCTCTGGGAGCGCCGGCAGGGCGGGGTCTCCGTTCAGCCACTGGGGGACATCATAGTAGTAGAGCTGCTTGGACCACAACATGCCGGCCAGCGCCTGCCGCTGGATCATCCGCTCCTCTTCATCCAGGTCCGGATTCTGTATGGCGGCGTAGAACTTATCGGCGTCGGCGATACGGCGGATGAATGTGTCGTCAAAGGCGTCGCCGAACGGTTCCTCGTAACCCACGTCGGCCAGCCTGCAGCGAAAGACTTTGGAGGCGCCCGGCGGAATCCGGTCGACGTAGTAGGCTGCGGCCTTGGTGCCGAAGTTATCGGGATTGACGGCCCAGCTCTCGTCGTGAATGACATAACGATGGAATGCGTTCTTGACGAACGGGGTCGGGTTGGACGAGCCAAAGAGAAGTGCCGAGTTGGTGTCGTTTTCGGTGAAGAGCAGGTCTTGGGCGGAGTCGGCCCAGAAATAGTAACGGCCTAGCTGCACATGGTCCGCCGCCAGGCAGACTGTGCCGTCCGGGCCTTCGTGCCGGGCCAAGTGGGGCCGGCCCGGCGCCCTGCCCAGCGGCCCGTTCTCGTAGCCCCAGCTCCACGAATTGCGGAACCAGAGGGTCGGCAGGAGGTGGAGGGGGGCGCTTTCTGGGCCCCTGTTCGTGACGGTGATGCGGAGGAGCACGTCGTTCTGCTTCGCTTTGGCGTACTCGACCAAGACGTCGAAATAGCGGTCCTCGGCGAAGACACCGGTATCCAAGAGCTCATATTCGTCGTCCTGGTAGCCCAGTCCGCGGTTTTTCTGCACCAGGTCGGCGTAGGGGAAGGCGGCCTGGGGATACTTGTAGAGCATCTTCATGTAGCTGTGGGTCGGCGTGCTGTCGAGGTAGAAGTAGCACTCCTTGACATCTTCGCCGTGATTGCCCTCCGGTCCTGTCAGGCCGAAGAGGCGCTCTTTGAGGATCGGGTCGTTGCCGTTCCAGAGGGCCAGAGCCAGGCAGAGAAACTGGTTGCGGTCGCTGATTCCGGCCAGGCCGTCTTCGTTCCAGCGGTAGGCACGGCTGCGGGCGTGGTCGTGGGAGAAGTAGCCCCACGAGTCGCCGCTGGCGCTGTAGTCTTCGCGCACGGTGCCCCAGGCGCGCTCGCTGAGATAGGGCCCCCAATGTTTCCAGTTGCTGGCGCGCTTTCTATACTCTTCGAGGCGGGTGTGTTCGGCTGTTTGCTGCATGCGGCGACCCAGTTTGACCTTTTGCTACTGTCTCAGACCCCAGGCGCAGCGAGGAAGATGTGCGGCCAGGAACTGAGGCCCTACTTTCTTAGCGCGCCGAAAACCGGGCTGCCAGGTGAAAGAGGCTGAGATTTGTGTACGTGGAATAGAAACTCTTGCTGCCGCTCAGTCATCAGATCTGGACGCGGCGGCCGCTGCGGTTAGACTCGTAGGCGGCGTCGACGACTTTGGCGACACGAACGGCGTCCTCTCCCGTCGCCATTGGTTCGCCGTTGCCACGACAGGCGTCGATGAAGGCGCGCATGAATGTTTCGCCCTGTTTGCCGGCATAGGCCGGGGACTCGGCGAAGGTGTAGTCTATGGTGCGCCGCGGGGCCGATGCCCAGCTGGGATGGGAACTCTCGACATAGATGCTTGTGGGCGTGCCGTTTGAGCTCCAGGTGACGCGTCCCAGGCGGCCGTTGACGCCGACATAGGTGTCGTAGCCGACGGCGTTGTGATAGCCGCTGCCGCTGAGGCTGAGCATATAGCCGGCGTGCAGCGTGCCGACGGCGCCGGAAGCGAAGCGGAGCGAGAGCGCGGCGACGTCCTCTACGTCGATACCTTCGCCGCTGCGTGTGGCGAGCTGCGCGGCGACGGAAGCGATCTCGTCCTGCGTAATGTTCATGATCTGGTCGATGTAGTGGCAGCCGAGCCAGGAGAGGATACCTCCGCCCGATTTGCCGTGATCGAAGAGCCAGTGCTGCGGGTTGCGCACCGAGACCTGGGTTGTGACCATGCGCATTTCGACCGAGACTAGTTCGCCGATCAGTCCCTGCTCGACGATGCTGCGGGCGTCGCGGATCGGGTCCAGGGCGCGGTTCTGGTAGAAGACGCCGAGTTTGCGTTGCTGGCGGCGGGCGACGGCTGCGACCTGCTCGCTTTCGACGGCGGTCTTGCCGATTGGCTTGTCGGTGATCAGGTGCTTGCCTGCTTCGAGGGCACGGGTAAAGATAGGCGGGCCCAGGTCGTTGCGCAGCGCGGCGACGACGAAGAGGATCCGGTCCTGGCTGAGCACTGAGTCGAGATCGGTCGTCGTTGCGGTTATCTTTTCGCCCTCCTCACGGACGGTTTCCCGCAACAGCGCCTCGTCGGGGTCCCAGAGGGTGATCGAGGTGACTTCCGGCAGGGTCTGGAGGGTGCGCAGGTGCGCAATGGCGTGGGGATGGTCGAGCCCGAGTAGGGCGGTATGGATGTCAGTCATGGTGTTCATCGGTCCTGGCGCCCTGCTGGGGCGCGGTCTGTAAGGCGGTAGCGTTCATTGGCAGGGTACGATAGCATATCGTATAGGTGAATCATTGGGATGTCAACCTGTCGGACCCGGCAGAAGCGGCAGGTCACACGAAGGCCGAGGAGGTCAACGATGTACAAGGCAGCGGTGATTGGCTTGGGACGGATGGGCAGCACATTTGACGATGAGATGAAGAATGGCGGTTCGATTTTCCTGCCATACTGCCACGGGCCGAGCTACGCGGCTTCGCCGCACACGGAGCTGGTGGCCGGCGCGGACCCGCACGAGGAGCAGGGCGCGATCTTTGCCGCGCGCTGGGGGCTGTCAGAGAGGCAGATCTACCGGGACCACCGCGAGATGCTGGAGGAGGAGAGGCCGGACTTCGTGAGCGTGTGCACGACCGCGCGCCACCGGGCCGCGATCCTGCTGGACGCGATCGACGCGGGCGTTAAAGCGATATGGTCGGAGAAGCCGTTGACGCTGAGCTTGGCCGAGGCGGACGCGGTGATCGAGAAGCTCGACGAGAAGGGGGTTGCACTGGCGATTAACTGCTCGCGGCGATACAACCCGTTCATGCGCGAGGCGCGGCGGATGGTGGACACAGGCGAATTGGGCGAGATTCTGCAGATCACGGCTTATACGATGTGCAACCTTTCCCACAACGGTAGCCACGCGCTCGACGCGATGCGCTTCCTGGTCAACGGCGACGTTGAGTGGGTATACGGCGAGATGGAGTCGGACGAGAAGGCGGCTAGCGACGACGATATTATGGGCAACGGCTACCTGGCGTTCGACAACGGAGTGCGCGGCTTCATTCGGGGGCTGCCGACAGGGCTTGCGCCGTGGGAGTTTGATCTGATCGGCACAGAGGGGCGGGTTCGTTCGATGGCGGAGGGCCTGGAGCGGGAGTTCTCGCGCTGGGCAGTTGGCGGACCGCGCGGCCGGCCCATTCCTGCGCAGTCGCCGTTTCCGCTGCCAACAAACATTCAAGGCATGGGGCTGACGGTGATCGAGGACCTCGTGCAGGCGGTCGAAACGGGCGGGCCGACGGCCTGCACGGCGGAAGACGGGCGCAAGGCGTTGGAGATTGCGCTTGCGATGCGGGAGTCGCACCGGCAGGGCTTCCGCCGCGTCGACCTGCCGCTGGCGGACCGTTCGCTGCAGATGTTGTCGGCAGAGATTGCCAACGACGACGAGCCGGCGCGCATCCGCCGGATGCAGGTCGCGCGGAGCAGCGGTTAGTTTTCAGTTTTGAGTTTCTCGTTTCTAGTGTTGGTCGGCGCGCCCGGTCGCGGTCGCTGATGCCGCGGCGCGACTAGGTGCGCACCTGGATGGCGCTGCCGCTCTCGTAGCGGCGCAGACCCCGATAGAAGACGAAGACTGCGAGCGAGAGGAAGATCACGCTGCCGCCGCAGATCCGGGCCAATTGGCCGAGGTCGAATTGGCGTACGAACTCGGCGGGCAGCGCGCCGATGAACGCGGCCGGAACCAGTGTGAAGAGCAGCAGTTTGGCGGTGCCGTCGAAGAGGGTGATCGGGTAGAGCGAGAAGGTTATGATGGCATTGAAGGCGTTGTAGGTCAGCATGGGGGCGTTGCCGATCCAAAAGGTGAGGCTCTGCACGAGCACGAGGAAGGAGATGAGGACGGCGACGGCGGCGAGGCTGGCGAGAAGGAAGCGAAGCAGCATGAGGCCGCTGAAACTGCCGGAGTAGATGGCGGCGGCGGCGAAGCTGAGCAGGCCGTAGGTGAAGTCGCCGGCAGATGAAGCATTGCTGCGGCTGGCGAGCGCGTGCAGCAGGACCGGGCGGGGCAGCGACAGATAGTAGTCGAGCTGGCCTTCGGCGATGAGCGTGGACAGCCGGACGGCGTTGCCGAAGAGGTATGTCCCGGCGCCGAAACCGGTGGCGACAACACCGAAGAGAAAAAACATGTCGAGCAAGTTCCAGCCGTGGACCTGCTCAAAGCGGTCGAAGAAGATGATCCAGAAGACGAAGTAAAATGCATTGTTAAGCATCATGCCTACCATCTGCGTCAGGAAGGAGACGCGGTACTCCATGGCGCTGATAAGGTTGGCCTTCCAAAGGGCGAGCAGGAAAGAGAGATGGCGGGTCACGGCTCAGCCTCCGTTGACGACGAGACGGGCGACGGCCCAGCGGTAGATGAGCCAGACGGTGCAGCCGAAGACGGCCAGCCAGATGGCCTGCTGGGTGAGGACGGCGCCGAGGCGGGCCAGGCTGGGGTCGACGAAGAGTCGGGCAGGGCCGTAGATGATCCAGGCGAAGGGCAGGTTGAGCGCAACGGTCTGTAGCCAGGTGGGAAAGAAGTCGAGCGGGATGAGCAGGCCGCCGAGTACGAGCAGGAGCTTCTGGTAGATCCAGCGGAAGGCGTTGGTCTCTTCGACGACGAATGCGCTGAGGCCGATGAGCGCGGAGAAGCAGAAATCGAGCAGCCAGGCCATAACGACGGCGATCGCGGCCAGCAGCCATCCGGCCAGTCCGGGCGGTGGGCCGGCCATCAGCCAGACGACAGCGCTGCCGATGACCAGGTTTCCGGCGAAGGCGATGACGGTGTCGCCAAGGCCGGCGGCGAAGTGGTAGAGGATGAAGTTGAACGGCTTGTTGAGCAGATAGGAGACACTGCCGTCTTTGACCTGCTCGGTGATTGTGTCGGAGAGCTCGCGTTTGCTGAGCATGACAGCCTCGGCCATCATCAGGTACCACATTGTGTCCGCGAGCGTTAGGCCGGCGATGGAGCGGGCGCCGGCTGATCCGTAGGTCACGCGCCAGAGGTTCATGAAGATCCACATGAAGAGCACGATGAGGAGGCTGCGGCCCAGCAGGTCCATAGGGTAGGCGAGGCTGTTGACAAGCTGCGTGCGGAAAACGGCCCAGTATTTGCCGGCTGTAGCCGGAAGAGAGCGATGGCGGGCGCGGACTGCGGTCGAGCCGGAGCTGCGCTCATTCCTGGTCATTTTCGGCCTCCGCGCGGGCGTATATGGCGCCGATCACATCCTCCAGGGAGGGTTCGGAGACGGTGACGTCGGCGAGGCTGCCGGCTGACGCGAGCGCGCTGATGACAGGCTCAACCGGCGTGACGCGGGCGTCGAAGCGCATCTTGGCGCCGAAACGTCCGACTTTGAGCATCTCGACGCCGGGTAGGCTGAAGTCGGGCGGCAACTGCTCATTGTAGCGTACGTCGACTTCCTTGACGGTCAGGAAGCGACGTCTGAGCGTCGAGACCTTGTCGCGATAAACGATTTCGCCGTCATTGATGATGATGACGCGTTTGCACAGGGCCTCGATGTCGCCGGCGTCGTGGCTGGTGAGAAGGACGCCGACGCCTTCGCTTTCGTTCATGCGCTGGATGGTGGTGCGCAGGCGCTGTTTTGCGACCACGTCGAG
>DAOUHX010000319.1:0-1520 GCA_034428395.1 Caldilineaceae bacterium
CCGACCGCGTCCATGTACTGCTCGCGAAAGCTGCGGTCGCTGAGAGCCTGCTTGAAGGAGCGCCCTTGCAGACTGTCGGTATACCATGACGGTCGCGGAATCGAACCGACGATGGCCGTGGGCAGGAGCATATCTTTGGTTGCACCGATCATGGTTCGACCTCTCTTGATATGTGGCTGCAGGGCGACACTCTCGCCCTCAAAAGATGCCTTGCGTCTCCTGCAAAGCGGCGGTAGTCATGTCCGGCTCCCAAAGCCAGATGCAGTAGCCTTCGAACCCGTTGCGTTCCAACGCTTCAAACTTTTCCCGCAAGCCGGCGAGGTCGCGGTTGTACAACCAGACCCAGGGATAGGAGGCGACCGAGCCGTCCAGTTTGCTCAGATAGCCCATCTGCCGGTCGATGATGGAAGCGTCGAAGGTGTTGCAGTAGTACAACTGCTCGTCCAAGGAGGGACTAGGCTCGTAGATTGGCGGCCCCTCTCCCGCGTCGAGGATCCGCCGCATATCCTCTCGCAGCGCGGAGGTCCTCGCCGGGTCGCCGGCCGGGTTCAACTCATCGGCGATCATCGGCACGATCGATCCGGTCAGGTAGTCGGGAAACTTGGGCGAAACCCAATCGAACAGGTGGTAGAGGGCAGCATAATCGGTGCCCAGTAGGTTGGCCGCCGAAGGAAGGAAGAAGTCCAGGCCGATTTTGAGGCCAGGGTTGAACTGGGCGGCTGCCTCGCGTGCAGCTGCAGTGACCGTTCGCACAAACTGCGTCATGGAATCCATGCGAAAGGCCAGCCACTGCGCGATCTGAGGACGCCTGACCATGGCATTCAGCACAAGATTTGCCGGCGAGGAGAAGGCCGGACCGCCTGGCGGCGGCGCGGTTTTGAGTTCCTCGAGCAACGACGCGGCCGCGCGCTTCAAGGCCGGTAAATCGAGGCCGGCGGCCTGCGCTGCGTCGCGGCAGTGCGGACAGAAGCAGGTGAAGAGGGAACCGAAACCGTTATGCGGCCAGAGCGGATACTCGACGTGGTTTACTTCCAACAGGTCGGCCTGCGGCCAGGCTGCCACCGCGCTGCGGGCGACCCCGACCGCATACTCGACGGTCGCGGGATTGTTGGGACAGGCCCAGATCAGATTGTCAAACGGCAGATCATAAAACGACGGCTGGACAAGCGCCTGGTTTCGCAGCCCAGCCATCTCTTCAGTATATGCAAACAGGGGGGAAAAGTGGCAGCCGATCTGAAACCCCTTGGCTCTCGCCAGGTCCAATAGGCCGGAAAACGCGTCGAACTCTGCTTCGCCCACGACAGGCACGGGCGGCCCAAGCTCGCCGAAGCCGTCGGCGGACGGCAGCAACAACCGGTCCCCATGCGGCGAGTTGGACCACACGTAGACCAGCAAAGTGTCGATTGTGGTAAATTCGGTCAGATCATCGAGCACGCGTTCCAGCTCGCGCTCGAACAACGACCAATACAGGAACACGGCCCTCATTGCAACTCCCTTCTGCCGCTCATGCGGTCTGGATT
>DAOUHX010000320.1:0-9490 GCA_034428395.1 Caldilineaceae bacterium
AATACTCCGCCAGCCCTTCGTCAACCCACGGCTGGTTGACCGGATCGTTGTGGACCAGCTGATACCACCACTGATGCGCCACTTCGTGGACCGCGCGAATCTCCAGCTGGTCCCGGTAACGGTCGTACAACTGCACGCCCAGTAGAAAGGACTGCGGATACTCCATTCCCCGGAAGTTGATCGGCGCGGCCGCCACCCGCAGCTCGGCATACGGATAGGGTCCGAACCAGTCGCTGTACACCCGCAGCGCCGCCGCCGTGTGCTGCAGAACGGCCCGACCCGCCTCCTCATGCTCCGGCAGCCAGTAGCTCGTCACGCGCGTGCCGTAGGCCTCCAGGCTGTCCGATTGGAATCGATCGCTGAGATGGATGAAAAACTCGCGCGACCTTTCCGTCTCCCATCGGTGCAACACCCGCCCCTCGTTGACCGTTGTCGAGGTGATCAGCATCCCGCTCGTCACCGCGATCTGCTCGCTCGGCACCGTGCCGGTGACCACGAATTGGGCGATATAGTTGAACGCCGCATCCCCGCGGCTGGTGCCCCTCTCCAGCCACCAGTGCCCGGTCGCCGCGGTCGGCCCCGGCTGGTAGACCGCCAGCGAGGGATAGAAGAGCGGCAGGCTCACAAAGTCCTGGCTGTAGCCGAACAGACGGTAGGCCGCGCTTGTGTCCGCGGCCCAGTGCGGGATCTCCAGCCTCCAGCTCAGGTAGACGGTCGTCGTCTGCCCCCGCAGCAGCGCACGCGGCAACTCCACGCGCACAGCAGTATTCTGTTCCAGGTAGGTGAAAGGCGCGGTGCGGCCCTCGACCGCCGCGTTCTGAATGCTGAACTCGGCGCCGTATTGCGGCAGCGCCGGATAGAGCCGGAAGATCAGATATGTCCAGGGGTCCGCGCTGTTGTTGGGCACGCGGATGTTGGCCGTGCCCTGCAGAGAGGACAGATCGTCGCTCAGGGTGAACTCGATCGCATAGTGGGGCATCGCCTTGGCAGTCGCCTGCGACCCATCCTCCGCCACCGTCGAAGAGCCAATCCCGCTGCAGGCTGCCAGCACCAGTATCAGCAGCAGCAGGCCAATGCCCACCGCGCCAATAGAAGCGTGAAGCTTTCTCCCCGCTCTACTCTTTACTCTCTCCTCTGTGTATGGGGGCATGAAAGATAGTGTCCGCGGCTGATTCATAACAACGACAAGAGTTGTGACATAAGTAACGCAGCTGGAGGAGAGTTGTGTAGCGTCAACTCAGGAGGTGAAATGTTGTCGAACAACTCACCCCCGCCAGCCCCGTACTATGTTACGCAAATCCTCGATGAAACGCCGCAACGCATCGTCCGCCCGCGCAGCGCGGTCGATGTCCATTTGCCGCACAATATCCTCGGCATACTCGATGCCTCCGAGGATGGGTGTGCCGCCCGCGGCGTGAATCTCTTTTATCAATTGCTCCTTGTAGCGTTCTCGGCTACACTTCCTGTCCGGCGCTTGACAGCCGCGGCCAAACACCTCTTTGAAGGCCGCGCCGTCGAGCAACAGCCAGCGCTCAACATGCGGATCGGGAATCGCAAATAGAACAGGCGCCGGGGCATCTAGGTCACCAATTTCCCTGCTGCGCTCGTTCAGTCCTTTGCAGTTGGCGTCGGTGGCAACAACTATCAGGTCTGGCCAGGGCGTGCCTTGCCTTTTCAGATCGCGAATGTAATTCCTTAGTTCGACGATGACTTTGCCGTGCCCGCCCATTGCGCTGCGCCAGTCGAGCCGCACTTCGATACCGCATTCTGCGGCAACCCTCTGCACGAGAGTGCCGATTACCTTCTGATGCGCGTAATCCTCCACAAAGAGCGCAATATAGCGCTCAGACAACGAAGCGATAGCGCCTTGAACACTACGCATCGAAGTCCCCACGCATCATGCGCTCCGACACGGGGAGTTTCTCCTGCCCGTCACAGAACGCCCTATCGATATCACCGCCTCGTCCCAATGGCCCCCAACTCGTGGCAAAGGGATCGATGCGGGTACGGCGATTCAGGCGGCGCACTACGTACAGGCAATCGTCGGCCAGCAGATCGGGCAGGATCGGCGAGTGCGTTGTGATGATGTGCTGAGTCTGATTGCGTATCTCTTGTGTTTTCAGTAGTTCCGCGATCAGTTGAATCCGGCGCGGGTGAACCCCGTTCTCCGGCTCCTCGAACCCGACCAGTCCCGGGGCATCCTCAACTCCGGTCAGCGCCAACAACCCGAGTAGTCGCAACGTGCCTTCAGAGAGCACGCGCGCCGGCATTGCCACACCGCCTTCTTTGAGGCGCAGTTCTACCTCACCGAGATCACTTACATCGACTTCAATGCCTTCGAAATTGGGCACGAGTGTATGCAGCGCCCTTTCGACTGCTTTGAACCGGCTTGCGTCAAGCGCCTTCATCGTATTAAGAAAAGCGGCGAGCTCCTCCCCCATAAGACCCAGATGACGCACTTCTTTGACCGGATTGGCCGCCCGCATTCGTTCACGTGGTTCGAAGTAGAAAAACAGCCAGTGTTCCAATTCCCGTCGCGCAGCCACCAGATGCGGATAGTGCGGAGGATAATGCGGCATCGAGAGGATACTGTGGTCTAGGTAGCGATCATAGTAAGTAGGGTGCGCCTGCCCTTCTAGTCGCAGGTGGATCTTCTCATCCTGTTTCTCAATAAAGGGCTTGCGTTTGCCCGTAGGCTCGCCATCGGAGTTCAATGCGGCCAAGTATTCGTCGGTCACGCGCACAATGCCCGACTGAGGCAGCATTTCCACCTCGATGCGGTAGCGCAGATCCCGTTCGCGCACGCGGGCGGGGACCTTGTCGCTCTCCTTGACCCCGGTCTCGCCGGCCGGCCGACGCATCTCCTGTATCTCACGGTTAACGGCAGAAATGATCGCATCGGACAGGCTCAAATCAGCTTCGATAGAGAAGCACAGCCGTTCCTGTTCAAGCAGTCCTCTAATTCCCCTCTCTCCGATGGTAAAGGATTCAAGCGGCTTGCCCCTGTAAGGGGGATCAAACGCCTCCTTCAGCGTCCGGCTCGTCCCCAATTTCGACAGCAGTTGCAGCGCGTCCAAGAAGTTGCTCTTGCCCGCGGCATTCGGCCCGAACAGGACTACAAGCTGAGACAGATGCACTTCAACGTCTTCAAGAGACTTGTAACCGCGAATATGTATACGCTTCAGCATGGTGGAGTCTCCACAAAGCGGCCTTATGACGATCTGCTTGTTGCCGAATGCAACTTCCTTTCTCTTGCAACTGGCGAACAGCCGATGCCTGAAACGCTTTTGTCCAGTCCGGCACGGTTCCGCATGACTGCTCTGTGCCTTGTTTTCCTTCTACAATAATAACATAATCGGACTGTATACGATAAAATAGGCACGGATGTGCTACAATGGCAATCTGACATCTACGCGAATCAAGGTTCATGCAATGTCTTTATCGATCACACGCTACCGCTCCCCCATCGGCGCCATCGAAATCCGCGCCACCGCCGTGGCCGTAACTGCAGTCGAATATGTCGAGGACCGGCCGGCCGTTGACGCAATCCGACGCGAGCCCGCCACAGCCCCTGCGGGCGCGCATCCGCTCCTCGAAGAGGCGCAGCGTCAGCTGGCTGCCTATTTCGCCGGTTCGCTGCGCTGCTTCGACCTGCCCCTGGCCCTCGAAGGCACGCCCTTTCAGCGCCAGGTCTGGCAGCAGCTTCTCAGCGTCGGCTACGGCGAGACCGCAAGTTACGGCGCGATCGCCGCGGCCATCGACAACCCCAAAGCCGTGCGCGCCGTCGGCGCGGCCAACGGACGCAACCCGGTTGCGATCATCGTGCCCTGTCACCGTATCATCGGCAGCGGGGGCCGGGCGAAGATGACCGGCTACGGCGGCGGGCTGTGGCGTAAGGAATGGCTGTTGCGGCACGAGGGTGTGTTGTTGGTGTGAGGGGGAGGGGGCAGCCGTGGCGGCCGGCGCGGTTGGGACTACGAATCCGGCTGGAACACCAGCTCCGGCAGGACCACTTCCCAGCGGTCGCACTGTAGGCAGTTTCGGTACTGCTGTTCTGACTGCTCGCGGCTCCAGGTGGCGATGGCATGGACCTTGGCGGAGATGCAGCGCATCCCCGCCGGCGCCTCGAAACTGCCGGCAAGTTGTCCCACGACCACTCCGTTGTGATCCAGCAACTCCCAACGCTTCGCTCCGATGCGCACCTGCAATTGATCGCTCGCTGTGAGCGCAGCGATCGCGCCATGAATCCGATGGTTGGGATGCCTGTACCTCGCGAAACTCAGAAAGACCTCGCGCAGGCTAAGCTCTTTGTGTAAGCGGGCGAGTTTCGGTGGTATCACTTCCGTCGGCTATTCTCCCAAAAAACCAATAGCGTCATTGCATAATATGTCGATATGTACTAATTTATGCGGATTGACCCATTAGGGCATTACCACTCCAAACGTCACCGGAAGGTTGTCGTCTTGAGTAGCCTGAGACTTCCTTGCCAAGCCCCCGCCATTTCGAAATAGGGAGTTCAATTAAAGTGGCACTTAGGCGAGTCGAAAGGTGACAGAGACGCCACACAAGCAATGTAAATCTTCGTCGTTGCATTGCACTGAGACTTCGCTGGGTGGACGCGACTATCGTGACCCTCTTGAAGACCGCCAAGTAAGATACCTACTTTATGCCTCGTCCAAACGCTGCTCGCATTGAAGCCGTCGTTCGGGCCACCGAACGGTGGCAGAAAGATCTAGTCGACACCTCTGGACGCAACCGCCTTCGCCGATTCCGTGATCTAAAGACCGGCACGTTAGATCTCACCCCGGGTCGAGCAGTCGGACTTGACGTAACAATGCTGGACCGGCTTATAGCGGACAAACCTGTCAGACTAGGGGATCTCTTTCCTTACAAAGCATTCGCCTCCGCGGCCTTTGACGACGCCCGTCGCCGTCTCATTGCCATCCACAAGACGGCCCTTACGAACCTTGAAGAGAAAGGCATCGAGACGCTGTTTGCCGGAATTGGGCTCGCGACATGGAAAATCGAGTCCGGGACCCCACCGAACGCGCCGGTGATTCTCCTCCCGCTTTCAGTCGAATCCACAGGAGCTGCCATTCGTGACTTCAGGATCAAAGTTGCGGGCGACGCTCATCTCAACCCGGTGCTGGCCCACATCCTTCGTTCTGAACACGACATCGACACTGTCAATGAACAGGCAGCCGTGGTTGAAAACGCCTCCACGAGCCTTGATGGATTCCTGGCCCTGATAGACAAACTCGCGCTGTCGTGGAAGGGCCTTCCCGACCTGGTCATTGACCGACGTGCCGTGGTCGCCAACTTCTCCTACTCCACGATGCCGCTGGTAAATGAGCTTGGGCAAAATGGTGAACTGTTCGCTGCAAGCGACATCGTCGCCGCTATCGCTGGTGATGGAGAGGCGCGTGAGGCTCTCGCCTCTCGTATCTGCGATCCAAATCCCTACCAGCCCGACATTGATCCACCCTCGAATGAATTTCTCATACTTGACGCCGATTCCAGCCAGCACGAGGCCATCAATCGAGTGCTTGGAGGCGAGTCGCTCGTAATCCAGGGGCCACCCGGTACTGGCAAGTCCCAAACTATCGCCAACCTGATCACGTCGCTGATTGCCAAAGGCAAACGTGTGCTCTTCGTCGCCGAGAAAAGAGCTGCAATCGAAGCCGTTACGAAACGGCTGGAGATAGTGGGCCTAAGTGATCTTGTCATGGACATGCATGGTGGCATCTCCTCCCGGCGTGACTTCGCACGAACGCTCCACGCCTCTCTCGAACATGTTGCCACGATCCCTGCACATGACTACTCGCCCCTGCACCGGCGGCTTCAGGCATGTCGTAATTCCCTTATCGAGAATAACGCCGCCCTGCATACCCCACGCGCTCCATGGAATCTCAGCGTGTTTGACTTGCGTGAGCGACTTCTCGCCATTCCCGAGTGTGCTCATACCAAACTGCGAATATCTACCAAGGCCGCTCAGGCCATCTATACGGAAGGTTTCGAGAGGCTAGCACGCGGGACTGAAGAGTGGGTCGGGCTAGGTGGGCATGAATTGGCAGAGAAACACCCAGAGTGGTGGCGCAGTTCCATAACCACGCCAGAGGAGGCGCGCCAAGCGTTTGAATTGGTCAGCGGTTTCGTAGACAATCTACTTCCCAGTGCCCGGGACGCCCTTTTTGCAGCACTTGACGAGACCAAACTCTCCCGGCCGGCGACAGTTGTTGAGTGGGGTAGGACGGCACGGTTTCTCCTGGTGGCAAGCGGGCCGCGGTGGGCGCGGATATGGACTCAGGTGGTTTCGAGAGAGTACAGGAAAGCTAGACAGGCGTTGGGTGCCCCTAGTTCGCTCTCTCTCGCACCGGAGTTGCTGAGTCGTTTGAAGGAGAGCGTAAACGCCCTCATTGCAGGATTTTCCAATCTTGCCGCGGTGGCTGGAATCGACGAGCTGGATGTAATGTCACACACGGATTTGGCCTTGACACTGGACCGGATGGTATCCGGTCGAATTGCCGTCGCGAACCTGCCTCGTATCCGCAAGCTAGAGGCGCAGTTTGAAACGGCCGGGATCGAGAACGTCATTGAGCAAGTCGGTAAGGACATACCAAAAGAGTATAGTGTGTGCGCTGTCGAATACGCGTGGCTGGGACGGATTCTTGACGACCTTGAGTTTGAAGACAGACGTATCGCCGCCTTCGACAGCGGCACACACTCTCGCCATCGCGATGAATATGTTGAGACCGATTGCCAACATCGTGACTCTACCCCCCTTCGCGTGCGCCGCCTCACCGCTGAAGCCATCATTGCAGCGATGAATAGCCATCCAGAGCAAGCAACTTTGGTCCGCAAAGAGGCGGCAAAGAAACGCCGTCATCTCAGCGTCCGTCAACTCTGGGGAAAAGCTCCCCACGTTCTCTCCACGCTTCACCCCTGCTGGACAATGTCGCCTATCCTGGCAGCCGAAATGATTCCAGCAGGCCTACAACTGTTCGACGTTGTCATATTCGATGAGGCTTCACAGATTCCCCCAGCGGAAGCGATCGGTAGCCTTGCTCGCGCTCCCCAGACTGTGATCGCGGGAGATAGCCACCAGCTTCCACCAACCTCATTCTTCGGCCGCGGCCCGGGAGATGATGACGAGGATGAAGATGAAGGCGATCTGTCGCTGACCAGGGACATCGAGTCACTTCTTGACGCTGCCGGCGCCCTTCTTCGTGATAAGACGCTGCAATGGCACTATCGCAGCCGCGACGACCGTCTAATCGCATTCTCCAACAACCACATATATGGAGGAGCTTTGACAGCATTCCCCGGCGCGATAGTGAGCACTCCGGTTACTCACCACCTAATACCCTATCGTCCTATTCTTGGTGTACGAGGCACGCGCTCTAACCCTGACGAAGTCGAAAAGGTCGTCGATCTCGTCCTCAAACACGCCAGTGAGTCTCCGCATGAAACGCTCGGAGTCATCGCCTTCGGCCAGCATCATGCAGACAATATTGACAACGCGCTCGTGCGCCGTCTTGGTGAATTGCATGATCCTTCGCTCGACGAATTCTTTTCCGAAAAGAATGAAGAGCGCTTCTTTGTCAAGAACATTGAACGTGTCCAAGGCGATGAGCGCGACGCCATAATTCTCAGCGTGGGCTACCACAAGGACGTCAATGGGAAACTACCCTATCGCTTTGGCCCGATTCTTCAGGAAGGCGGCGAACGGCGACTCAACGTGGCTGTCACACGCGCCCGTTTCCGTCTCACTCTCATCTCTTCATTTAGTCATCATGACATGAATCCCAGGCGCTCATCCGCAAAGGGTGTCGATCTGCTCAGAAAGTATCTTGAATATGCTGCTTCTGGTGGAGAGAACCTGGGTTCTAACTTACTTGACGTGCCTCTCAACCCATTTGAGCTTGCCGTCAAAGATGGACTTGACCGCCGTGGCATCCCGCATACGCCCCAATACGGCGTTTCCGGCTATCGTATAGACTTCGCCTGTGCCCATCCTGACGAGCCAGGCCGCATGGTTCTCGCCATTGAAGCCGATGGCGCCAGCTATCACTCCGTTCCCACTGCTCGTGACCGCGACCGTCTACGACAGCAGGTGCTTGAGAGCAAAGGCTGGCGTTTCCACCGAATTTGGTCGACTGCATGGTTCCGTGACCGAGAGGCAGAGCTCGACAGAGCTGAGGAGGCGTGGAAACAGGCTATCAAAGCGTCAAGCAATGGCGAGCCGCAGTCAAACCAGGAATCACGACTTTACGCGCCACCAAGAACCCCGCTGCCACAACGTGGCCCGCGCCCAAGCGTTCCCCGCAAAGGAACGAGAGGCTACGACAGTATCACCGATTACCGCCACGGGCAGCTTGTGATCCTTGCCCGCTGGATTGAGTCCGACACGCTCTTACGGACCGACGACGACTTGATCCGGGAGATGATGATAGAGCTTGGATTTAGGCGCTCAGGGAAACGCATCAATGACGCGTTGAAAAAGGCAATTAAGGATGCTCGCCGCTAGCCCGCGTCTGTGTCGAGCGTTTCCACGGCAATGCCCCACGTCTCGTTAAGCCAATGCTCGCCCGCCTCTTTGATCTACGAGAGCTTCTCAGTCTGCGCGTCAAACGGCCGCAAATTAGTTGCCATCATTGTGCCCTGTCATCGCATCATCGGCAGCGGAGGACGCGCCAAGCTGACCGGCTACGGCGGCACGAGTGTGTGCTGCTGGCGTGAGGGAGAAGGGGAGGGGTGCAAGTGGCTGATAGTTCGTGCAGTTATTTCTACTGAGGGATTGAGTCGGAGTGTAGACTCGATTGGCGGTCGCGGACGATGCAAACAGGGATTCGCTGTATGCAGTAGGGGTAGGTAGACGCGCTGTGGGGGGATTACGGCTTCCAACATTGTGCTTTTTCCAAGTAGAAGCCTATCCCGGTCTAAAGTCCGCTACCTTTCTAATCTCATTAGGGACTTCCATTAGGCAGACGGCTCCAGAGTATACATTGTTTTCCGCCGTTGGAAAGCCTCTTCACCACCTTCCACATGGTAGATGATGAGTTCCCTTTGGTCGAACCGATCTTAAGAACCAGTCCCGGCAATTTGACCGTTTTGGGCATCAGCTTGCAGAGCAATTATCTGTTCAGCGTCGGCTGATACCAAGATGTTTGCGTTGCGAGTCGCAAAGATGCACTGTCTTCTTCCTCTGTCCGACCTAAGTGAGGTAACAATCCCGTCTTCGATGCTTGGCGCGTGAAGAGCATCGCTCGATCGCTATCCGGGCGAACGGCAGCGAACTTGTGGATGCGGCTGTCCTGGACGCCGACTTCAAGGTCCAGTGAGAGGCAATGGAACGAGAGAGGGTCGTCCTTTTCCGACGGGGTTGCTAAGCGGCTTGTCATAGTCCCGTAGTGCAACAATGTCGCGCCGCGGGGGGATGACGGCTTCCGCTATCCTGCTTCTCACATCTTTACAACTACCCACCTGCCTG
>DAOUHX010000321.1:0-11889 GCA_034428395.1 Caldilineaceae bacterium
CAGCGCCTCGCGCTCCTGCCGCATGATCGCCTGCACCCGCTCCAGCGAAACCAGCCCCGTCGAAATGTGGGCCACCAGCCGCCCGATCCCCTGCATCGGCCACACCGTCGCGCCCAGAAGCCCGGTAAAAGCAACAAATGTGCCAACCGTGATCGCGCCCTCAACCGCCATCATCCCCGCCAGGTAGGTCCCCAGAATCACCTGGCCTGCAATCATGAACTCGACCAGCGGCCAGAACAGGCTGTGGAGATTCGCCATCCGCACACCGCGCCGGTACTTCTCCCAGTTCTCCTCCTCGAAGCGCCCAATCTCGTAGCCCTGCCGCGCAAACGCCTTCACCACCCGCACACCGCTCAGCCTCTCCTGCAGCCGGTTGGATACCGCCGCGTCCTGGCTCTGATACGCTTCGTACACAGTCCCGATTCGCCTGAAGAAGAAGAACGAGACCACCGCGATCGCCGGCAATAGCGGTGTCGACATCAGCGCCAGCCTGCCATGCAGCAACACCAGCGCACTGAAGTTGACAACCGTGAGCAGCCCGATCCGGCCGATCCCGATCAACTGGTCCTGGAACAGCCGCCGCAGCGTATCCACGTCCGACGTCGCCCTTTGGATCAGCTCGCCCGTCTGCATCGAGTCGTGGTAGCCGAAGTTCAGCCGCTGAATGTGGTCGAACAGATAGTTTCGCAGCCGCCGCGCCGCGCCCTCCCCGGTCTTGGCCGCCATCCGCCCCATGCCGAACGCGAACAGACCTTGCGCCGCGGCAAGCCCAATCAGGCCGGCTGCCACCAGCGCGACCGCCCCGAAGCCTCCCCCGCCAGGCAGGACCTCATCAACAAAGTACCGCAGCAGATAGAAGACCGCCGACCGGCTCAGCGCCGCAAAACCCGCCGCCTGGACCGCCGCAACGTATATCCGCCGATACCCGGTCGCCATCCGCCACAGTCCCACAAAACGGTTCGCCTTCAGCGTGTCCTTGAGGTCGTAGGCAAGCCGGATATCGCTGTCCTCAATCTCCCTTTCCTCCAGCAACCGGGACCCGAGCCGTCCCGGCTCAATGCCCCTGAAAAGTCGGCGCAGCACGCCGCCCTCCCTATTGGGCTCTTTCCCCTCTTCACTTTCTGGTCTGAACTTGCTCATCCGCTCAACACCCCCTGCCAGGTCACCGTCAGTCGTCCCAAATCCGGTCGCCGGTCAGCCTCGCAACGCCGGCCCCCTTCCAGCACGGAAACCTTATCCGGGCAATAGGTCTCCAAGCTGCGCCTTCAACCCCCCAAAAAGACAAAGGAGCCGCAGGCCAGGCCCGTGGCTCCTCCCAAGCAAGGGCAAAAAGAAAAGCCACGGGCGTTCGCACCGTGACCGTTTTGCCGCAATCTCGCAGGCGTTGCTCTTATGTCCAGCCGCCTGCCGCCGTCAAGATCACCGGTGCTGTACTCCTCCATGATCGTTCGCCAAGCCGAAGCCCGCGATCTGCGCTCTGTTCTTCGTCATTATTGCCATCCTCCTTCAGCCGAGACGCCAAGGCATCCGGCGCCTCTCCGGTGATAGACTTCCACACTTCTAAAGACTCTAGCAGACATCCCCGCCTCCGTCAAATCTCCAGGAGAAGAATGAGCCCGCTCCCGGCTTGGCTTGGCCGGCACGATTTGTCCGGCTGTTTGAAAGAGATTATGATAGCCCCCATACGGATCGGTCTGGCATCGAAATTGCCCGGGGCCCCGCAAGACCTCGCCGCTCGAACAATCTGGCCATGTCGAATCAATGAGTCAACCATCGGCACAAGCTTGCGCCAGAAGCAGGCGATATCGTACGCCCCTCTACGCCGCCCTGAACGGCGCCCTGCTCTCCGCCCTGGCTCTCTTGCTGTTCCTGCCCGCATCGACCGAGGCCGCCCGCCGCAGCGTCGACAAGGCCGTCTTTTTCGCAACCGATCCTCCATTCATTGTCTCCCACCTGTACATGATTCAACCGCTGGCCGTCGAGCTGGAACAGTTCTTGGCCAGGGGAGGCGCCATAGAGCCGCTCGACGAAAGTCTACTGGTTGCCACGCCGAGAGGGCGCCTTGCCGTCGTCGACGCCCACGGTGCCGTGGAATACCTGCCGCAGCAGGTCCCCATGAACGCGTGGGCCTCAGGCTGGATCCCCTGGATCGGGTTTCGCGTCGCCGACATATTGTTACACAAGCATTCGCAAGACCGGTACACGCTCTTCGTCTCGCATCACTACTACACGGAAGAGTGCGTTGAATTCCGTGTCTCCTCGACCAGTCTGCGCCTACGGGAAGGTCGAGTCTCGCTCGCCGGAGGCTGGACAACGGAGTTTACCGCCGACCCTTGCATCGAGTTCGACATCTTCCTCTTTGGCGGCAGAGGGGGCATCCAATCCGGCGGGCGCATGTTGATGGACGGCCCCGGCCGCCTGCTTATCGTCGTCGGCGACCACACCTACTATGAATGGCAGGAGGAAGCCGACCGCTGGAAGGAAGGCCCGGTCGTCGAACCCGACTTCCACCTCGGCAAGCTCGTTCGTATCCACCTGGCGAGCGGCCGCGCCGAAGTGATCGCCAGTGGGCTGCGCAACCCGCAGGGGCTGGCGCGCGACGGCCAGGGGCGCCTGTGGCAGACCGAACACGGCCAGCAGGGCGGTGACGAACTCAATCTGCTGATGCCGGAAACCCACTTTGGCTGGCCCTATGTCACAAACGGCCTCAACTACGGCCACGGCATCTGGCGCTACAATCCCGTTCAAGGCCGCCACGACGGATACGAAAAGCCGGTTTTCGCCTGGATTCCTTCGATTGCCGTTTCCAGCCTCATCGTCAGCGACAGCCCCCTCTTTCCCTTGTGGCAGAACGATCTCCTCATTGGCTCGCTCAAGGACCGCTCCCTCTTTCGCGTCCGCCTGCACGAAGAACGTGTCGTCTACGTCGAAAAGATCTTGTTCGGCAGTCGCATCCGCGACATAACGCAAATGCCCGATGGCGAAATAGCCATCCTGACCGATGACGCCAAGGTCCTTTTTCTGCGCCGTGCACCCGTCTACTGCCAGGAGAACAACGTGTCGTGGTCAATCTTCACCCACGACGCCGACGAAGTTTGCCTCGACGTTTCAGACTTACTCTCAGACGCCTCCGACCCCGCCGTTCTTTCCCTCCAGAATGCACGTCTCGATTCGCCGGTCATCCGTTCACTGTTTAACGTTTATGTTGAAGATGACCGGCTCATCTACCTCCGAGAAGGCTGCTCCGAGGCCGACCTTTCCCACCGCTTTTTCCTGCACATTACTCCGGTCAACGCCGGCGACCTTGCCGAGGAGAACAGACAGCACGGCTTTAATATCTATGACTTCAACGCAACCGACGAACAGGTTTCCACGGCAGTGAGCGACGCCGGCTGCATTGCCTCCTACCCCCTGCCTTCCTACGAAATCAAACATGTCTACACCGGGCAGGTTATCCGCGATGAAAGCCCAAGCGGCGAAATCTCCTGGAGAGGCCCGGTCTGGCACGGTGCCTACTCTCCAGCAGAAGACGCCTCCCAAGAAGAAGACACCGGCGCGACGCCCTACCTGCAGGAAGCCGGAACTGTCGACCATCCCGGTAAGGCCCTCTTCGCCGCCAAATGCGCCAGTTGCCACAACCTGACTCCCGAGCACGATGTCGGACCGCACCTCAAAAGTGTGATCGGCCGCCGCGCCGGCAATGTCGATGGATTCAACGCCTCCGATGCAATCACCGGCCTGAATATCGTTTGGACACGCGAAAACCTGGCCGAGTTCATCACCGAACCGGACGCCTTCGCCCCCGGCACGACAATGGGCGGACTCACCCTGACCGAGGACGAGGCGCGCCTGATCGCAGATTTTCTTGCCTCGCAGCAATAATTGGAACAGTCCATTTTTTTGAACCCTTGACACCATAGAAACGGAGAAGATTCAATGACCGATTTCAGCAACAAAACCGTCATCGTAACCGGCGGCGCCAAGGGCATCGGCGAAGCCGTCACCAGGGCCTTCGCCCAAGCAGGCGCCGACGTCTTCTGCGCCGACGTCGACACAGAGGCCGGCGCCAAAATGGCCGCCGAAAGCGCAACCGTCGCCGGCTCGATCACCTTCGTCGACGCAGACGTCTCCCAGGCCTCAGTCTGCCAGGCGCTGGTGCACCAGGCCGCTGCCGCCAGCGGTGGCGTCGACGTCCTGATCAACAACGTCGGCATCCAGCCCCTCGACAGCTACCTGCCCGCCCACGAATTCCCCGAAGAGACATGGGACCGCATCATCGCCGTCAACCTCAAGAGCGGCTTTCTCATGACCAAGTACGCCGTGCCCGAAATGATAAGAAGGGGGGGCGGCGTCATCGTCAACACCGCCAGCGTTCAAGGCCGTCAGTCGATGAAAGGCGTGCCTGCCTACGCCGCCAGCAAAGGAGGCATGCTCTCCCTCACGCAGCAGCTGGCGCTCGACTACGCCGAGCACAACATTCGCGTCCTCGCCGTCAATCCCGGCACCATCGAGACCCACCTCGCCGTTGAAAGCGTCGCCGGCGATCTGGAGGCCCTCCGCTCGGCCGCCGCCGCGGCGCACCCAATCGGCCGTATCGGCAAGCCGGAAGAGATCGCATCCGTCATGCTCTTCCTCTGCAGCGACGCCGCGTCATTCATGACCGGCGAATATGTCAACGTCGACGGCGGCCTGATGGCCAAGGGCGCCTGGGCCGAGTAGAGCTGCGTCGGCCCCATGTCCGTTGACGCCCAACATATTCCTGGACGCTAACGCTTCGTTGAGTTGCGGGACCACCCGAAACAGCGTGAGCGCCCATGGCATTGCGCCAATGCCGTGCCCGTTACGGTCAGCCGTTCGTGCTGGGACGCCCGCTTCGATCAACCCTCACCGGTAACTGACATGGAAGAGGCGAGCAAGGCCGACCAGGAGCAGGACGAAGGAGAGTTTCAGCCTGACTTAGCCACCGGAGAGCTTATCTTCAACAATCGCTGCGCCGAGTGCCACTGCGAAGGTGCCGCAGGCACCGATCAGGCCTCTTCGCTCGTCGGCCTATCGTTGAGCGAAAACGACTTTGAGGACCTGATCCGCACAGGCGGTGAGCTGGGCCCGGACCACCTTTTCGGCTCGACTAAAGTCAGCCCGGACGGACTCAGCGCCGTGTTCGCCTACCTGACGTCCTTGGAATAGGCGGTCGCATCCACGTCCAGCCGGTGATAGACCGCCTCTTCTACCGGCCTGCCTCCCCGCAGGTGCTCTTCGACGATCCGGTCTAACAGGGCATCGTCGACCTGGCAGTACCAGATGCCGTCGGGGTAAACAACCAAAATTGGACCGCTGTGACAAACGCCCAGACAAGGCGTGATCCCCCGCTTGACCCGCAGCGGATTGTCGTAGATCCCGAGTTCCCCCAGCTTGCTGGCCAGCAGCGCATAGAGCCGCCTCCCCTCGCCCTCCGGGTCGCAGAACGGCCCCGAACAGATGAAAATATGGCGAGCATAGGGCGCCATCTCTGGTACATCCAACACTCGACTCTCCTCCCCTTCCTGTATCATCTTTCCCCCGCCCTGTCCCGCCTCTATGCCGCCGGGTCCCACAGCGGCTCCGCCACACCTTGCTGATGATTTTCGTAGCGGGCCATCACAAATAGCGCGTCCGATAGCCGGTTCAGATAGCGAATCGCAATCCTGTTGATCGGCTCGTCATTCGCGAGCGAGGTGGCCTCCCGCTCCGCCCGCCGGCATACAGTGCGCGCCACGTGCAGGTGCGACGCGCCCAGCGTCCCGCCGGGCAAAATGAAATTCTCCAAAACCCCCACAACCGGGGTCAACTCGTCGATCAGCGCCTCTAACCGCTCCACGTGCCGGTCTTCAATCTGCGGAGGCATGTAGCGCGCCTTGTCTTCCTCAACAAAGCAGAGGTCCGAACCGAGATGAAACAGCTCATTCTGGATCTCGCCCAGCGTCCCACGCAGCCGTTCGCACAGACCGACCGCCAGCGCCACCCCAATCTGCGAATTCAGCTCGTCTACCGTTCCGTACACCTGCACGCGCAACGCGTCTTTGGCCACGCGCTGCCCGCCGCCCAGCGCGGTAGTGCCGTAATCACCGCCGCGCGTATAGATCTTAGTCAACCTTGGCATGCCTCTCTCCTCCGGCATCGCTTTGGCGCAGCTGAGCGGTCAGCCCATCCAGCGTGGAAAATGTCTTCTCGCGCCCTGCGGTCTTCAACATGTAGCTCGGCCTGTCGTCCGTCATACGCACGGACACGGTACCGATTGGCCCCCCTTGAGCAGCCGCTCCTTCCGCGGCGCCGCCGGCATCACCCTCCGATCGCCGGCGAGCAGGAACGACGGTCCCTCGCGTGCCCTTTTCTGCGTAATTCGAATCGGCAACCCTCTCTCCGTTCATAGGCGTGCCGTTCGGTCGGACGGCATATGTGATCTCCTCCACCGCAAAGCCGATTCGCTCAAGTGCGCGGCGCGCCCAGTGTGCGGCCGCCCCCTCACCCTCCAGCAGAACAACTCCGCTACTCTCTTCGCGCGTGTGAAAAGAGCCGCGATCGCGGTCAAAGCTCACACCTTCAGCCGAAAAGACCCGCTCAAACGCGCCACTGAGCACCAGGTCCTCCGGCGCGCCGTCGTAGAGCGCCCCGCCGGCCGAGAGCAGCCACAACCGGTCCGCATTCCGCAGCGCCAGATCCAGGTCGTGCGTCGAAAGCAATATGGCCTGGCCGTTCTCCCGCGCCAGCCGCCGCAGCAGGTCCATCACCTCGACCCGCCGCGGCAGATCGAGGAAAGCCGTCGGCTCGTCTAGCAGCATGACGCGCGGCTCCTGGGCCAGCGCCCGCGCGATCAGGATCTTCTGACGTTCCCCGTCGCTCATCTCGACAATCAGACGGTCGGCAAGCCCGTCCGCGCGGACCGCATGCAGAGCCCACTGCACAATCCGCTCGTCCCTCTCGTTCAACGTCCCCGTCCAGCCAGTGTAAGGATGCCGCCCAAGGCTTGCAAGCCCAAAGCCGGACATCGCGCCCACGTCGACCCGGTCCGTCAGCACGACGCTCAACCGGCGCGCCAGCTGCCCCGGGCGCAACTCCTCCAGGGGCCGTTCATCCAGCCAAATCCGACCCGACAGCGCCGGCTGCAGCCGCGCCAGCGTGCGCATGAGCGTCGACTTTCCCGCACCGTTAGGACCCAGCAGGCAGACAAGCTCCCCGGGTCGCAACGCGAATCTCAGCCCGCTGGCAATGACCGCGGCAGCCCTGCGCGCGCGGCGATAGCCTATCGCAAGTGAGTCCGTTCGCAACACCTCTCGATCGCCCATCAGGCCTCCTCCGTCAGCCGGCAAATGCCTGGCGCAGATTGCGCTGGCGCAAGATCACCCAGATGACAACCGGCGCGCCAACCAAAGCGGTCACCGCGTTCAGCGGCAGCGTCAACTGGCTGCCAGGCAGCCCGGCCACAATGTCAGCCCCCAACGCCAGGGTCGCGCCCATGAATGAGACCGCCGGCAGCAGCAGCCGGTGGTCCGAGCTGTGCAGCAGGCTGCGGCATAGGTGCGGCACCGCGATCCCCAAAAAGCCGATCGGCCCGCAGAAAGCCGTCACAACGCCGGCCAGTACGGCCGACGAACCGATGATCCCCAGCCGGACCCGCCGCACGTTCAGACCAAGAGAGAGCGCGTACGTCTCGCCCAGCAGCAATGCATTGAGCGGTTTCATCAGCAGATGACCACCCGCCAACCCAAGCAGTATCGCCGGCGCCATGACCTGAAGCTGACGCCATGTTACCCCGCCAAACGAACCGAATGTCCACGAAATATAGGCCTGGATCCGCTCAACCACACTGAAATAGATTAGCACGCTCACCAGCGCACTGGTCGTATAACCGAACATCAGTCCCAGAATCAGCAGAGTCATCCCACTCTGAACGCGGCGGGCCACCGCCATCACCAGCAGCAACACCAGGCCGGAACCGAGAACTGCCGACAATGCCAGGCTCGTGTCCCCAGCCAGGCTGATACCCGCCAAAAGCGTAGTGCTGCCCCCCAGGCCCACCGCCACTCCGGCCAACAACACAGTAAGGGCCACACCGAGGCTGGCCCCCGAGCTGATTCCCAGCACGAAAGGCCCGGCCAGCGGATTGCGAAAGAGCGTCTGCATCTGCAGCCCGCTGACCGAAAGGGCTGCCCCGGCCAGCATCGCCGTCAGCGCCTTGGGCAAGCGAAACTTCAGCACGATCGTCGTCCAGGCCGTCTTGGATGCTTCACCCCCCAGCAGGACCGCAACGATCTCATCCAGCGGTATCCGCACGGAGCCGACCGCCAGGCTTAACAGGAAGGCCGCAAGCGCTAACAGGGCCAGGCCGGCCAACATCAGTCCCGGACCCAGGGCCACGCCCCGGGCCAGTTCGGCTTGCACACCCAGGTTCGGTGTTGAAAGGGGAATGTTCCCTCTACTCATCGCTCTCCACCGCCCGGGTTGCTCCCGCCGCTGCCCGTGCAATCGCAGTCCCTGCAGCCTCCCCGCCTTTCAGAACGACGGGAATGCCCGCCACCATCAGAACCACCCTGTCTGCGGCTGCGGCTAAACTCTGGTTGGCTTGGCCTAGCAGATCTCGAAAAGCCCGTCCCAACGGTGTGACCGGGGCCAGACCGGTACCGACTTCGTTAGAAACGACGATCGTATTGCTGTGACGCGGCAATCCCCGGGCTGCCCCCACGAGCTCCCCAATCTCCCGCTCGACCCGCTCCTGGACCTCTTCGGCGTACGGGTTGGGCTGATCGACCAGCAGGTTCGACACCAGCAGCGTGACGCAGTCGACTACGATGCTCGAATAGTGCCCCGGCTGCTGGCGAATCGCATTGCCGACGCTATGCCTCGCCTCAACCGTTTGCCATTCAGCCGGCCGTTCAGCCCTGTGGTTGTCTATCCGAACCTGCATCTCCTCGTCCCCAGGATCTGCAGTGGCTACGTAAAGGACCTTGCCGCCGCAACTCTGCGCCGCCTGCACCGCCGCAGCGCTCTTTCCGCTGCGGGCGCCGCCTAGAATCAATGTCAGGTTCCCCACAGACTTCCGTCCTGTCGACTATGTCCTAGAGCGGCCAGTGCGCGACCAGCGTCACCAGGCAAAGAGCCTCGGTCACTTCACAAAGAGCGCCGTAGATGTCGCCCGTCAAACCCGGGATCCGCCCCAGCGTGAAACGAATCAGCAGCCACGCGCCGAGGCCCGCCGCAACAACAGCCGCCGCCATAGCAACGATGCCCGCCGGCGGAGCCAGGACCACGAGCGCAGCCGCCGTGAACGCCGACGCGCCCACAAAATGCCGCCAATCGCTGTTCTCCTTCATCGCCCTCCCCAGCCCCTCGGCGCGGGCATACGGGCAGAGAACGACCGCCGCGCTAATCACCCAACGGCCCAGGAGCGGCGCCGCGATCAGAGCGACCGGCTTGGTCCCGATGACGCCCAGAGACCCGAACTTCAGCAACAACAGCGTCCCGCCCGCTGCAACTGCGAAAGCGCCTACCCCCTCGTCCCGCAGAATGCGCAGGCGGTCATCTGTCGTTCGTCCCCCCAGCAGACCGTCGACTGCATCGACGAAACCGTCGAAATGCAGCGCCCCGCTGCATAGTATCCAGACGCCGAGTAGAATCGCCGCCCCTACCGCCGCGGGAAAGACGGCCTGCAGGAGCCGCTGCAGGCCGAAAAGCAGCAGCCCGATCAGCAGGCCGACGAGCGGAAAGTACGCCACCGAATTTCCCAGCTCGCGCGGCGTAACGCTTCGTCGCAGAAGCGCCGGCGCTACTGTCAGGAACTGCACCGCAACCAATGCGTCGGTCAGCAAGCCCTTCACAATCCAAATGTAGCCTCCGCGCAACGCCGCCGCATCAGATTATTCTCCGGTACTGACGTAAACACGATCACTCGATCTGACGAAAGAACACCAACTCGTGGTCCGGCAGCAGATGCGGGTGCAAAATCCGCACCAGGTCCTTCAGGACCCTTTCAGGGTGGGCTGCGCCCACTTCGTAGTAGGCGTTGCCGCCGTTCTCGTTGACGTTGGCGTTGTTGTTGAACAGTTGCCCTCTCTCCAGGGCCTCGAAATCCGCATAGCGAGGATCGCTGGCAATCACATCCTCGCGGCTGGACCAGAATGAGTTGTCCGGGTTGAGCCAGAAATCGGCGCCGGCCGCTACCGCATAGACCGATTCAAAATCGAGCGGTAACGCGCCTACGTCCCCTTCATCTGCCCATAGATAGGCCGCGCCGGCATCGGCCAGCAGTTTGGCCATATAGCTGTTGCCCCCAGCCACATACCAGGTCCCGTTGTAGACACTGCTCAGTAGGACCGTTGGCCGTTCCGGCACCGATGCCGTCAGCTCAGCTACGCGCTGGTACTCGGCGGCAATCGCGTCAAACTCTTCAGCGGCGTCCGCCTCGCGATTGAAAAAAAGTGCGATGAACTTCATCCACTCAGCACGGCCAAGCGGGTCCTGCTCCACAAAGTCGCCGTTGAGCGCCACCGGAATGCCTGCCTCCAGTAACACCGGGTGCGTGTCATAATCGGAGAAACCGGTTCCGTAGGTCATCACGAGAGAGGGGTCCAGATCAAGCGTCAACTCGACATTGACGCCCGCGCCGCTTCCAATCTCCGCGACCTCACCAGCCTCGATGCGGGACCGTACAGCCTCGTTTGTCGTCCACATGTAGCTGTCGATCCCAATCAACTGGTTCATCAGACCCAGGCTATCGAGGGTCGGCAGATAGGTCGTCGACATGGCAATGATGTCCGCAACCGGCACCTCGATCACGGTTCCGTCCACCTCTTGCGGTGCCGGTGTGCCACACTGCACGAGCACGTAGCGAAAACTCTCCTGCGCGCCCTGCCACGGATTGGTGACCGTCACTATCTTGTAGTTGTTGTGATATTCGACCCTGAATCCGGTCGCGAATGTAACCGAAAGCTTCTCGGGAAAGTAGTCGACCGACGGGTCATACGAGTCGACGCAGCCGCCATGCAAATTCGACGACAGCTTTGAAGCCGCCGTGGGTCCCGTCCCGGTAGCCGCATCCGGCGCTGGCGGGCCCCCTATTGGCGCGGCAACGCATCCGCTGAGCAACAGCAAAATGACTGCAAAAAACCGGCTTGGCAGGGTTGGCATCGTGCCCTCCTCCTTTGTGGGTACAATCCGTATCATGTGCCCCCGCCGCGCCGCGTGAAACAGCCCCAGAAACTGAATCGTCCGATCTCTTTCGAGATCGGACGATTTTGGTAATGTATAGCCCCAGTCTGCAGGCCCCACTCCGCCACCCAATCCACGAGATGTATCAAGAGCGCGACAGAGGCGGTCGACCTGGCTTGGGAACTTCCCTGGCGATTCGGTTCTCGCTCATACCCCTCGAAAATACCGAGGTTCAGGGTCGTAATCCCTTACAGTTGCGGGACAGCGCCGGACTCTCACCGGCTTCGCCTTTTCAGCCCTGGCATCCGGACCATGGGCACCTCTGGCGTCAGATATTCGGTTGTGGTCCCAGTGTAATGCCAATCGCCGGGCATGTCAACATCCGTGGAACATGGGCGTGCTGTCCAGTTTTGGGTACATATTCCCATACCTCGGGTAGCAGCCGAGCCATACCCGCCCCCGGACTTCCTGGCCGCAAACTACTATCCACTATCCACTGCCGTTGGACGGTCGGGCCGTTCCGGACCTCCCTTGTGCGGGGGGACTCCCCCCGCAACGCCCCCCTGCAGCTATGCCGCCGTGCTTACGCTTCCCCAGCTCGTCTGTCAGCGACCGGGAGACAATGCCACCGTGCCTGCGCGGAACCAGCCGGTGTGTCAAAGCCAGCGAGGGTATGCCACCGTGCCTGCGCAATTCCAGCTTGTCGCC
>DAOUHX010000322.1:0-3539 GCA_034428395.1 Caldilineaceae bacterium
GGCATACATGAAGCCGCCCAGCAGACCGGCGCGCCACATCTCACGCCAACTCAGTATATGGGCCCAATAGCAGCAGTTCTCCGCCAGCATGAACTTCTGGCGCGGGTGCGCCGCCACCGCCGCCAGCAGATCGCGGCACTCGTCCAGCGAACTCGCAAGCGTGACCTCCTGCAGCACGTGGCAGCCGGCCTCGAGCGCGGCCACCGTATGCTGGCAGTGCAGAGGAACCGGCGAGGCCACGAAGACGATGTCCAGTCCCCGCGCCAGCATATCTTCGTAGGCGGTGTGCTGGCTGGCCTGGGGAAAGCGCGCGCCGAACCGCTCCAGCGCGCTTGCGTCGATATCGCAGCCGGCGGCCACTTCGCAGTCCGACATGAGGTCGAAGATGCGCGCCGGGTCAAGACCGCGCCGGAGCCCGACAACGCCAACACGATATCTACGCATAGGAGATCTCCTTCAGAAACGAGGAAAGTTGGGGAGGAACGAACGCCTTTGTTGCATCGCACACATCGACGGCGCTGAGTCGGGCGCCATCGATCCGAGCGCGGCCACGGGGATGAACATGCCGGTCAGAATCGTGCGTGGACCGTCGGCGCCTCCCGGGTTGGAATCGAGCCAGGCGGTGAAGCCGCGATGCGAACAAAAATCGGCGGCGCCAAATGCACCATCGCCTCTGGGCCCTCCCTGTAGTAACGCCCGCGCCGAACCGATGACGAGAACTGGCAACTGGCCACCGGCAACTGGCCACCGGCAACTGACCACTGCAGTTCAAATCGACCGCAGATCGGCCACGACGCCCCGAGCCTCCGCCTCGTACAGCTTCCAAATCACCCGCAGGCTGCGCAGACTGCGCTGGCCGTCGGTCAGCGGGCGATGTCCACGCTCCAGGCAGTCGACAAAGTGGAGCAGTTCGTTCTCGACATGCTTGCCCACCGCCGTCTCAAGCAGCAACGTCTCGCCGCCCCGCTCCTCTTCAAGCGCGCCTTGATGCAGCAGCAGGCGGCCCCGGCTGATCTGCCCCTCCAACATGCCCTCGGTGCAGTGGGCGTGAAATGAATATTTGAGCCGCGTGCCCCTGGCGCCCCAGGTGCCGAAATGATAGCCCAGCGCGCCGCTGGCAAACTTGAGCGAGACGTTGGACGTCCCTTCGCCCTCCATCCACGGCGTGCCGAAGTTGGTGCCAGTATGGGTGCCGCAGACCGGCTGCCCCATCCAGGCCAGCAGGATGTCGATGTAGTGGCAGCCGTGGCTGAACAGCTGCCCGCCGCCCAGCGTCTCCTTGCGGTGCATCCAACTGCCCGGCTCGCCCTGCGTATGCTGCTCGGTCCAGATCGATAGCTGGAACAGCTCACCGTAGGTCCTGGCCTTGATCAGCCGCTCCATCTCGACCACAATCGGGTGAAACCGCATGCAGTAGGCGACCATCAGCATCAGGCCGGCGCGCTCGGCCGCGTCGATCAGCGCCAGGCACTCCTCCTCCGTATTGGCCAGCGGCTTCTCCATCAGCAGATGTTTGCCGCGGCGCAGCAGTGCCATTCCAATCGGATGATGCAGGTGGTGGGGCACGGCGACGATGGCCGCGTCGATATCATCGAGGACCTGCCGGTAGTCGGTCGCGACCGTGTCGCAGCCCATCAGGTCGGCGACGGCCTGCGCGCGCGGCAGAATTGGATCGACCGCCGCGGCAAAGCGGGCGCGGCCCTGCAACTTCCCGAACGCGGACCGGTGGGACTGCCCCATCCCGCCGCAGCCGATCAGTCCAATACGAAGCATAACTGCAGTTCTTAGTGGTCAGTTTTGCGTTGTTAGTAACTGCTGCTTGCGAACTACGATGCTACTTTGCAACCACTTCTCCGGTCACGATAACGCCGTGAACGCATCCTATGCAAGTTCGTGATTGCAGGGCGAACGCCCACCAGGAACCGAAAACTTCCTACCCCGTTCAGCCCCGCCCGCTCTTCGCTGCCTAGACTCCACGATTGACAGCACAACCCATTTGGTATACAAAATGGTGATCATGTGCGCATAGCGCAACGGTAAAGGAGGATAATGCAACCAAAACGCGGCCAACAGTTGGTCCAATCGCTCGAACGCGGGCTCGTCGCGCTCGAGATGGCGCTCGAAGGCAGCGTCCGCCCCGTCGACGTGGCCGAGGCGCTCGGCATCGACCGCAGCACCGCCTACCGCCTGCTCTATACCCTGACCGCAAAAGGGTACCTGCTGCAGGACGCCCGCACGCGCGCCTTCACCTCCAACCCGACCAAGTTCTTCCAGCTCTACAGCAAGGTCGCCACGCTGCTGGACTGGCCCGACGTTGCCGGCGAATTCCTCACCCGCCTGCGCGACCAGAGCGGCGAGACCGCCAACCTCGGTGTGCGCCAAGCCAACAACGTCATTTACATTGCGCACAAGCCGGGTCAGGCCGCGCTCAGCGTCAACTTCGCCCTCGGCACCAGCCGCCCGCTGCACTGCTCCGCGCTCGGCAAGGTGCTGCTCGCCGCCCAACCCGACGCAACCACCGCCCAGTGGCTCGCCACCGCGCCCCTGACCGCCTTCACCGCCAGAACGATCACCGAACCGGACCACCTCAAACGCCATCTGGTCACGGTGCGCGCCGCCGGCTACGCGGTCGATGACGAAGAGACCTTCGCCGGCGTGCGCTGCATCGCCGCGCCCATCCATGACCACAGCCGCCAGGTGATCGCGGCCCTCGGCATCTCCGGCCCGGCCACCCGCATCACCCAGGAACAGCTGCCCGATTTCGCCGGGATCGTCATGCAAGCCGCCGCGCAGCTGTCCGCCGACCTCGGCGCACCCAATCCCGACCGCTGACCCTTTCAACCATCCCAACTGCCGTCCCTATCGCTGAGGAGATACAGATGAGCCCCGCTTCGCATTCGCTGTCCGGCCGCCTTTTCCCGCCCCACCTGCTCCACTCCCGCTGGCGCACCTTCGAAGCGGCCGGCTACTCGCAGCCGGTCACCGGCGTCATCTACCGCGGCGAGCCGCGCCCTACCTGCGGTATGCCCCTGGGCGGACTCGACACCGGCTGCATCGACATCGAGCCCAACGGCATGTTCGGCTACAACACTATCTTCAACCACCTCGTCGAGCCGCGCGCGCTGCTCAACCTGCCCATGCTCGGCCTCGTCTGCCGCGACGAAGATGGCACGGATCGCGCCTGGGTCCTGGTCTCCGACACACTGGGCAAGCGCGACACGCCCCAGCCGGCCCAGAGCGCCGTCACTTTCCCGCCTACCGACTACGCTCCCCTCTTTGACGAGACCGGCCTCGCCGGCGCGCCCATCGCCGACTCGATCGACTACTGGGGCCACTATCCGATCCTCGACATGGAGTTCAGCAGCGACGCGCCCGTCACCGTCGGCCTGCGCGCCTGGTCGCCCTTTATCCCCGGCGATACAGCCGTCTCGATGACGCCCGGCGCGGTCTTCGAAATCCACCTGCGCAACCCCGGCAGCGCCGCCCACAGCGGCAATCTCGTCTTCAACTTTCCCGGTTTCAACCCGCACGACGCCGCG
>DAOUHX010000323.1:0-4871 GCA_034428395.1 Caldilineaceae bacterium
CGGATTGCTGGGAGGAATTCCGTAAGGTCGAGCGCCCGACTCGACGTCGATCCGCAAAATCTTGCCCAGCAGATTGCTGAGGTCTTGCGCCCTCTCAGCGTGCCTGCCTGGCCGCCCGCCATCCCCGCTCCCGATATAGAGGTAGCCATCCTGCGGACCAAATGCCAGGGCCCCGCCATTGTGGCTTCTCTCCGGTTGCTCGATGACTAGCAGCACTTCCTCACTTTCAGAATCGGCCCTATCGGAATCAGCCGATGTGATGAAGCGGCTGATCACTGTGTGGCCATCAACATCCGTGTAACTCACATAGAAATGTCGCTTGACAGCGTATTCGGGTGGGAATGCAACGTTGAGCAGCCCCTGCTCGCCGCAGCAACTGACTTGCCCCGAGATATCAAGAAACAGAAGTTCGTTTTTGACCCCGTCCCTGAGGATGCGAATTCGCCCCATCTGTTCAACCACGAATAGACGCCCACTGCCGTCGCCGGCATGCGTAACCTGCACGGGCCGCTCCAACCCGGCAGCGACCGGAACCAGTTCGACCCGGGTCCTGTAATCTTCGCCATCAGCATGACCGGACAAGGTACCGAAAACCTTTACCTCTCGCCAGGCAACCCAACTTGGGCTTTGTACCGTAAAGACGAAGACCTCGTTTAGTTTGCGCGGCGGGTCGACTTGCACGTCCAGCGTCTGACCGTCTTCCGTGTAAACGCTCCTGAACCGCTTGTGGAGGGTTGCCACGCCCGTAACATCTCGCAGCCACACTTCATGCGTTGTCGGACCGGCGGGCGACTGAGTGACAGTCAGCTGTATCCTGTCGACCAGGTAGAAATCATCAAGCTGCACCGAGAACCACTGCGGCGCAAACTGATGAGAATTCCAGATCGTATCGGGATCGCCATCTAATGCCCGGCGAATCATCTCAGTATCAACTGCCAGTTCGCCGTGCTCATCTCTTGTAGAGGCGACGCCGCTTCCCAAGAGTGCAATGTTTTCTCTCAATGGAACGGCAGTTGCAACGGGGGCAGGCTGCCCTTTGTCTGTCACGACTGCACCGGTTTCACGAGGATCCGGTATCGGTACACAGGCAGCGGCAGCCAGAGCCAGCAGCCCGGCTGCAAGGGCGCAAGCTTGTCTCATCATTTCAGGTGCTGATTCCTAAGGTCCGGCGAAGGCTTCGGGCAGCAACGCTTTCACAGTGGTCGTCCGAACGTTGCCGTCGCCGTCAGCGATGAAGACATCCATCTGCGGCCCCAGTTCGTACATGACTTGCCGGCAGAGGCCGCAGGGAGAGGCCCCGTCCTCGGTCACGACCGCGATCGCGCTAAACTGACGTTTCCCCTGGGCAACGGCGGCAGTGAGAGCGACGCGCTCAGCGCAGATCGTGCCGCCATACGAGGCGTTCTCAACATTACATCCGGCGATGATATCGCCGTCCATTGTCAGCACGGCAGCGCCGACATGGTAGTTGCTGTAGGGGGCATAGGCCTGTTGGCGGGCGGACCGGGCCGCGGCAATCAGTTGGTACGGGAAGACCTTGTCAGCGCCCATCTCTCCCCCTCAGATGCGGAGATTGATCGCACAAAAGAAAAATGCGCCTCTAAAACAAAAGGGCGCGGAAAGATACAATCGTGTGCACAGAAGGCGCCCCTTTTGACTCAGGCGGCCGACTGCAAGTAATCGGGATTGTCGGCGGTGTCTTCGGTCTGCGCGGCTAAGGGCTGTTCCAGAGTCGGCTCGCTGTCTTCGGACGCGCCGCTGCCGCCCGGCTCGACCCGCACAAGCTCAATGCGCCGGGAATCAACCGACAGAACAGTAAACCGCCAATCTTTAAACTGGATGCTCTCACCCTGTTCGGGGACCCGGCCGAGCTGGCTGTAAATGAAGCCCCCCAAAGTGTCAAAGCTCTCGTGCGCGGCAGAGAGATCAACCTCGATTAGGCGGGAGACCTCGTCAATATCATAGCGTGCGTTAAATACATAGATGTCGGGCGCCAGCTTCTTTAATTGCGGCTCTTCCGAGTCGTACTCATCCTGAATTTCGCCGACGATCTCCTCCAGCAGGTCTTCGATCGTAACCAGCCCGGCAGTTCCGCCGTACTCGTCAACTGCCAGGGCCATGTGAATCCGTTGGACCTGCATCTCTTCGAACAACTCGTCAAGCTTTTTGCTCTGAGGTACGAAGTAGGCGCGGCGCAGGAGCTGGCGAATCGGCGTATCGTGATTTCCGTCGCGCAGGCAAAGCAAAAGGTCTTTAGCGTAGAGAACACCGATCAGATGGTCGATGCTTTCTTCATAGACCGGAATGCGGCTATGACCGTTGGCGATGATCAGGTCGAGGGCCTGGCTGAACGGCGCGTCAACCTCCATTGCAACGATGTCGAGCCGGGGCACCATGATCTCGCGCACGGTCGTTTCGCCGAATTCGAAAATTCCGGCAATCATCTGTTTCTCGTCTTCTTCAATCACACCCTCGCCCTCGCCAACATGGATGAGGAACCGGAGACCGTCTTCGCTGAGGAAGACGCTTTCGGGGGTCACTTCATCGGCATCACCCCGTGCCTTGGCAGCGAGGCGGCGGAGCAGAAAGGAGAGCGGCGTCAGCAGAGCAGCCAGAAAATTCACGCCGCGAGCGATTGTGAGGGCGACTCCTTCGGGGCGGCGCAGCGCACAGCCGCGCCCGACGATCTGAACGGCGAGGAGCAGGAGCCAGACCAGTCCCACCGCGGCAGAGACGCCGGCATCGGTCCAGCGAAATTTCATGGCCAGACAGACGGTCATCGCGCCGGCAGCGACAAATGCCAGACTCTTGATGATCAACAGCGTGGAAAGAAAGCGGGCCGGGTCAGCCAGCATGTGGTCGATCAGTTTTGCCCGCTGATTGCCGCTGGCGAAGAGCTCTCGGATCCGGCTTCTCGACGCCGCCGATAGAGACACTTCAGCGATGGCGACAAAGGCGATTGCCAACAACGGCAGTACAAGCGCCGCGATCAGCCATTCAGGTTCCACAGCCACGGGTAACTCCTTTTGCTACTGTGCCTTGCGCCGGGCGGGGCATGGCGCCGACATTCACTCATGCCTTTCGCTCGCGCCTGATGGAGGCGCTGATGCGGGGGCATCCTCGGGTTCGGCGGCCGGCGCGGGGCGCGCGGGCACGCCGTAAACGAGCGTATCCTCCTCGACGTCGCGCGTTACAACAGAGCCGGCGCCCGTGCGCGCGCGCGGGCCGAGGGTAACGGGCGCAACCAGAAGTGTGTCGCTTCCGAGGAAGACATCATCGCCGAGCGTCGTGGGATTTTTGGAGACACCGTCATAGTTGCAGGTAATTGTGCCGGCGCCAACATTGACATTTTCGCCGACGGTCGCATCGCCGATATAACCGAAATGCCCCATCTTGACGCCCCGACCAAGAACACTGTTCTTGACTTCGCCAAAGTTGCCCATGTGCACATTTTCGCCCAGATGAGCGCCGGGCCGCAGATGACCAAAGGGGCCGATTTCGCTGCCACGCTCCATCCTGGCTTTCTCGATGACACTGTACTCGACACGGCAGGCGTCGCCAATTACGCTGTCGATGATGCGGCTGCCCGGCCCGATATGACAGCCGCCGCCGATGGCGGTCTCACCTTGAAGATGCGTGCCCGGATAAATCACCGAATCCTGGCCGATAGTCACGGTGGCGTCGATGTAAGAAAACGCGGGATCGACCAGCGTCACCCCGGCCAGCATGTGCGCCCGGTTGATCCGCTGCCTCATCACCTGCGCAGCGACAGCCAGCTGGCTGCGATCGTTGATGCCATAGACTTCGTCGGACGGGGCGTCAACGGTCTCAATGTGGCGGCGTTGCTCAGCCGCGATGCCTACCATATCGGTCAGGTAGTACTCGCCATTGGCGGTGGGCGCCAGCAGGGACAGGTTCTCCCACAACCATTGGGCATCGAAACAGTAGACACCGGGGTTCAGCTCACGTATGGCAGACTCTTCGGCCGAACAGTCAGCCTCCTCCACGATTCTGCGGACAGTACCGTTCTCGTCGCGCACGACCCTGCCGAAGCCCTGGGACTCCTCCCGTTCGACCGTCAACATGGACAGTGCAGTCGGCAAGCGCCCGTGATGTGAACAATCCGAGCAGAATTGGGTCAGCCTACCGAGCGTCTGCGCTTGGAGAAGCGGCATGTCCGAGTAAATGACCAGGACCTGGTCGGCGCGTTGATGCAGGAGATCCCTTGCCTGCATGAGCGCGTGCCCGGTGCCGAGAGGTTCATCCTGGACGCAGTAGTCGACGCGTTCGCCAAGGAGGTCATGGACCTGCTCTCTGGCATAGCCGACCACGACGACGGGTCGAAGGCCGGATAGCCCCTCCACCGCCTGCAGCGACCATTCCAGCAGGGTCAGACCGGCCAGTGGATGCAGAAATTTGGGCAGCTTGGATCTCATGCGGGTCCCGTGCCCAGCGGCCAGGATGACGGCGGCAACTGTCATGCAGGATACTCCCTTGCTCCAGGCGGAAAGAAAGGCGCGCGCGGTCTCTGCCGAGGAAATGCGGCCTTGACTGCAAACGCGTCGTTTATGTGGTTATGCACCAGAGGGGCGGCGGATTTATGGGTGGATAAGAACGGTAGAGATCCGGGGTTTGGAGGGATATCATCCATGAAATTGATCGCAGACCGGAACCGTATTTGCGTCTGCGGGCATTGTATCACACTTCAGCGGGATCTACAGAAGTGTTCCGGTCGGTGGTGGAGAAGGAAGGGGAATGGAGGTTGGCAGCGGTCTACTCTCACACGGAGTCGCCTCCGCACTACCATCGACGCTGGTGGACTTTACTGCCGGGTTCGGGATGGGACCGGGTGTTTCCCCACCGCTCTTGCC
>DAOUHX010000324.1:0-6263 GCA_034428395.1 Caldilineaceae bacterium
GGCAAGAGCGGTGGGGAAACACCCGGTCCCATCCCGAACCCGGCAGTAAAGTCCACCAGCGTCGATGGTAGTGCGGAGGCGACTCCGTGTGAGAGTAGACCGCTGCCAACCTCCATTCCCCTTCCTTCTATGACAGAAGCCCGAAAACTCCCTATGCGGGAGTTTTTCTCTTTCCTACGCGCGTGCCCGCCCGGCACAACCCTTATCTACCGCTCCCCTTCGGCATGCAGCCAGCATCTTGAAAGCTGACCATCCGCCAGCGCAAAGGCCGGAGGCTCCTCCTGCGCGCACTCTTCGAAAGCCAGCGGGCAACGCGGATGAAAGCGGCAACCCGCAGGCGGCTGGCGCAGGTCCGGCGGTGCGCCCGGTATGAACTCCGGCAGCGTATCTGTGTGCAGGCGGGGAATGCTGCCCAACAGCCGCTGTGTATAGGGATGGCTTGGCTGCAGCAGAATCTGCTCAGCGCTGCCGATCTCAACCACCTGCCCGGCGTAGACCACCGCCAGATCGTCGCACACGTCGCTCGCCAGCGCGATGTCGTGCGTTATAAAGATAATCGCAAGATTCATGTCCCGCTTCAGCCGTTTCAGCAGATTGGTGATCTGCGTCTGCACGCTCGCGTCCAGCGCCGAAGTAGGCTCATCCATGATCACCAACGGCGGCTCCTGGATCAGTGCAGCCGCGATCATCGCGCGCTGCTTCATCCCGCCGCTGAGCTCATGCGGAAAACGCATGAAAATGTCGGCGGGCAGCCCCACATAGGCCAGCAGCTCCAGCGCACGTGCGCGCGCCTCCTGTTTGCTTGCCTGTCCGCCCACAACCAGCGGCTCAATGATCTGCTCCCCCACCCGCAGCACCGGGTTGAAACCGTTCTGCGCCCCTTGCGGCACCAAAGCCAGTTTCCGCCAGCGAATCTCACGCCGGAAACTGTCATCCGTCATGCCGAGCAGCTCCTGCCCGTCCAGCCAGATTTCGCCCTCGTAGCGGGCCACGTTCGGCGGCAGCATACGCATGATCGAGAGCGCCAGAGAAGATTTGCCGCTGCCCGATTCCCCCACCAGCCCCAACGCAAACCCGCCGCTCGCCAGCGAAAAAGAGACGCGATCCACCGCCCGCACAGGCCCGGCCCGGTCGGCATAGTGAAAACTTAGATCGCGGACATCAAGAAGCGTTGTCATACCATATTTAGGGCGCTTAGTTTCCAGCTTCCATTAAATGCCTTCGCGTAGGGCCGGCAAGGTGTTACCAAAAACTGAAAACTGACTACCGAAAACTGCCTCTATGGCCCCCTCCTCAGCCGCGGATTCACCACCGGCTCGATCCCCAACGCCAGCAACATGAATGTCAACGCCGTCAGCACAATAAAGAGCCCCGGCGGCACGATCCACCACCAGTAGCCCACATAGATACCGCCGGTGCGAAAACCGGTCTCCAATATCTGACCCCAGGTCGGGATCGAGGGATCGCCCAATCCCAGGAAACTGAGACCGGCCTCAGCCAGAATGGCCGACGGCGCGGCAAAGATCAGTTGCGCCAGGACATACGGCATGATCTGCGGCAGAATGTGGCGGAACATCACCCGCCGCCGCGACGCGCCCAGGCTCTGGATCGCCTCGATCAGCTGGTTGGTGCGCATGTGGAGCACCATGCTGCGCACTTGGATCGTCAGCCCCGGCCAGCCGAAAGCCACGAGGATAAAAATGATAATCCACAGGCTGGGGCCAATGATGAAGAGCATGAAGATAAGCAGCGGAAGCACCGGCACGTTGGCGACGATGTCCGAGATGCGCTGGATCGTGATATCGGCGCGTCCGCCCAGGTAACCGCTCGCAATGCCCAGCGTGGTGCCGACCGCGGTCGACATCAGCGCGGCGATGACGCCGATGAAAAGCGCCACCGGCAGGCCGAACATCAGCCCCCGCGCCAGGTCCCTGCCCAGGCTGTCGGTCCCCATCCAGCCGAACACCGCGCCCCCGACGACGAAGCGCACCTTCCCCACGCTGTCGCCCTCCGCACGCAGAGCCGCCTGCACGATGATCTCATACTCGCCGGTCAGGGGCGCGAACCTGCCGTCGGCCTCGCCGCTTGGAATGCCAAACAGGATGCGGTCCACACGCCCGCCAATCTGCCCGCCTTCCAGCCGCAGATCGAACTCGTCAGCCGCAAACTCCTGGACCGCCGTCACGGTCGCCTCATCCGTGCTCAGCTGCACCCGCAGCGGGGTCTTGGCGTAGCGCTCGAACGGCCCGCTTTCACCTTCACGCGGGCCGCGCACCGCGTGGCGAAAGACGCGGATCTGCTTCCCGTCCGGCCGCTTCAGCGAAATCAGCACCAGCGGCGGCCGCTCTGCATATTTCACATCGGCCAGGGTGACGGCCAGAAAGGTCGGCGGGCGCGCCGAGTCATAAGTCAAGGGAAAACGCCACGTATGGACGGGGCCGCTGCGCGCCGTCTGCACCGTGTCCGGCTCTGTGCCCTCGAAAACATGGTGCGGAGGCCGGCTCTCCTGCAGCAGCGCGTTGATCCACACCGGCGGCACCGCCTTGGGATTGTCCACCCAGACGACGGGATTGCTCCACTGGCTCTCGCCAAAGTCCAACGGGTACACCGACAGCACGTAGACCGCCGCAATCAACAGCAGCGCCATCAGCGTCACGCCGCCCAGGCCCGGCCCGCTGCGCAGAAGCTCCCGCATCAGTCCGTGTACCTCACACGGGGATCGAGAAAGACGTAGAGCGCTTCCAGCACGATGCGGATCGCGACATACATCAGGGTGAAGATGAAGGTGAGGGCCACGATCACATTCTCGTCGGGCGTCCCGGCCAGCGCATCGTAGTACAGCCGCCCCATGCCCTGCCAGTTGAACACCGTCTCCACCAGAATCGAGCCCGAAAGCGATCCGGCCAGGCCGAACATCAGACCCGTCACGATCGGCGGCGCGGCCACACGCAGAATATGACGCAGCCGCACCCGGCTTTCGGGCAGCCCCTTGGCGCGGGCGATCCGAACATGGTCCTCCTGCGCGATATTGAGCGTAATCGTGCGGATTGAGTACATCGAGGGGCCGATGCTGACCAGAACCAGCGTGATCACCGGCAGCAGCGCGTGGGAGACCAGATCGAAGAAGCGGGGCAGCGGCTCTGTCGGCGGCGGCGTGCTGTACATACCGCCCGAGGGAAGAATACGCAGCTGGATCGAGAGAATCAGAATCAGCAGAATGCCGATCCACCAGGTGGGGATGGCGAAGGAGACCGCCGCAAACCCGGAGACAAAGCGGTCCAGCCAGGAGCCCTGACGCGTGGCCAGGTAGACGCCGGCAACGATGCCGACGAAAGCGGTAATGACCAGCGACGTCGTGAGCAGGAGCATCGAGTTCGGCACCCGCTCCATCACGATGTCGAAGACCCGGTTGCTGCCGTCAAAGCTGCGCAGCGTGCGTGCCTCGCCCAGATCCAGCGTCAGAACGCGCAGCACCGTGCGCGGCAGACGGTAGTACCAAGGGGTGCTCAGTCCATAGAAGATCTCCAGCTGCTCACGCCGCTTCTCCAGCACCTTCTCCATCTCATCCGGATCGCGGATCGTCTCGGCCAGCGCAGTCCGTTCCGCGCGCAGCTGCTCACCGATCGTCGCGGCCAGAATGCGGTCCGAGAAGCCGGTCAGCCCCAGCGTGAGCACCAGCATGACCAGCACCACAAAAAAGACCCCGCCCATGGTCAGGGAACGCAGAAGTAACGGGCGAAATAGGGACATGACAACAGCGGATAGTGGATAGTGGCTAGCGTGGAACTACCATACACTGCCCACTAGCCACCATCCACTGCAGTTAACGTCTTCGGCGTACAAGAAAGATGACGGCGAAGATAACGGCGACAACCACCGCGATGGCAACCGCGTTCACAGGCAGACCGCCGGCCGGCGCCGTCTCCTCAGTCTCTTCCTGCACAGGCTCTTCGTCCTCAGCCTCAGTCGGCGTCTCCGCATCGGCCTCCGACTCGCTTTCCTCGTCCGACTCTGAGTCGGCCTCCGTATCTGACGCCGTATCCGACTCTTCGGCATTGGACTCTGTATCGGACTCCGCCTCTTCGGTCGTGCTCTCCTCCGCGTCGTCAGCCGCCTCGGACGAGTCGGACTCTTCATCCTCCGCCTCCGGCTTCTCCTCCTCCGCCGGGGCAGGCTCCTCCTCGATGATGCCGATATCCACCTCAAGCTCGATGCGCCGCTCGGCCATGCGCGCCAGCTCATCGCTGTAGGCAACCAGCACCAGCTCGTAAATCCCCAAATCCAGCTCGGCTGTGGTGTCGGCCGTCAGCCTGATCGCAAACCAGTTGGGGTCCAGCGTTTCCGCGTCGCCCTGTTGGATGATCTCCCCCGTCGCTGTGTCGATCATCAGATAGCGCATCGACAGATCGCCCGGCCCTTCCAGCGTCAGCGTAACTTCATAGTCCGCGCCCAGCTCTATCGGCGGCGCCTCGATCTCGACATACTCGATCAGATCGGGCAGCCCGCGGTAGAGGTCGCTGGCAGTGAAGGGATAGTTCTCGTCGCGGAACGCGGCCAGTTCGGCGAATTGGGCCGGCGGATCATAACGCTCCAGCGTGAACGGGCCGTTGCTGATCACCATGTGGCCTTTTGCGTCGAACCAGTCGAGCACCGCCGTGTAGCGCGCCGCGCCCTCCTCGCTGCTCACCAGGACCGTCTCGCCGTCCTCTGCCGGCAGCGTAAACACAGCTTCGGGGATAGTCTCCGTCCGGCGCAGGTCCAACATCGCCTTGCGCACCAGCCGCGCATCCCGGTCCAGCACCAGGCTGATCCAGGGCACGTTGTAGCGGGCGGCAGCGGTGTCGCTGAACGCGGCCCGCCGCTGGCTGAACACCAGCTCATCCAGCGCATAAAGCATCTCCCAGGGCGTGCTCAGCCCCGACGGAATGCCGTAGGAGGCGATGTAGTTCTCCTCAAAGTGCCAGAAGTCCACATAGGCCTCAATGCGGTTGTCATCCAGCACGCGGTAGCCCTTGATTGTCTCGAGGAAGGGGCGCGCTGTCGTGGCGATAACCGTTTCGATCTTGGCCTTGTCGGGATTGTAGGAAAGGTCGAAGCCCTGGTAGATCGAGTAGAGCACATCGGCCATGCTGATCGGCTGGCCATGATGCCACGGGGCCTGGAAATACTTGCTGTAGTCGTAGACCACCTTGCTCGTGGCCGTCACCTCGTCACCCACCTGTGCCCACCGGCCGCGCTCCGCATTCCACATGATGGCGTCCGCAGGCACATCCAGCGTCCCATCCGGACCGGCCGTCTCGACCTCGTATGTGACCCGGAACGGCCCCGGTATACCGGTGAACGGGTCATTCCAAACCGCCGGGTCCTGCAGATGCCGCCAGATATCGTTGCTGTAGACATCGCCGAATCCGCCGACCGGGTTCCAAGTCGTGCGTTCGGTCCACACCCACAGATGGCCGACCGTCAACTCCTCGCTGTCCTGCTTGTAGGCCGAACGCAGGCTCCACAGCCCGCGCGGCCCCGCGGCCAGGTCCTGTGTGATCCCCTCAACGCCCGCCTGCACAGGGAAGGCGTTCATAACGGTGGCAATCCAGATCCGCACCGACTCGTCCAGCCCAATGCGGGTCATCTCCCGGTACATGTCGTCGCGCTCGGCCTGGTCGGCAAAATCGCCCTTGAAGAGCCGCTCACCCAGTTCGTCCAGCGCCTCGTTCTCATAGTGCCAGAAGCCGACCTCTTTCCAGCCCGGCATGTTGCCCAGCCACGGCGCGTAGAAGGAGTTGATGCCGCCGAAATCATAGCGGTTGGGCGCGCCCCGACCCCAACCTTCGGTGTAGAGATGCCATTCGAACTGGGCCGGATCGGTGGCGTAGACCGTCTGGATCGCCGGCGCAAAGGTCTGACGGTTGGACGCGACCGCAAAGCCGGCATCGATCAGGGCCGCGCGAATCAGATCGCCCACCTCACGCCGCTCGTCCTCCACCCGCATGATGAACTTCAGGCGCACCGGCTGATCGTTGTAATGCCACACATCCTCCACCAGCTCCGCGCCGGCCGCGGTCATCGCCTCCGCGATCTGCTGGCGTGCGAACTCCGGGTCGTAGCCCAGGTTTGACTCCTGGATCACGTCGAAGACGGTCAGATAGTCGAAGTCGGTCGAGGCGACGTTCGTGTACATCGGCGCCGCCTGCCCCTGGTAGATCTCCCGCGTCACAAACTCGCGGTCGATCAGACGCTGCATCGCCTGCCGCACCTCTTTGATC
>DAOUHX010000325.1:0-7124 GCA_034428395.1 Caldilineaceae bacterium
CGCGCGGCGTTCGGGCCGCGAAGACCTCTTCTGGGGCATGGCCGAAGCCAATAGCGAGCTCCTGAACGAGGTCGGGCCGCGGCGCATCGTCACCACCTGCCCCCACTGCCTGCACGCCATCGCCAACGAATATCACCAATACAGCCCGAACCACGACCGCTTCGAAGTGGTCCACCATACCCAGCTGCTGTCGGAGCTGGTCGCGGCGCGCAAGCTGGAATACAACCTGCGCCAGGACGGTACCGTTACCTTCCACGATCCCTGCTACCTGGGCCGCCACAACGGCATCGTCGACGCGCCGCGTTCGCTCCTGCAGGCCGGCAATGTCCAGCTGCAGGAGATGCCCCGTCACGGTCGGCAGAGCTTCTGCTGCGGCGCCGGCGGCGCCCAGTTCTGGAAGGAGGAGGAGCCGGGCGAGAGGGCCGTCAGCAGCGAGCGCTACGCCGAAGCGCGCGCGACCGGCGCCGACACGGTCGCGGTCGGCTGCCCCTTCTGCCTGACGATGATGTCGGATGCGGCCAGCGCCGCGCAGGAGGGCGTGGCGGTGAAGGACCTGGTGGAGCTGATCGCCGAAAGCCTGGAGCCGGATGAGCAGGGCAAGCCCGCCTAGTAGCGCAGAGGCGGGCCCATGAACGAGACCGCCTGGAAGGCCGCGTAGAGGAGAAGCGCGCATACCAGCGTCCAGGCCAGTGTACGGGCGACACCCGCCTCGCGTACGAGCGGCTGCGCGCCGGCGCGCACGATCGCGGGCGGACGGTAGCGCGGCAACAGGCCCGCGGCAACGATGACCCCGCCGGCAAGCCCGCCCAAGTGCCCCCAATTGTCTACGTTGGCGACCGAAAAGCCGAGCACAAGGTTGATGACCAGGATCGCCAGCGCCGACTGCAGCATCGACTGCCCCTGCCGGCCCATATTGTCCCGATAGCGATAGAAATAGACGATCGTCGCGCCCAGCAGCGCAAAAACCGCGCCCGACGCGCCCGCCGAAAGCGCCGGCGAAAAGGCGTAGCTGGCAATGCTGCCCAGAAGACCGCCCAGCAGGTAGATGGCCGCGAATCGCAGATGGCCGAAATGGCCTTCAATGATCGGGCCGAGCCAGAACAGACCGATCAGATTGGAAATAAGATGGATCGGGCCGATGTGCAGAAACATGGCGGTGAAGAGCCGCCAGCTCTGCCCGTGGAAGATATGCAGATTCGATTTCATGCCCATGTCAAAGAGCACGCGCAGATTGTTGGGACCGTTCCAGACCCCGTACTCCAGCAGCCCGTAGACAAAGGTGGCGGCGAAAACGAGAAGATTGATGCCGATCAGCGCACGGCTGACCAGCGGGGGCACGAGTGGGATATAGAAGGTGGGCGGCGGCGGGCTGGCGAATGGGCCGCGGGCGCCAAAGAGGTTCATGGCCGCGTCGTTACAACTCTACAGGCGACCAGTCGACGCGACACTTTTCAGCCTGAATGATGCTGATCACCTTGTCCACCGTCTCTTCCTGGCGGTCGTCGCGGTTGACGACCACGTAATGAAAGTTCTGGAGTTGCTGCATCTCCTTGCGCGCCGTCGCGATACGCATCTTGAACCTGTCGCTGCTCTCCGTCTTGCGTTCCCGCAGCCGGCGCATCTGCTCCTCCTCATTTTCCGCCACCAGGAAGATCGTCACCGCCTCCGGTATCAGGCGGCGGATCGTGGCCGCCCCCTGCACGTCGATGCGCAGGATCACATCCTTGCCGCTCGCCAGCGCCTCGCGCACGTGGGTCTTGGGAATCCCCTTGTAATCACCGTAGACGACCGCATATTCCAACAGCTCGTCGGCGTCGATCATCTCGGCGAACTTGCCCACCGAGACGAAGTGATAGTCGACGCCTTCTACCTCGTCGGGCCGCCGCGGCCGCGTCGTCGCGGTAACGACAAAGTGAAAGGGGAGGTTGCGCCGCTTCATCAGCGCCAGGATCGTGTCTTTGCCGACGCCGCTCGGCCCGGACAGCACGACCAGAATCGGGTGCGGCCTGTTCTGCTCATCGTAGATGCCGGTCACATCGTCCTGCGTCTCCGTCATTCCGGGCCCGTCTTGCCTGCGCTGGTTGGCGCTCTTTGCCGAGACTTCTCTCATCTCCATTGCTTTGATGGGGACTCCTGACTGGATATAATAGCGCGCAGTGAAAAACTGCACTCTGCCGGCTGGCTGTTCGATCAGTATAGATCAACAGACAAAACGGCAAAAAATCCGGCGGGAACGGGCGCGGCCGCGGGGCGGAGCGGAAGGCGCGCAGGGGAGCCAATGCCGATCTACGAGTACTACTGCTACGACTGCAAAAAACGCGTAAGCATCCTCTTCCGCTCGATGGCGGAGGCCGACGCCGGCGCGGCCGCCTGCCCGGAGTGCGCAGGGGAACGGCTGCAACGGCTCATGAGCCGGCTGCGCGTGCTGCGTTCCGAAGAGAACAGCGCTGAATCGATGGCCGACGATCCCTCGCTCATGGCCGGGCTCCAGCAGGAGGACCCGCGCGCTCTGGCCCATTTCATGCGCAAGATGAGCGACGAGGCCGGCGAGCCGCTCGACGAGGAGATGAACGAGGTGATCGACCGCCTTGACGCGGGCGAAAGCCCCGAATCGATCGAGGAGTCGATGCCGGATCCGCCGGATGGGGACGAGGGCGGCATGCCAGGGCTGGGGGGGCTGTAGTGGGCGGGCGCGCCGAGGAGGCGCGCCTATATCTTCTCGAAGTGGTCGACCGGCACTACGAAAATCGTCGCGCCGCCGACCTGTTTCTCCACCGGTGCGGGAATGTGCATCTCGCCCGGCTCCATCACCGGCGGCAGGGGCGTGACGTACTGGATACGGCTGGTGCAGCTCTCGCGGAAAACGGTCAGCACGTCCTCGACCTGCTCATCCTCAACCCCACAGAAAATCGTCGCGTTGCCAATGCGCAAGAAGCCGCCGCGCGTGCCGGTGATCGTCGCCGCGTAGCCGCGCCGGCCCAGACGGTCCAATAGATTGGGGCTGTCTTCCTCGTTTACAATCGCGATGACCAGTTTCATACCCAGCTCCGGACGGCAGTCGTTCGTGTCAGGCAGTGCCTCTTCAGGGCGCGGGCGCATTCACGGCCAGCCTCTTTTCCACCGCGCGCACGATGTCCTGATGGACCTGCTCGCGCGGCTGCGAGGCGTCTATGACGACCCAACGCTGCGGCTCGCGCGTGATCAGTTTGCGATAGCCCGCCACGACGCGCTGATGGAAGGAGAGCTCCTGCGCGTCGAGCCGGTTCCATTTGCCGTCCCCCTGGCTCCGGTTGCGCCTGAGCCCCTCCCATGGCGGCAGGTCCAGGAATACGGTCAGATCGGGCCGCAGCCCTCCGGTCGCGTACTCGATCATGCGCGCCATTTCGGCAATCTCCTGCTGATGGCCGTAACCCTGGTAGGCGAGCGTGCTGTCGGCGAAACGGTCGCAGAGAACGACCCCGCCTTCCGCCAGCGCCGGGCGAATTACCTCGGCGACGAGTTGCGCGCGCGCGGCGTTGAAGAGCAGCGTCTCGGCGCGGGCGTGCATCTCCGTATGGGCCAGGTCGAGCAGCAGCTGACGGACACCGTCGCTGATGCGCGTGCCGCCCGGCTCGCGGGTCGTCAGCACCGACCGGCCCGCCTGGCGCAGATAGTCCGCCAAGAGTTGGGCCTGCGTTGTCTTGCCGCTACCATCTGAACCTTCGAAAGTAATAAACATAGGCTTTGCGCCACCCGCGCCTAGGGGGGACTGAAGATGCGCACGCGGCGGTGCGGTTCCCGCCCGTAACTGTGGCTGATCAGATTCGCCGTGCGCGCCAGCTGGTGCTGCTGGCTGCGAATCGACGCCGCCTGCGGACTCAGCTCGACCGATTTTTCGCCCTTCTGCAGCCGTTGAATCGCGTTCTGCGTCTCCCGCATCGCCGAATCAAAAACGACGTCGGGATCGTCGCGGCGCAGATGGAAGACGTCGAGCAGATACTGCTCCATCTGCGTGACCGTGTTGCTGCGCAGAACGTAAACCGGCACGTTGCGGCGCTCGGCGTCGGCGATCGGCTGCGGCTTCTGGCGGAAATAGTTCTTCAAGGTCATGACGATATCGGCGTCGCGCAGCTCTTTGACCACCTCGACCGCTACGTTCAGGTTCTGGGCGGCGGTGCGCAGCCGGTTCTGGCCGATGCCGTAGGGGAAGACGCGCACGGCCCTCGGTTTGGCCTCGCCGTTCCCGCCCTGCGCGCTGCCGTCAAGCGTCTCCGCCAACGCCGCGGCCCGCTCGTCGCGTCTGCGGCCGGTCTGGCGGCGGCGGTTCCCGTCCTGCCCCTGGCGGCTCTGGCCGATGCGCCCGGGACGTTCCCGGTTCTCGACCGATTCGATGTGGACTTCGTTCTCGCTGCTGACGTAGCGGATTTCAGGCGAAAGCGTCCAGCCGCGCAGCAGCGAATCGACCGCCTCGGCCACCTTGTGGTGAACGATCATCCGCTGCCGGTCCTGGATCTCGATCAGCACGTCGAAGGTGGGCGGCGCCTTGCGTTCCAGGACCGTCTTCTGCGTGCCGCGGCGCCGCGCCTCCTCGTCGGAAAGCGTGACCGTGTCGATGCCGCCCACAAGGTCGGAAAGGGTCGGGTTCATCAGCAGGTTTTCGAGCGTATTGCCGTGCGCAGTGCCGATCAGCTGTACGCCGCGCTCGGCAATCGTGCGGGCGGCGATCGCCTCCAACTCGCGCCCGATCTCGTCGATGATGATCGCCTCGGGCATGTGGTTTTCAACCGCTTCGATCATCACTTCGTGCTGCAGAGCCGGCGTGGCCACCTGCATGCGCCGGGCGCGGCCGATCGACGGGTGGGGGATGTCGCCGTCGCCCGCGATCTCGTTGCTCGTATCGACGATGACGACCCGTTTCTTGTCGCTGAGCACGCGCGAGGCCTCGCGCAGCAGCGTCGTCTTGCCGACGCCGGGCCGCCCCAGCAGCAGCAGACTGCTGCCGCTCATGATGATGTCCTGGATGATGTCGATCACGCCGTAGACGGCGCGGCCGACGCGGCACGTCAGGCCGATGACCGCGCCCTTGCGGTTGCGGATGGCGGAGATGCGGTGCAGCGTGCGCTCGATGCCGGCCCGGTTGTCGGCGCCAAAGTCGCCGATGTTGCCGATCACGTGCTGCAGGTCGTCGCGCGTCGTCTCATCGGGGCTGAGAGAGAGCTCCGCGTCGGGGAAACGCGCCTCGGGCAGGCGACCGAGATCCATCACAATCTCGATCAGGTCGCCGGCGCGGCCGATCTGCCGCAGCGAGCCGCGGATGCGGTCGGGCAAAACAGCCAGCAGCAGGTCTAGGTCGTCCGCTATGCGTAGACTCATCGTTGTCCGATCAGTTCCTCAGTCTGCTCGCCGTCGCCAACGCAGACGGGCTGAACCGGGCAAGGGCACAGCTCGGCGGGCGGCGAAACGGTCGCCTTGGGGACAGTCAGCGAGCCGGGCACCGCCTCGTGGACTGCCTCCAGCGCCGGCATGCGCTGGTGCAGCGACTGCCGCTGCCACTGCAGAATATTGCGCACCATCAACACCCGGTCGGTGAAGGGAGCGAAGCGGTCGTCGGCCAGCAGCGCGTTGAGGCCGCTCTCGTAGGCGCGCACGCCGATGTAGGCGCGGCGTGCGTCGGGCGCCTCGCGGATGCGCTGCAACGCGAAGTGCAGCAGCAAACGCGCATTGGCCGTGTTGGGATCGTTCGTATCGACCCATAGACGGATACAGGCGCCGCGTCTGCCCCACAGGATCTGCACACAGCCGGCCAGCCCCTCGCCGCGCTCGTCGTCGAGAACGTAGCCGCTCATCGGCGCCTGGTGGGGGTTCGAAAGGATAGGCGCGACGCGGTCGTCGTCCTCGGGGTGGGCCGGCGCAACCCCCATCTCCAGCTGCTGCACCTGCCGCGGGGTGATGCGGCAGTAGAGCCGCTCCAGCTCGGGCGCGTCGCCGGCCTTCTGGGGGCGCAGCGCGGCCGGCGCCGGCTCGTCGGGCGCGGGCCGGCGGGTGCCGACGCGCCAGACGGTGACGCGCGTCAGGACGGTGAAGCCGGCCTGTTTGAAGGTGTTGACCGGCAGCGGCTGGTCGGGCAGGTCGCTGAAGAGCCGGCCGACCTTCTGGCGCACGATCTGCTGGGCGCTGTATGTGAGCAGTTTTTGCCAGATGGCGGGGTGCCCCTGGGGGGCGTCCAGCGCGGGCGAGAGCAGGGTTACGTCGGCATCGTGCGAGTGGGGGCGGATGCGCAGCTGGACCAGGCCTTCGCGGCCGAGGCCGTTCTCTTCCTGGCGCAGAACATAAGTGAACGAGCTGTGACGGTACCAGGGAAAGCAGGAGCGCAGTACCGTCCGCACAGGGGAGACTGATTCCAGCAGGATGCGCTCGATCTGGAGGGGCGTCGAATACTTGCGCAGCCGTTGCAGCAGAAGCGCGTCGCCTAAGAAAAAAGGCCGAAACGACAAATGGGCATTCTCCTCTGAAAAAGCAATACCTCTTAATTTTATCATACTTGATTTCGCCGCGACTGGCAAGCGGGTTTCCGCGTCAGGGCATACGCATCTTATTGGGAGAGGACCTTTAGGAGATAGTCAGTTTTCCAACCTGTTCGTTTGCGTTTGGCAGCGATACCGATTTTGGCGCTCTTTTCTTTGCGCAGGAGGTTGAGAGCTAAGCGGCGCAAGATGGCCAGGTTGTGCTGCGCATGGCCCTCACGAATGCGGCTGTCGTCCTCCCGAAAGGCGACATCCAGGACCCAGTGGACTGAGTCTCTATGCTCCAATGGCTGCGCGTGGAAGTCAGGAGCAATTCGGCATCGGGAGGCAAGCTGGAGATGAAGTATCGAGTTTCAAGCGAAGTCCGCTCTGGCAGTTGTCGTTTGGCTTCGACCATGACCAGGCTTTGCAGTTGGGACCACTCCTGGTCAGGGTTCATGTAGGCGAGGAATTCGGGCGCAGAAATAGCCCAACAGCGTCTGGTTTCGATGCGGCCGTGGTCCTTTTCTATCGTCTGGTGGTAGTCGTGGGCGACATCAGCAAATCCGTTTTCTTTCTCCAGCGTGAACATTGTCTCAACAGCTTCATGCAACTGTGGCTGATTCTGTTTGAGCGCCAGAA
>DAOUHX010000326.1:0-6694 GCA_034428395.1 Caldilineaceae bacterium
AAAGGGCCGCCAGCATCGCAATGCATCCAATCGTTTCGACCTGATTCCCCTTTGGCAAGACCCGGTATTTCGTCAGCTCGTGAATCTTTCAAAAATCATGCCGATCGTGCGTGGCTACATGCAGCGATACTGGCAAGACGATCCGGTTGTCTTCGGGGCCGGCCATGGCCACTGCCTGTTTGAGCGCAGCCCCGCCCATCAGGCCTGGCACAACGATGCGCGCGTAAACAAGAAAGCCTCCGACATGACCCCCCCAATCTATATCCGGCTGACCTTTCTCATCGAAGATGTAAATGAAGAGATGGGACCGACCGGGCTTCTTCCCGGCACCCACGGTACCCATGTCAATTCACCGCCCTGGTTCAACGCGCCCGACGGACAGCCCCGCAGCGTGCCGGACATGGTGCTCGCCACCGGCAAGGCCGGCGACTGCTGGATCAACGACACCTCCATCTACCATACCAACACGCCTAACCTGAGCGATCGAGTACGCAAAGTCATCTGGGCGCTCTACGCCGGGACTCGAACGCCAATCTGGGTGCGCAAAGACCTGCCCCAGGACTACAAAGACCAGGCCCGCCTTACGAAATCCGATGTGGGCCCATTGGAAGACCCGGTCATGGCCGCGCTTTTCCGCAACTTTCCGGAGGAGTGACGCTGCAGATCAGATTCGCCTGCACCCGGGATTTGAGCGTCCCGGTACTGAGCCATACTCTCTGTCACGTCCTGGCCAGACCGAGACTTATCCGCTTGGATGGAGAGCATTGGTGACGCTGATCCATCCCGATGTCGAAGTCGAAACCGTTACCACCATGTTGTAGCTGATTGAGAAAGCTCGGAACATACTGGCCGGCGCCTGGCAGTGCGTTCCCTCTGAGGGACCATGTCCGGCTGAAACCATTTGCTGCACATATCGCAGTAAGGTTTTGTAGACGATTGTCTGCACGAGACACGCAAGAGCCCTATCCCTCGGTCACCATAACGCCAACCAGACCCGCCGCGCCCCTAGAAATCCATGAGTTGCGAACCGGCGCGCCAAACGCCTCCAAAACGCCTGTAGACGCTCGTAGACGCTTGCAAATGCTCGTAGACGCTTGCAAATGCTCGCTTGAGAGCGATTCTGTCAATTGTGCTCCTTACGCTTGCCGCGAGCGATTCGAATGCCCGGACGAAGTTGAAGCCGGCTCTCAAGTCGCGATGTACCCATATTCGAATCTGAATTGACAACAAAACAGGCAGGCAATATAGTTGAATGTGGCTGCCTTCATTGCAGCAATGACGCCAATGAATTACAGTATCTGTGTACTCTGAGGCAGCCGGCGTTACCTCCAATCTACCTTTCAAGCTGTGCCAGGCCCTCGCTTTCGGCGCTTCCAAACGCTTGAAATCGGTTTTCACGCAACAGCGAGAAGAGCATCATGGAGTTGACACGCGAGCAGAAACAGTTTTTTGAGACCTTCGGATTCCTCGCCCTGCCCGGATTGCTTAAAGATGAGATCAGCTGGATCATTGACGAGTTCGAAGCGGTCTTTCGCGGGCGAAACGTCGTCCATGACGGCAGCAAGCGCTCCTGCATCGTGCCCTTCATCGACCAGCGCGAACGGCTCAGTACTCTCCTCGACCATCCCAAACTGGTTGGACTTATCTCCGGCATCCTTGGAGAAGAGTTCAACTACCTTGGCGGCGACGGCAACTACTACACCGGCGACACGCGCTGGCACAGCGACGGCTTCCACAAGGTGGGCAAGTACCTCAAAGTGGCGCTCTATCTGGATGATGTCGGTCGCGACAGCGGCTGCCTGCGCGTAATTCCCGGCACACACCGGGTGGACATGTTTAAGGGCTGGGAGGCCCGCCAGGCCGGCGAATCCCCCGAGCTTTGGGGGATCGAGCAGAACAATGTGCCGGCCGTAGCGCTGGAAACGCAGCCCGGTGACGTCGTCGCGTTTAACCACAATCTGATGCACGCCTCCTTTGGCGGCAGCAGGCGGCGGCGCATGTTTACACTGAACTCCTGCGCACACTGCGAGAACGAGCCGGAGCTTAACGAGTTGAAGCAGTACATCGCGAACCATCATCGCTACTGGATCGATCAGATGCACTCTGACATAATGAGAGCCACTGCGTCTCCTGCCCGCATGCGCCACCTTCAGCAGGTTATCGACAATGAGGGCCACCTTCCCGCCCTTTCCGCCAAGGCGCGCAAAGAGATGTCCGAGCCGTCGCGAGGATAGTCCGCATTTTTTGTTCGATTCCAACTAATTTCTCTACTGCATGGAATCGTCCTCCGCAACTGCCCATGTGAACAACCCATGACACCGACTTGGCGGTGCACGATCCGCCGCTCATAGCCTTAACTGCACAAATGACCGGGGAAAAGAAATGAAAAAGCTGTTGCTCGTCGTCTTGATCGTGGTCTGTCTCGCTGGCATTGCAGTTCCGCTCTATGCCCAGGACGACTTGACCCTCCAAGGGCTGGCGGACAAGGTTGAGGCTATTGTCGAGCTGCTGACTTCGATTTCGGACCGGCTGACCTTGTACGAAGAGAGGCTGGCCATTTTGGAGGCGACCGATACGCCGACGCCTACGCCGATAGCATCGCCGACTGCCACACCGACACCGACAGCACCGCCAACGCCGACGGCCACGCCAACGCCCGATTCGGCCACGGTGACCATCACGCGACGGATGAATGTGCGCGCCGGTCCGGGTACCAACTATCCAATCGTGGGCCAGGCGGAGGCCGGCAGCCAGTACCCCATCTCCGGCAAGAATCCCGCCGGCACCTGGTGGCAGATTATCTACGGCGGGCAATTTGCCTGGGTCTACAGCCCTCTTGTGACCGCTACAAATCCCCACATCGTGCAGGCGGCCTCCTTCATTCCGACGCCGCCGCCGACGCCCGTACCACCAACGCCCATCCCTCCGACTCCGGTACCCCAAGTGGTGGCACCTTCACCCGCGGACCCCTGCGCAGGCATTGGCGGCGACGGCTGCAAATTCCGGCTGCGCAATACAGATCTGAGGCACAATGGCGGAAGCGAACTGAAGCTCTACATCGGCTTTGTCCATGAAGGACGCAACGATGAGATTCAAGGCATTGGCGGCAGATACTATGTCGAGCTCCACAAGGACGGCGTCCATGTCTCAGCTATCGACCATACGACGCGCGGTCAGAACAGTACGCACAATGGGCCGCAGGGCAGCAAGTATAACTACCTGAAGGCCGTTTCACTCAGCCAGGTTCCCGGTGGAACTGTCAACGGAAACTATAGGATCTTTGTCAGAGACGGCAACGGTGAACGGGACAGCCAAGACTTCACCTTTACGGTCACTGGAGGCAACGGCGAAGTCTGGCTTATTTTCGCCCAGAACAATTGAGCAAGGACTTTCGAAGGGAGGTCGGAAGCGATACGATGAAGAGAAGACTCAAGAACAATCAGTTGTCAGTTGTTTGACCTCTCCGCCGGCATCCTGAAGACACGGCTCTTTGGCCCGTCCTTTCGACCAGGTCAGCGTTAGTCCAAACCGAGAATCGTAGCAAGAATCGGGGCAAGAACATGAAAAAGTCAATTCTGATACTGCTGATCACAGTATGTCTCATTGGCGTCGCGGCTCCACTCTACGCCCAGGACGAGTTGACGCTCGAAGCGTTGGCGGCAAAGGTAGAGGCAATGGTAGAGCTTGTAACTTCAATGGCGGACCGAGTCAACTCATTCGAGCAGCGGTTGGCCGTCCTGGAGGCGACCGACACGCCCACTCCAACGCCGACAGCATCGCCAACGGCCACACCGACGCCGACCGTGTCGCCGACACCCACAGCCTCACCAACGCCCGATTCGCCCACCGTCACGATGACGAGGCAGATGAACGTGCGCGCAGGCCCTGGAACAAACTATCCAATCGTGGGCCAGGCTGCGCCCGGCTCCCAGTACCCCATCTCCGGCAAGAACCCCGCCGGCGGTTGGTGGCAAATTATCTACAATGGCCAGTACACCTGGGTTTACAGCCCGCTGGTGGCGGCTACTAACCCGGAGCTTGTGCAGGTTGCATCCTTCATCCCGACGCCCCCACCGACTCCGATTCCGCCGACAGCAACACCGGTCCCGCCGGCGCCCGCGCCGACCCAACCGCCGTCAACGGGTCACGCTTACTCCCTCATAGGCAACGGGAGCTGCAACCGCAACGATCATCAGACCTACTTTGAAGGCAAGATGTATGACAGGAACAACAACCTGATGAACGGCGTCTGTCTGCACGTTTCCTTCAGCGGACCCCGCAACACCAAGTGCAGCGGCTGCGGCAAACCGACCGGCCACTGGGGCTTCTCCCCCTTTGGCGGCCCTGCCCCTTCAGGCACACATGTTGAAATCTGGGTCGTGCACTGCCCAAGCGGCGGCTGGGACACATCGAGAACTGCTTCGAAGGAATTCTCCAATCTGACCCGCTTGTCGCCAACCTGGGGCAGGACCATCACCGATAGCGTCGCCTGCACAGAGATCACCTTCAAGCAGAACTAAGCAGGATTCCGCCGAAGACCAGGCTCTGTCTTCCGTTGAACGCCGGGGAGCAATTCAAACGCTCCTCGGCGTTCTGCCTTGAGTCTTGCCGACCAGACTATCATCTGACTGTCGCAAGCATCCGGAACTCCACCGCCCTCTGTGCGGCAGAAATGCCCCGTCTTTCTCCTCGACCGACCCCCGTAAACCGCCGGATTTTCGGCGCTTGCCATAGCCGCACGAAACAAATATAATTTCTGCTAATTCCTCTCCTTCACAGGTGCAAGAGGCTCGGAAATGGCGACTACCGTGACAGGCGGCGTTTCGAGAACCACCGACGCTCGTAGCCTTCGTCGCAAGGCCGAAAGAACGCGCGCCTTGGAACGTTCGGTCATTCACGTCGTATTACTGGTCGGCTCCTTTTCCATGCTCTTCCCCCTCTACTGGATGATTTCCACCTCTCTCAAGCCCCAGCACGAGGTATTCCTCCTTCCGCCCACGTGGTTCCCCAGCGACTTCCAGTGGATCCACTACCGCCAGGCCTTTGTCGACTACTTCAGCTTTGCCCAATACGGCACCAATACGATGATCATCACTCTTGGTGTCCTGGTGGGCCGGCTGTTGAGCGCGTCACTCGTAGCCTTTGGCTTCGCCCGCATTCGCTTCATCGGGCGCGATGTCATCTTCATCCTCGTGCTGAGCACAATGATGGTCCCCGGGCAGGTCACCATCATCCCGCTCTACATCCTCTTCAAAGATCTTGGATGGCTGAATACATTTTACCCGCTCATCGTCCCGTCTTGGTTCGGCGGAGGCGCCTTCTTCATCTTCCTCCTGCGCCAGTTTATACTCACCATCAACCCGGAGCTCGACGATGCCGCCCGCATCGACGGCTGCGGCTGGCTGGGCATCTACGGCCGCATCACAATGCCCCTTATCAAGCCCGCCCTGGCCGCTGTTGCCATTTTTTCCTTCCTGGGGACCTGGAACGACTTCTTCGGCCCTCTTATCTTCCTCCGCAGCCGTGACATGCTCACACTTGCAGTGGGCCTCCACTTCATGGCCACCGCGGCATCGTCCTCGGTCCGCCCCAATCTCCCCCATCTGATGGCCGGCTCGACGATGATTCTGATACCGCCGCTGCTTGTCTTCTTCTTTGCGCAGCGCTACTTCATACAAGGGGTAACATTCTCCGGCATTAAAGGTTGACGCCCACGATTCAGTGGAACTCCCTTCCACGGTCCATAGTTCGCAGTTCACTGATGGTTCAAAGTTCATTCTTCACAATGGAGGAGACAACAATGTCGAACAAGCGATTGAGCCGCAGACAATTCCTGCGCGGAGCGGCAGTGGTTGGCGCCAGCGTACCCTTCCTGCAGGCCTGCGGCGGCGGACCGGAACCAGCAGCAGAAGCTGAATCGGGTTCTGAAGCCGCCGAACCCAGCATGGAGAAAACGACGGTTCGCTACGCCCAGGTGATCGGACCGCTGGACAAGCAGGTCGACATGTTCAACGAACAGAGCGACACGGTCCATGTCGAATTCGAGCTGGTTCCCTGGGGCGAACACGCCGACAAGCTCCTGATCGATGTCGCCGCCGGCACCGCCCCTGACCTGTGGTTCATCGGCGGCCCCTGGTGGATTCAGATCAAGCGCAAGAATGTTGCCCTCTCCATCAGCGAGTTCCTGGCCAACGATCCGGACGTGGTCATGGACGATTTCGAATTCCCCGCTGACAGCGACTGGGGTATGCTCGACGGCGACATCTACGGCCTGCCTACAAACTCGGTCATCCTGCGCGGACTCGCCTACAGCGAGGACCGCTTCGCCGAGGCCGGACTTGACCTTCCCAACGACGAGTGGACTTTTGCCGACGTGGCCGCAGCCGGACCGCAGCTCAACCGCGGCGAAGAGTCCTATGCAATGACCGCCCCCCTCCTGGCTGGCGACCTCTACCTCACCACCATCTGGCAGAACGGCGGCCAGATCATCAGCGAAGACGAGACCAAGTGTCTGCTCGACCAGCCCGAAGCCGTAGAAGCCGTCGAACAGCTCGTGGCCTGGACCGAATTCTCCATGAAACCCGGCCAGCATGCGGCTCTCGGCGACTTCCCCACTGCCAGCGGTAAGATCGCCATGTGGCCGATGGTCCTGGCCGACTGGGACACCTGGCTGAAGGTCACCGCCAACGACGAA
>DAOUHX010000327.1:0-8347 GCA_034428395.1 Caldilineaceae bacterium
GGCGGGCCTGCTCCAGCTCAAGGCACGCGGACAGGTGCGCCACGTCGGCTATGGCATGCGCCAGCACCACTTCCATCAGCAGGTCATCGCCACCGGCGACGTAGACCTGATCCTCTGCTTCAGCGACTACAACCTCATACGCCAGTCCGCGGCCGACACCGTCCTGCCCGCCGCAGCCGCGGCCGACGTCGGCGTGATGAACGGCTGGTCAATCCTGCGCGGCCTGCTGACCGGGGCCGACATCGACGAAGCCCGGGAGAAAAGCCGCTACAGCAATGTCGAGGATGCAGACGCCGCACGGCCGCTCTGGCAATGGTGCCGCGACGAGGGCATCGACCTCCTGCAACTGGCCATCCAGTTCTGCCTCAAGGAAACCCGCATTCACGGTAACCCAATCGGCAGCCTCAACGTCGATCAACTTGAGACAAACATCCGCGCCGCAAATTCGCCGTTGGACGACGAAGTGTGGGCGAAGCTCGAAGCTGAGTTTGGCGTCGTTGCACCGAGGTAAGAAGGAGGGGTCAGCTCAAATGCGCGCGGACGAGATGCTCCGCACGGTCGAGGGCTTGGGTGCACACGCGCTCAGCCGCAACCCGAAGTAGGCCGCTGAACATCGCGCCTTGTACCGTCGAAGGTCACTCCGTTGGGCTTCTTTCGATCAGAAACCCAGGCAAGGCTGACCGCAAACGTCTCGCATGCTCCAGCACAGCAGCAGCGATCTCGCCCAGGACCTGCGGCGACTGGGTGTCGAAGCAGGCGACATCCTCTTCGTCCACGCGTCGTTCAAATCGCTCGGACCGGTCCGCGGCGGCGCTATCGCCGTGATCGAGGCCCTGGAGGCCGCAATTGGGACGGGCGGTCTGCTGCTTATGCCCTCATTCAACCTGGTGGAAAGGAACAAACGCGCCGAAACATGGGACCATGCCTCCACGCCTTCGACCGTCGGTTGGATCACCGAGCAGTTCCGCCGCCTGCCGGGAGTCCACCGCTCCGACCACTACTCCCACTCCGTTTCCGCGCGCGGAGAGGGCGCCAAGGAGTTTGTGGCGGATCACCTCTGCCAGGAGGGCCACTTTTCACCATGGGATCTCAGACCCTGGGGCAAGACGTACGGGCTGCACTCGCCCATGCACAGGGCGTACCGCGCCGGTGCCAAACTCCTGATGCTGGGGGTCGACTACCTCTCTTCGACCTACATTCACTTCGTGGAAGTCATCTACTGGAATAAACTGCACGCCGTAGGCCAGGGCGACGGGGAGGCCCCTCCGTTCCCGGCCATGGATCGCCCCGCGCTCGGCGCGTACTGGGAACGAACGGGTAAGCTTCATCGAGGCAGCGTCGGCGACGCCGACTGCCGGCTGTTCGGCGTGCGCGGCTACGTTGACTCGCTTCTGGTCGAAGTCGAGCGCAATGCCGAACGCTATCTGCTTTGATAGGGCCGCCCGGGACTAATCGGGCCGGTACTTCGGCTGGCGCGGCGCCCGGTCGCGCACCAGCCGCGTCGTCCGCTTCTCCAGCGGCAGCGAAACCCGCGCGCCGCCCGCGCGATGGGACTCGATCAGGCCGAAAATCAGCTCGTTGCCGGCCCGCGCCGCGCGCACGCCGCCTCGCGGCGGCTCTCCCGTGTCCAGCGAATGCACCAGGTCCTCGATCAGGCACAAGGTGGAGCTGTTCGGCGTCGTTTCCGGCGGGGTCGCGTCATGGAACTGGTCGCGCCCGCGCAGTCCCGTCGAAGAAGCCCTGCGCACCTGCCAGCTGAGCCCGTCGTGGATCGCAGTGATCGTCCCCTTCGAGCAGATCGCCTCGTACTCCGACCTGCGCGCGGTCAGCATGACGTGGGCCGTCACACCGTTGACAAACTGGATGATGCCCTCGGCCCGCGGGTCTTCAGTCAGGACGTCGCCTTCAAAAAGGGGGTCCCCTTCCGGCAAATGGCCCTGTACCCATGCGGCCGGATGATCACTGTTGAGACGCAGCACCAGGTCCAGATGGTGGCTGCCCGAGTTGAAGAGGGTGCCGACCTGGTAGACGATCAGGTGCTCCAGCTCACCCAGCTCACCGCTGTCGATGATCTCCTTCATGCGGTCGTAGCGCGCGTCCCAGCGCCGGTTCGTCCCCAGATTGAGGATGGCCCCATTGCTTTCGACCGCCTCGACCATCGCATCGGCCTCGGCCATCGACGCCGCCATCGCCTTCTCCGCGTAGACAGCCTTCACGCCCTGCCCGACGCACTCGATCACGATTTCCGCACGCGGCTCCGGCTGGGTCGCCACGCTGACGATGTCCAGCCCCTCCTTTGCCAGCATCTCGCGGTAGTCAGTGTACTGGCCCTGCGCGGGCACTCCGTGCAGCCGCCCGAACTCGGCCATCACGTCGCTGCGCAGATCGGAACAGGCAACCAGCTCTGTCCGCCCGCAGGCCGTGAACCCGGCGGCGTGCGAGTAGGGCAGTGGAATGCCCTGCGCGCCGATCACCTCGTTGTCGATGAAGCCGCCCATGCGGCTGCACCCGATTACCGCGGCGCGATATGTCTTCATTTTCCAGCTCCCTTTCTCCTGCCAGCTACGGTTGGATTACCTGGAACTTCGCCCTCTGCCGGTCAACCCAGCCCGTTCAGCCTGTCGCGCAGCTCCGCCGACAGACCCATCGCCTCGGCCTCAAAGGCCTGGTCGACATGCGAAAGCTTGCGACAGCCGATCAGCACCGTCGTGATGCCGGGCTGCCCAATCGCCCACGCCAGCGCCAGCTGCACCATCGAAATGCCGGTCTCCGCCGCAACCGTGCGCAATCCCTCCATGCGCCGCATCGATAGATCGTTCTCGTAGATGTCCCAGTGGTCCGGTATGACGTCGAAGCGCGTGCCCTTGGGAGCTGTCCACGTCTTATGGTATTTGCCGGTCAGGAAACCTGCCCCCAGCGGACTATAGGAAATGACGCCGAGATTCTGGTCGGCGCAGAAGGGCAGCAGCTCGGCCTCGATATCCCGAACCGCAAGATTGTAGTTCGGCTGGACCGACACCATCGCCGCCCAGCCGTTCACCTCCGCCTTCCACAGCGCCTTGCACAGCTGCCACGCCGCAAAGTTGCTACACCCGATGTAGCGCACCTTCCCCTGTTCCACCAATCTGTTGAGCGCCTCCAGAGTCTCCTCAATCGGTGTGTTGTCATCGAAGGAATGGAGCTGGTAGAGGTCAATGACATCGGTCTGCAGCCGGCGCAAACTGTCCTCTGCAACCTGTTGAATCCGTTCCTCACCCAAAGGCGGCCCGATCTTTGTCGCCAGGACCACCTTCTGCCTGTTGCTTCCCCGCGACAGCCACTCGCCCAGCACCGCCTCGGAGCCGCCCGCAGAGTAGGCTTCGGCCGTATCGATCAGATTGATCTCCCTTTCGAGCGCATAATCGATAATCGAGTAGGCCGTCTGCGCGTCGATCTCGCGACCAAACGTGACGCTGCCCAGACCGATCGAGCTGACCTGCAGTTCCGACTTCCCCAGCTGGCGGACTTCCATGTTTACTTCCTCCTCAGATATCGATTTGCGGGCATCCGTTCATTACAATGGAAAACCAGCCGGTCACGTGCTGCCCATCTTCCGGGCCGCGGCCGCAAGATCTACCTGCCACGTGCTCGGGTTAACGAACTCTGGATTATCTATGCGAAGCTTGCGCAACTCAAACATCAGGTCAGGCGAGAGCGTCGCCGCTGCCGCGGCCAGATTCTCCTCCAGTTCCACTTCCGTTCGCACACCAATGAGAACGGAAGCAATGCGCGGTTCAGCCAACCCAAAGGCGATCGCAGCTTGCGCCGGAGAAAGGCCGCCGCCCAGCGCTGCGACCAGCTCGCGGAACTGCCGCGAACGCGCCTTCAACGGCTCCAACCTGTCAGGCAGGTGATCGGCGCGCCCGGTCAGCGCGCCCTGCAACAGGACCGAACGCACCACTACGCCGACATTCTGCTTCTTCGCGGCCAGGAAAAGCCTGTCCGCCAGTCGCTGGTCGAAGACAGAATAGGTCACCTGAAGGACATCGAACAGATCGTGATCCAGCGCGGCCAGCGGCAGGTCCGGGCCGTAGAACGACCCCCCGCGCCACAGCGCCATTCCCCTGGCGCGCGCCTCCGAAAAGACCTCGGACACGATTTCCGACTGATCAAGCAGGTCGCTGTCGACATTGTGAATCTGCCAGATGTCCACGTATTCGGTCTGCAGCAGGTGCAGGCTGTTCTCCAGCCCGGCCCACAATGCGCGCCGCAGTGCATCCCCGCGCAGCGTCTTCCCATCCACCTGCACGGTTGCCTTCGTCGCCAGCACCGTGCGACTGCGACGTCCGCGCAGCGCCCGGCCCAGGATCGACTCGCTGCTGCCGTATGCTTGCGCTGTGTCGATCAGATTGATGCCGCCGTCCAGTGCCGCATGTACAAGCCGCTCCGCCGCCGCGCTGGTCGGCCGCCCGTACTCGCCCGGCACCGGAATCCCGTAGTCCATCCCCAGCTCCACCGTGCCCAGGGCAAGCGGTGAAACCGACAGTCCCGTCCGACCTAGTTCCCGATAGTTGCTCGAATCCATGGGAGTCAGCAGAAGTGGCCTGGTAGCCGGCATATTGTGACTAGTGGGCGCCAATCGCGGAAGCTTCCCGCTCCCCCGGCAGCGGCAGCGTCCCGGAAGAGTACTCCCGCTTCCACAGCGCGACCGTCTCCTCGACGAACGCCTCAACCGGCCGGTCGATACCGTGCTCCTCCATGAGTCGCGGCAGCCACTTATGGCCGAACGCAACGTGCTGCCGCTCGTCGGCCATGTCATAGCTCACATATTGGGCCGAGAGACGGTCGCCGGTCTTGGCGTAGTCCGCCATCTGCTCGTGGCGGCGCGGAAAGGCGTGCGTCTCGTTGCCCATCGTCAGCAGACAGTACTGCGTCGCCGCATCGTACTGCGTACGCCACGCGTAAATGCGCGTGTTCTGCGGAACGTCCTTATAGTCGTGCCCGTGGTGGGCCAGCCATTCGATGCCCAGTTTACAGTGGCGGGTCTCGTCGTAGCAGTGCCGCGCGCTGTCGTAGGTGAACGCCCAGGGCATGCCCGGAGACAGGTAAATGATCACCGCCACCGTCTCCGCCGCCAGCATCTCCTGGCTGTAGCTCTCGAAGTCGAGCAGCCGCTGCGTCTCCCCGTCGGGGTCCACGATACGCTGGCCGGCGTTGCGGTTCACGAGCTGGAAGCGTTCGTCGCGCGCGGCTTGGTCGGCCAGCTCGAACCGCTTCCGTGCCGCCGGGCGCCGCGGCGCTTGCGGCCGCTCATCTCGGCCGGAGACGCCCCCCGCCGCTGCCAGCAGGTCGGCAATATACGCCTCCCATTCGCCCGGCGGATGCTCCGCCAGTACCTCCTCCGTCAACACCAGCTGCGCCTCCTCGTCAACCAGGATATGCTTGAACGCGTACAGCGTCGGCGCGTCGGGATTGGCGAAAGTCTGCTCACAATGCCAGCGATAGGTGGCCGCCAGCGCCGGCTTGATCACCCGAAAGAGCCCGCCAAGCAGGTCCGCCGCCGTCGGCGCGTGAATCGCCTCCGCCATCAACTCTTCGAGCGCATCGTCGCCCGGCGGCCGGAACGCCGGCGTCTGGATCTCCCGCAGCCGCTGGTAGAGATGCTGCACGTGCTGCGCGTCCTCCCACAGCAGCCGCCCCATCGCCAGCTTCCACTCCATTCGGGCCGTACCCGGCAGCCACGCGGCCAGAATCCGCAGCGTCTCGTACTCGATGAACCGGTAGCGGTTCAGCAGCTGCTTGTTGTGGGCAAAATCGATCTGCTCCGGCGGCGACAGGACCTGCATCTTTCCCCTCCTCACTCGATTCCCAGAAGCGCGGCCGCGTTCCCGTAGTAGATATCCTCGACCTGGCGCTCGCTCAACTTCAGCCGCCGGCAGGCCAGCACGAGGCTGCGCAGCGACTCAAGGCCAATCAGCACAGGCTGCAGCGAGATGTGCTTCTCGTCCAGGTCCATCTCGTCGGCGTAGAGCCAGTGAAACGAGTCGCCGATCGCAACACAGCGCCCGCGAACCTGGCTGACGTGAAAATCGGTCCCGTACATCAGCTTCTCGTGGCCCATCGTCTCGACGATCGCCTCGAACGCGCCCGCCTCGGTCACCGCCGAGGTGTCGAACCAGACGTTCTCCAAACCCCGTATGCTCTCAATCCCCTCGATCGTGTGCCACGGATTGAACCCGCGCGCCGCGTGCGCCAAGATCAGCCGCATGTTCGGATAGTTGCGACAATACCTGCGAATCGTCGCCTGGTTCACCGGGTCGGCCAGCGCCCGGTCGCGCACCATGTGCAGCGTGATCGTCAGACCGAGCGTATCGGCTGCGGCAACGTGGGCCTCCGGCAGATAGGCCTCGATCGGCGCTTCCCACGTCGGCCTGTCCGCGCTATAGGAACCCGCGCCCGAAGCCTCCGTTCCCAGCAGGGGATTTAGCGGCGCCATCGTGTGGTAGCACTTCAGCCCGGTCATGTCCAGCCGCCGGACCTCGTCTAAAATTGCCTCCGCGTCCATATTCGGCGAGATGATCAGCTGCGCGCGCGACTTCTGCGCCAGTGGGCCCGTGCCATTGACCTCGGCCGCAACGAACTCGTTGTTGGCCTGCCGGTCGCCCAGAAACGCCAGCCCGAAAAACAGACCGCCCACCACCCGCCCGCCAGGGTGCAGCCAACCGTTGTACTCTTCGTACTCGGCCAGCCCAATCCGCGGCGGCGTGTTCGCCAGGCCCGGTGGAAGCGCGTCCGCCGGATAGTGTTCGTGGCTAAACAGATGTGCATGCGCGTCGTAAATGCGGTCCGGCAGATGCGGCAGGACCTCCCGCTCAAGAAACGATCGGTCGGCCTCTTCAAACGTAAACATGGCGGCGTTCCTCGTACCCATTGCGCGCCGGGGGCGCTACACGGCCTATCGCACCAGGCGGCGGAAAGGTTCCTTCTTCAGATCGGCCTCAATCAGCTCGTCCAGGTTCCCCCGCTCCAGCCCGCCGCGAACGACGCGCAGCGACTCGGCGGCCGCCTCCCCGGTAAGGCGTACATCCTCCTCCGTGTGCGAGAGCGTCGCCTTGAAGTTCATGTACGTGTGAACGCCGCGCCTCGCCATCTCCTGGATGAATAACGTCGACACCTTGCGCGGGTCGACGTCGTCAGGCGTCTTGAGCGTGACCGCGGGACTCGTGTGCAGGCCGGTGCAGGCGCCCTCCAGTCCCGCGTCCGCAATCGCCGCGTCCAATACACTCCGGAGATGCTCGCCGATCTCCTTGAACCGCTGCGGCGATTTGCGCCGCTTCAGCTCGCGGATCGTCGCCACCGACGCGGCCAGCCCCACGTTGTCACTCCAATACGAACTCGAAATGAACATACGCTTAGCCGGCTCCATCACCGCCCGCGACCCGACCACCGCGCCCATGGGATAGCCGTTCGACATCGCCTTGGCCACCACCGTCATGTCCGGCGTAACCCCCACTGCCTCCTGTACGCCGCCAATTTCCAGCCGCCAGCCGCACGACACCTCGTCAAAAATGAGAACAACCCCGTGCTTGGCGGCCATCTCCTGCACAGTTTCCAGGTAACCTGGCGCGGGCAGCTCGGAACGGGCCGGCTCCATCATGATCGCCGCGACCTCGCCGGCGTGTTCGTCCAGCAGCGCGGCCAGCATCTCCAAGTCGCCGTACACGAACGGGATGACCGTCCCTGCCAGTGCCTTGGGTACGCCGATCGGTTCAATGCCTGCAAAGGGAAACTCGCCGCTCTCTGGGTCGGCTTCGTAATTCGCGGCCTGGTACCAGTCATGCCATCCGTGATAGCCGCAGATCAGGATCTTATCGCGCCCGGTAACGCCGCGCGCGATGCGGACCGCCACCGCGCATGCGTCGCCCCCGCCCTTCGCATACCGCACCATCTCCGAGCTGGGTATCGTCGCGTTCAGCTCCTCTGCCAGCTCCAGCTCGAGTGGGTTGTTGGCCGAAAAAAGGCTGCCGCGATCGATCTGCTCCTTGACCGCGCCGTCGACAACCTCGTCGGCGTGCCCCAAAATGATCGCCCCGACCGCGCTCATCCAGTCGATGTACTCGTTCTCGTCAACGTCAACGAAGCGCGAGCCCTTTGCCCGTTGCGCGTAAATCGGACTGACGCCGTGCGCGAACTGATCGGCCCTGCGGCTGATCAGCTGCGTCCAGCCCGGAATCAGCTCGCCTGCCTGCTCGTACAGCTCAAGCGAGCGCGTAACTTCATGATTCGCCGCCTTCGGGAACGCGGTCATTGCCGCCTCCTCATTTCAAGAATATGCCGCGCCGGCTGAATGTCCTGACCCGCCGCAGCG
>DAOUHX010000328.1:0-6938 GCA_034428395.1 Caldilineaceae bacterium
CTATTTCACATCCAAGCTGCGCCGCGGCGAAGTCTGTCTTGGGAGCGGCATCTCCTTCGCCGACCCGACGGTCACCGAAGCCCTGTCCGGGCTGCTGGATTTCGCCTGGATCGACATGGAGCACAACGCATATTCGCTCGAAACGGTTCAGGCCCATATCATGGCAACCAAGGGGACCGAAACCACGGCTCTGGTGCGCGTACCCGAGAACAATGCGGCCACGATCAAGACGGTCCTCGACATTGGCGCCGACGGTGTCATCGTGCCGATGGTCCGCACCGCCGACGACGTGCGCCGCGCGGTGGCCGCATGCCGCTACCCGCCCGAGGGGATGCGCGGTTTCGGGCCGCGCAGGCCGATCGACCATGGCCTCAGCGCCGATGCCGGCTACAGCCAGCGGGCAAACGACGCCATCATCGCCATCGCACAAATCGAGCAAATCGAGGCTGTCAACAACCTGGACGAGATCCTGGCCATTCCCGGCTTGAACGCAGTCGTCATCGGCGGCAATGATCTGTCCGGTTCGATGGGGCTAATGGGGCAGCCGCATCATCCGGACGTAGCCGCCGCAATTGAGACGGTGATCGAGAAGTCGCGGCAGGCGGGCGTTTTCGTCGGCATCGGGCTGGCCGACGAACCCGAGAAGATGGCCGAATGGCTGGACAAAGGGATGCAGTGGCTGCAGGTCGGTGTCGACTGGTGGCTGCTCATGCGTTCGGCGCAAATGATCATCGGCGATCTGCGCGCTCGCATCGCCGCCGGCTAGACAGCCGCTCAGCAAAAGGAGTGAGGCAAAATGAATGTAAAGATTGGCTCCGGTCCTGACTCGTGGGGCGTCTGGTTCGCCGACGACCCCAAGCAGATTCCATGGCGCCGCTTTCTTGACGAGGTCGTCGAAGCCGGCTACGAGTGGATTGAGCTGGGCCCCTACGGCTATATGCCGCCCGATGTCGATACGTTGCAGTCCGAACTGGGCCAGCGAGGGTTAAAGGTTTCGGGGACCTTCACGCTTGCCAACCTCGAGGAGCCCTCTGCCTGGCCCGAGGTGGAGCGGCAGGTGCTTGGAGGAAGCGAGCTGGTGGCTGCGTTGGGCGGGGAGTTCATGGTGCTGATCGATGAGCTCCACACCGACTGGTTTACCGGCGAACGCCTGGCCCCCGAGCGGCTTGACGAGGATGCCTGGAACCGGTTGATCGACACAACGCACAGGGTGGCCGACATCGTGATCGAGCGGTTTGGCCTCAAGCTCGCGTTCCATTCCAGTCCCGACACACACGTCGCCTATGAGGACCAGCTCGAAACGCTTCTGGAGCAGACCGACCCCGCACGCGTCTCGCTGGGGCTCGACGTCGGTCACTTCGCCTACCGCGGCATCGATGCCGTTGACTTTATACGGCGGCACCATGCGCGCATACCCTATCTCCATTTCAAGAGCGTCGACCCCGACATCCAGAAACAGGTCGAAACCGAGGACATCCCATTCGCCATGGCCGTGCAAATGGGCATATTCTGCGAGCCGTCTAAGGGTCTCGTCGATTACCTGGCCCTGCGCGACGTGCTGCTTGAGGTTGACTTCAACGGCTTCGCCATCGTCGAACAGGATATGTATCCCGCACCGTTCGATAAGCCGCTGCCGATCGCCAAGCGAACACGAGCCTATCTGCGGGAGATCGGGATGGGTTGACCCCTGCATCGCGGTTATGATGGGCGGAACGACGTCCGAGTGAACCAGTTTCACGTTCCATTTGAGACAGGTGAGAGGAGAGAGTAGGCTATGCTTTTCAACAGATCGCGCGCGATTGACTATATGCGGGAGTACGACCTGGATGCCCTGGTCGCGACGTCATTCGCAAATATCACCTACTTCACCGATTACTTTTGCTGGATCGACCCAATCTTCAAAGAGTACATGATGGTACCGGGCGCGTCGAGCAACCTGGCGCAGGCCTACGCAGTCTTTCCGCTTGAAGGGGAACCGGCGCTGGTGCTCGGTCCACCGTTTGCGGTGAACGCGGCCGACCTGTGGGTTCGCGATATACACATTTTCGGCGACAGCGGCCTGGACGTCTCTCTGCCGCCCCCTGAACTGCCCGACGACGTGCGCCGCTTCCATAATCTGCTCACCGCCCCGCAGAGCAACGCCACCCCGATCGACGCGCTGGTCAGCATCCTCAAGCAGCGCGGGCTGACAGGAGGGCGCATCGGCCTGGATGCGGAGGACCTGCCGCCGGAGACGCACGACCAGATCGAGCGCGCGCTGCCGCGGGCATCGCTCGCAAACTGCACCAATCTCATCCGCCTGATCCGCATGGTCAAGAGCGAGGAAGAACTCCGGCGGCTGACGCGTTCGGCCGAAATCAACGAAGAGGTTGGTATGGAGTGCCTCCATATGGCGCGGCCGGGCATGCCGATAGCCGAACTTGTGCGGCACTACCGGGCGCGGGCCGGTGAGTTGGGCGCAGATTTCGATCACTTTGCCTTTGGCGTGCGCGGCTTGGGTATGTCGACCGAGACCAACTACCAGTTTGCGGAAGATGATTTGCTCTACGTCGACTGGGGCTGCATCTACCAGCACTACTTTTCCGACACCGGCACGACGCTGGCATTGCGCGAGCCTGAAGCCCACATGGAAGCGCGTCATGCGGCCTTGCGCGCGTGCATGGCCGCGGGCAGCGAGGCGCTGCGACCGGGAGCCAAGGCTTCGGCCGCGCAGGGCGCGATGCTGCAGACACTCAACGATAACGGCATCACCATAACGTTCCCACACGGTCACGGCCTCGGCCTGGAGGTGCGCGACTACCCGATTCTCGTCGCCGACAACGGGCTGCGCATCAAAGACGACTGCGTCGACGTGGCGTCCGACCTGCCGCTTGAGGCGGACATGGTGCTCAACCTTGAGGCAATGGTCTCACTGGCGGGCATCGCTTCGCTCCACATCGAGCAGTCCTTCGTTGTCACCCAAGACGGCAGCCGGCCACTCGTGCCGCAGGACCGCAGCGGACCCCTTCTGCCGTCAGCAGCAGGCTGAAGGCTGGCGGAGTTTGGTCTTTCTTCCAGAACAGGCTAGGGGAAGCTGACGCGTGTCAGGGACAGTTGATGCCGGCCCGCCATCGGGCACGCGCCTTCGCACCGTCGGCGGCGCGACGCTGGGACTGGCGCTGCGGCGCAACCTCAGCAAATGGCAGCCGATGGCCTTCGTCGTCGTCGGCCTGGTCATTACCATCGCGCTGATTGCGACGATTCCCCTTTTTACCGACGCCGCCCTCGACAGATTTCTTCGTAGCGAACTGGCAGCACAGGATTCGGACCTTTCTCTCTCCAGCCTGCTGCTGGTGCATCGCGTCCCATTTTCCTCGCATACTTCGCTGGAGCGTTACGCGCGCGCCGATCGCTTCATGCGCCAGAGCGCGCCTTCGCTGGTGGGCCTCCCCCTGGACCGGCTGACCCGCTACGGCTCGACCCGCGTCGCAAGGTTCCTGCCCGCGCAGCAAAGGGAATTGCCTGAGGACCTGCGCCGTTACCAGTCCGCGGGGCTGGCATTTCTGACAGGTTTGGAAGACCATATCGAGATCGTTCTGGGCGAAAGTACTTCGGGCGCGGGATCCGGTACCGTTATCGGTGCCCTGGTCAGCGAACGCTTCTACTATGACCACGACGTCCAGGTGGGCGAGCGGGTTCTCTTCGGCTTGGACAGACCTGATATCGTGACCCCTGTCGAGGTCGTCGTTAAGGGCATCTGGCGCCCAGCTGATCGCGACAGTGGCTTCTGGTTCGAGGAGCCGGACGCCTTCTCCTTCTTCTTCATCGTCGATGAGGCCGATTTCATGTCGCGTGTGGCGCCGGTCCTGGGCGATGACGTGCGCAGGTACGCCTGGCATCTCTCATTCGACAGCAACGCGATCAGGATCGACAAAGTCAAGCGCATGCTGGACGCAGTGTCACGGATTCAAGCCACCACTTCGGGTATTCTGGCCCAGGTCGATCTCAATGTACCGGCTCACGCGATCCTGCAAAGGTACGCCGCCCGCGCCGCCGCGCTGCGCACCTTCTTGCTGACGCTGAGCCTGCCTGTCCTCCTCAGCCTCCTGCTTTACACGCTAATCTCGTCCGAGATCATGGTGGCCGCGGACGAGGGAGAGATCGTAACTCTGCGGAGTCGCGGCGCGTCGAGTTTGCAGATTGTCTGGCTTTACTTTCTCGAGATGCTGGTGATCGGACTGGTGAGCTTGGGCGTTGGATTAATCGCGGCCGGCGGCGTCACACAAGGGATGGGCCAAGTCTACCGCTTTCTGACCTTCGCGGCGCGACCGCTTCTGAATCTTTCCTTCACCGCGCAGGTTGCTCTGTATGCCGGCGCGGCCGGGCTGCTGAGCATCGGCGCGACATTGCTTTCAGCTGCGGCCGCGTCCCGCCGCACTGTAGTCTCACAACAACAAAAAGCTGCGCGCGAGGAGGAATTCAGCCGCGGCCGCCGCGGGACGATGCTCCTCTTTGAGTTACTCTTTCTTGGGGCGGTCCTCTACGCCTATTGGCGTCTGCGACAGCAGGAGCAAGTTTTCGCCGTTGCAGAGGGTTCATTCGTCGATCCACTCTTTCTGCTCGCACCGACCGTTTTTATAGCTGCGCTGGCGCTGGTCTCGTTGCGGGCATTGCCCTTTATCATTCGGATGCTGGCTCGGGCGATGGGCCGCCTCCTCAGTTCACCTCTGTGGCTCGCTTTCACCCAGATCTCGCGACGCACCGGCAGCTACCGTCCACTACTCTTCCTGATGATGTTCACAGTTGCTCTGGGACTTCTTAGCTCGACCTTCGCCGGCACGCTCGACAAACACTACAGCGATGTCGTCCGTTACGCGATTGGCGCGGATCTCTCAGTTCAGGTGCAATGGGAGCAGATGGAGGGCAGTTCGGAGCGGTGGCGCTATCCGCCCTTCGGCGTTGTTGGCTCGATTCCCGGTGTCGAGGCGGCGACGCGCGTACTGCGCCAGCCGGTCTTTATCGACGGGCTGGAGGGCAATATCGAGGCGACCGTACTGGGCATCGATCGTGCGGAGTTCGGGCGCGCGAGCTGGTGGCGGGACGATTTTTCGGCGGAGCCGCTCGGTTCGCTGATGAACAGGCTGGCCCTCAATTCGATGGGCGTTCTGGTCAGCCGCAGTTTTATCGAGGAGACCGGGCTGCGCGTGGGCGACGACCTGTTTCTGATCGTCGAAGGGGTCAGCCGTCCGATCCGCTTCAGCTTAGTAGGTGTGCTCGCCTATTTTCCCACGCTCTACCCCGAGGCGGGCCACTTCTTTGTGGGCAACCTGGACCACATTTACGGCACGATTGGAAAACGGCCGTATGACATCTGGGTGAAACTGTTCGAAGATGCCGATCCTGCAACTGTTCTGGAGGCGCTACGCGGGCGGGGTTTCATCATCACGGGCGCGACCGACAGCCGCCTGGCGACCGCTGTCTGGCGCACCGACCCTCAGCGCACGGCCCTGTTTGGCATCCTGTCTCTGGGCTTCATCGTCGCCATCGTCGTCTCCGGCCTGGCGTTTCTGCTCCATTCGTTGTTTTCCCTGCGGCAGCGCATACTCCAGTTCGGCATATTGCGGGCCATGGGCCTGTCAACGTCCCAGATTACGGCGGTCGTCGTCTTTGAGAAACTGTTTCTCGTCCTGCTTTCTGCTGTCGGCGGCACATTGATCGGCGTTGTGACCGCCGCACTTTTCATACCCCTGCTTCAGATTGGGACGGCTGTCCACGCTTCAACGCCCCCCTTTGTCGTTGCACCTGCCTGGATGCAGGTTGTCAAAATCTATATTGCGTTCGGCGTCATGGTGGCCGTGACGCTGGCCGTCCTTATCGGTCAGTTGCGTCAGCTGCGCATCTACGAGGCAATCAAGTTAGGCGGTCTTGAATAGAGAGGCGAAAATTTTGACAATTCGGAACTCCTAACGCATACTCTTCCCGGCGGATTGAAGGGATTCCCATCCACCGGTTTAGCAGATGCAGACACTCGTTGACGACGAGACGAGTAGTCGTCTTCGTTCCAGCTCCCGTGTTGAGCCTGCGCACCAATCGAAACTGTCTACTTTTCGAAGGGGGTGATTGCCCGCCCACAGAATAGACCTTATCCATCTCCGGAGTCGGACGCAAGTTGGGTTGTCAATTCGTCGTCAGTTTTCGGGTTTCGGTTTCCGGCAGCAGCCCCTCATGCCGGTGTTCGCTGCGGTGCCTTGCCCGGAGTGCTCTGCTCCGGCGGTGATGTCATCCAACCTGTCATATCCTGATCCATCCTCTATCAAAAGCGCAAGGAGACTCAAGCCACAATGATGTCCAAAAAGTATTCGCGACGTGACATGCTCAAGTTGACGGGCGCGGCCGCAGGCGCTGCACTGCTGGCAGCCTGTGAAGCCCCAGCCGCGCCGATGGCGACAGGTGATGCCGAGCCGGCTATGGGCGCGATGCGCAAGACGGTCCGCTGGTGGGACAACTACAACGCCGAGCATCCAATTGGTGCAACACTGATCGATCAGGTCTTCCCTGTCTTTGAGGCGGAGAACCCTGGCTGGGAGGTCGAGTTCACCTTCGTCACCAACACTGAGCTGGTGCCAAAGATGTTTACTTCCCGCATGGCCGGCGAGCCTGCTGACCTCTTCGCCAACTTCGCGGGCAGGGGCAGCCTGACCCACGCCGGTTACTGCACGCCCTTGCAGGACTATGTCAAGGAGTGGGGCCAGTGGGACGACATGATCGACGGCTTCCGCAACATCTGCACCGTCGGCGGCGATCTGATCGGTTACCCCGCCCTGTGCGGCACGAAGATGTATATCTACCGCAAGGACTTCTTCGACGCAGCCGGCCTCGACGCCGACACCTTCCCCGACAACTGGGACGACCTCGTCGATGCCATGGTCAAGCTGACCGAGCGCGACGGCGACGGCAAC
>DAOUHX010000329.1:0-27042 GCA_034428395.1 Caldilineaceae bacterium
CAGCTCGCCGGCGTCCCGATTGCGGACGCGGTATGCGCCTGCGGTGGGCCGGTCGAGCAGGCCGAGGATGTTCAGGAGGGTACTCTTGCCGGAGCCGCTGGTGCCGACGACGGCCACGTATTCGCCCGCGCCTATGGAAAGGGAGACGTTTTTGAGGGCATGCAGCTCGGCCTGGCCGGTGCGGTAGGTCCTGGTCACGTTGCGCATGTCGATCAGGGGCGGGGGAGCGGTCATGGGCCGGGGTCCTGGGTGGGTCCGGCGCGGCGGCGCAGGCGAGAGGCGGGGTTGGGGTTGGCCGTTTCGCCATGACAGCTCATACGAAGAGAGCAGAGGGGCGTTTCGCGTCGCCGTCGGGATTGCAAAGCCTTCGAGGGCACCGTTCCCTGACGACAACGCTTTCAGTTCACGCGCTTGACGACTTACACTCCATTATACGCCAAGACGGGTCCCTACGGTCTCGATTCTGCCCGTTTGTAGACAGATTGGCACGATATTGCCACAGAGAAGTGCTGGACGACACATGAATGACATCCCAAGGCGGTATCATTTGAAGACGGCGACCTGCCCGCCGGCGTTGATGCATTGATGAAGAGCGGTTATGCTGCTGCATCATGAGGACCACGATTTCGCTTGACGCCCGGCTTGCAGAGCAGGTGCGACGCGCAGCCGCAGCCCGCGGCGATTGCGATCGAGCACGGCTGCACGATGGTTTCGACCGACTCCGACTTCGGTTGATTTCCAGGCGTTCGATGGCAGCATCCGCTGCGTCCCGGCGGGCTCCAGCGCCGTTCCATCGCAGCATTCTGCTTAAGATTCCTCGAGGAGCGGTCCCTCGTTACGGTCGGATTTGGTCCGGGCGCGCGGCTGCGGGTCCGGGTGTCTGAACCCGCGGGCAAGAGAGAGGAGCGAAAACTGTACATCAGGGCAGGGGCAATATACTCTTACGGCAACCGGCCAGCCCTCTGTGCGCGCAAGCGTTCATCCGGGTATACAGCGCTTCGGGCGCCATTGGCACCTGTGGAACGGGGGGCGGCCGGCAGTTGAATGCCGCGGATGGGAGAGAGCTGGTTGAAGAGGCGTGCGCTCCCTGATAGGAGCCTGCCACATCGGTCTGTTCGTGAACCAGAGGTTTGATCCCCCTAAACGGAGAGGGAAGAGATGAAAGCAGCGTATGCGAAAACTGGAGTCTCTACAGATGAGCAGCGTCAAGTCATCCTGCACCCCGACGGGCACCATGGACGTGTACTCTCTGTTGCCGGATCAGGAAAGACCACGACAATGGTACGCCGCATTGAGTACTTGATGAAAGAACGCGGGGTGACAAGGCGCCAGATACAGGTGCTGATGTTCAATCGCCTGGCCAGAAGTCAGTTCAAGGACAAACTGTTTGAACATGGGATCAGGCGCAACAGGCAACCCCGTGTCGACACCTTTCACAGCTATGCTTTCCATGTCGCTAACTTGCTTTCCCACAAGAAATGGTTCGAAGAGTACGAAGAACTTGCGAAGTTGGAACTCAAGAGAGCTATTTCCGATGTTGTGAAAGATTATGAAATGGCTGAAGAGGAAATAGACTTTGAGGATGCGGATCGCGCCATCAGTTTGTGGAAAGGTGCACTGATTTCACCAGACCGGGCAGGCTACACCGGGCCCAATGCCGACGTTCACGTAGCGATATACCAGGAATTCGAAGAGCGCAGGTTCAGGGAAAACGCCATCACTTTCGATGACTTCATCCCTCTTGCCGTCAACCTGCTTGAGTCGGACGAGAGCACTCTGTCGAAGTACGCAGAGCCCTTACGTCATATCATTGTTGACGAGTATCAGGATATCAATTTAGGGCAACAGCGCCTCATCGAACTGCTTGCCTCTCGCGGCGCTGACGTCATGGTTGTAGGAGATGATGACCAGACGATCTATGAGTGGCGGGGGGCGCGCAGCGAATACATCCTGCGTGAATTCACGACAACCTTCGACAACAAGCCACACGCCAATTACCGTCTTAGCCGTTCCTTCCGGTTTGGGTACAGCATCGCCCAGACCAGCTACAATGTCATTACGCACAACACAAATCGCAATGAAAAGGTGTTGCTTGCCCACGATCCTACTTTAGACAGCCAGATCACTGTTGTGGGGAACCTGTCGGGCAGTGTTAACCGTGATCTTGCCGAAGAAATTATATCCTTGGTAAAGAAAAGGAAGGTCGCACCATCTGACATCAGAGTGCTTGGCCGCACTTTCGCCCAGCTCAACACTCTCGCTACTGAATTCTTGATACTCCGCATACCCTTCAAGGTAGTGGGTGGAGGGTCGTTCTTCCTGGAGACCAACGAATGCAAAGTGCTGCTGGACTACATTCGAGTCGCTGACTCTTTAGATCATATCCCAAACGCGTCTGTCGAAAACCGCTTCCTCAACATTGCAAACAAACCAAGGCGTTACCTGGCTCGAAGAGATTTATCTCAGATGATTCAATCGGGACGCAACAGCAAGAAGACCCTACGCGATCTGTTGGACGGGGTCCTGCGAGACCCGACTAAGTTTGCGCGCGGTGACCAGAAGCAAAACCTGGAAGACTTGACCTCAGTTTTGGAGGAGATTCGCCAAAAGATACAAACCGATCCCCCAATGGCTGCCGGGACGTTGTTGGCGTGGATTGACCAGGAGATCGACCTCAAACAACACTACGAGAACTATTACGGACAGGGCGAACCCTCGCTTGTCCGAACCCAAAATATTTCTTCACTAATGCGCTACGCTCGCTACACTGCACACAGCTGGAAGGACTTTATCGCCCATATTGACAATATTGATACCACACAAGGGCGACCGGAGGATTCATGGATAAAGATGACAACCATCCACAGAACCAAAGGATTGGAGTTTGATTACGTTTTCATTCCTGACTGTCACGAGGGATTCATGCCGGTGTTTGCTGAAAATGATGACCCCACTTTCGACAAGGAGCAACCTAAACGAGAACCAAAAGCGGCCGAGTGGATCGAGAACGAACGCAGGCTGTTCTACGTGGGCATTACCCGCGCCCGCCAAGGGGTTTACATCGGCGCGCCTGAATCGGAATCTCCCAATCAGCCTCCAGAGAAGAATCCGGACTCACCTGGAGGGCCTGGCGCGATACGATCACGGTTCATTGAAGAGATGGAATTACAGCCAACGCTACAAATTGCTAGCGAATTACTGCCCGCAGCCCTCCATAAGGAAGAGCATCGTCTAGTGCATGTCTGCCGGCATCTGGCTGCCTATCACAAAATTGTTGGCACTGTGAAAGAACGGTACTCAAACTATCTTACCGACAAAGTAAGAAGTGAACTGAACAAAGTACAATTGAGCGCGGCAGAGAGACCATTCAAATACAGCCGACAATACACCGACCGTGCTCCCAAGAAAGAACCTGAACGAGAGACTCAAGAGATGTGGGATTGGATCCCTTGAGCTTGGCCCCCAGAACCTGGACCACGAGCTAAGCGGTACTATAGCGTAGGGACAGATTCCTTCATCCCCACTGCTGGCTAGTAAACTCCCGTCACACCTACAACAGGCTCTACTTTTTCAATCCCCAGCTCCGGCAGCCCTTCCGCAATCTCCGCCGTCTCTGGGCTGACGCCGATGACCTTGGCGATGAGGCGGAGTATGTATTGCGTTCGTCGGGGTGGTCGCTGCTTCGCGTCCTCGTCCGGGTGAAGACAGCGGCGACGGAACCCGGCCGCGGCGCGCGCCAAGTGGGCGTGCTGCGGTCAGCTCCGGACCAGGGCATTATACCCCAAAGGGATGCAGGCGCGGCTTTTCTGCTGGCAGATTCGGTAGAGAGGCCGGGCCGTCGCGCGCGACGGGCGTTTTGGCCGACAACTGCGCGGTCTGCGTCTGGCCGGAGCGCCTTTGCATGCGGACCAGAAGAAGAAGCACCGGTCGAGCGCATAAGAACTCATTGACACGTTATTGACACCAAAAAGGCAGAAAACAACATGATAATGACATTTGCTTACAGTATAATTGGAAGTTAGACCGTTTTCTGCCGCGGAATTACGGGGCGGGCGGGCAAATTTGCAGAGTCACAGTTCACCATCAAGAGGGGTACACTGCCGGGATCGCAACGTGCAAGGAGGTCAGAATGAACCTCAGACGCAAACAGCGCAAGCATAGATCCCTCCGATTCGAGATTGAGGCGCTGCGAACGTTGTTGGACAGGTCGAGATGGACTTCGTGCATGGGGTGGTTGCTCATTGAGCTCGTCGTGGCCGCTCTGTTTGTTGTTGTCTTGTACTGGCTGGGTTTCCTCTAGGTGGGCCCCAATCTTTGGACCACCAGCCGGGAAAGCTAAGGTGGGTCCGGGCGGAAGTGAGCGGCTACCGTGTGTCGCCGGCGAATGCTGGCCAGAACCGTCTCTCTTCAGGCTGGCGAACTGCTGCAATATGCACCTTTTACCAGGGAGTAGGAGGGGAGTCGATGTCTGGGTCAGAATTCAAGAGGTTCCCACCGGCAGGCCTTCTCATCCTTGCGGCGATAATTCTGGCAGGTTGCGGTCCCATCGATGACGAGATCGCGCACTATGTGAGAAATGCGCCTACAAGTAGTGTGGCGTACGCCCCAGTAGGGCCCTCCTGCACGGAACTTGAAAAGACGGCGCAGGAGACCCTCGACGGTGCCCTTCCGCCGCCCGCTACCGCGAAATTCAGCGCTGATGACCGCCGGGTTCTTGCCAGCACGGCATTTGGCTACTTGTGCGAGTTGGCGAGAGACGTGGGGTGGCGGCAAAGCGCTACGAAAGAGGAATGGAAGGCCGCAGAGTTTCTGATAGACCATTTCACCGAGTTTGGCTACAGACCGGAGACGCAGGAATTTCAAGTACGAATAGGACCTCTCCAGAGGAGATCGAGCAACATCATCTTTGAACTTCCCGGTCAGGGTGAAGATGTGATCATCATAAGCGCACACTACGACACGGTACGAGGCTCTGTGGGTGCCAACGACAACGCTTCCGGGGTGAGCGTGCTGCTGACGTTGGCAGAGAGGTTGGCGCAACCGCCCTGGTCGAACGAAATGGTGTCGAACCTCCCGTTCACACTGCGATTCATCGCCTTCGGTTCAGAGGAAACGGGACTGAACGGCAGTTGGCACTATGTGGCCCAGCTGGCCGCCGAAGAGTTGGATGCCATCAGAATTGTGATCAACCTGGATGTGGTGGGGTCCGGGTCATACCTGCTTTTCCGGGGGGCGAGCAACAGGTGGGTGACCGAACATCTGTCAAAAGCCGCTGAAAGAGAGGAGGTCTCTTACAAGAACACCACCGCAGACTACAACATCAGTGGCAGAAGTGATGAGGCGCCTTTTCAATACCGAGGGATTTCAGCTGTTCGCTTCTTCGCCAACGACACGGAACGCGCCAACACCCGGAACGATGCGATTGAATTCATCAACCCGGTGCTGCTGGGAGACACGGCGGTTCTGATCTTAGACCTGCTTGCTAACTTGGAAACCTGTAAGTCCAGGCCAACTCTCTGTGCGTCACTGTAGGCAGGCGATTTATCCAACGGAATTCATCCCGGTCCGATACAGTTGAATTTGTCAATCCGGTACTGCTGGGAGACACGGCGGTGCTGTTCCCAAGCCTGTTTGCTTCCCTATTCCCCAGGCAGGTCGGCAGGGGCGCGCAGCACGCGATTATATCAGCGGACAAGCGCCAGCTACAGCGACAACGCGACGAGAGCGAGAACGCCTACAACGCCCGGACCGCATACTGTATACGAGGGAATCGAATCAGGGCCATAGACCTGCAGGCCCGGCCAGCTCTCCGTGCGCGCAAGCGTGTACCCGGGAATCCAAGGGCCCAGTGGAACGGGGGGCGGCCGGGTTCGCAAATGGAGGAACAGGCGTTGCCGGGGGACTGTCGATGGGGAGACCACGAAAAAGGGAAGAGAAGGCAGATGCGGACGGATGGGGAGGATTCTGAGCGGGGGAGGGCGAGCGACCGCTCTTCGTCATGGTGCTTGGACTCCTTTTGCCGGCATCTCTTTGCGCGCTCATTATTGGGGGAATTTGCATGAGCTCGCGGCATGGTGGTCGAGATCAAACAGTGCCACAGCAGACGGCATCCAAGAACAGCTTGTTCGCCTGGCTGCTGGCCGTGCGGCCGAAGACGCTGCCTGCGGCCATTTCGCCTGTGCTGGTGGGAACGGCGATGGCCTGGGCGGACGGTTCTTTCTCCCTGTTTCCCGCGCTGGCGGCGGCGGCGGGCGCGCTCCTGCTGCAGATCTTTTCCAATTTCGCCAACGACTACTTCGACTTTGCCAAGGGCGCGGATACGAGCGAACGTTTGGGGCCGACGCGGGTGATGGCGGCCGGTCTGCTGTCGCCGCGGGCGATGCGCAGGGGCATGGTTCTTGTCGTCGCCCTGGCGGTGCTGGACGGCGTTTACCTGGTCCTGGTGGGTGGGTGGCCGATTCTTGCCGTGGGCCTGGCGTCGCTGGGGGCGGCGGTCTTGTACACCGGCGGGCCCTTCCCGTACGGCTATCACGGCCTGGGCGACCTGTTTGTGTTTGTCTTCTTCGGACTGGTTGCCGTGGCCGGAACCTACTTCGTGCAGGCTGGTGGGCTATCGGGAGAGGTCCTTGTTGCGGCGGCGGCGGTGGGGGCGCTGGTCACTGCGATCCTGGTCGTCAACAATCTGCGCGATATTGCCACGGACGCCAGGGCCGGCAAGCGGACGCTGGCGGTGCTGATCGGCGCGCGCAATACGCGGCTTCAGTACGTTGTCCTGCTCGTCCTGGCCTACGCGGCGCCTTTTGTCCTCTGGCTTGGTTTCGAACGCGGAGCGGCGATTTTGCTCCCCCTGCTCAGCCTGCCGCTCGCGGTCATGAGGGCCGGTTCCCTCTACAGGGCGACCGGGACGGCGCTCAACGCCTTGCTGGCTGCGACAGCTCAACTATCGCTGATTTACAGTCTGCTGCTGTCTCTCGGCCTGCTGCTCTGACCGTGCCGGAGTGTGTGCGTTCGGCGGGAGGGGGTAAGGCCTGCGACTGCAACGGCCTGTTGCCAGTGAACCGGATTTCTGTGGTTGATGTGTACAAGGGGAGGGTCTGGGGCGGAGCTCCTCTCCGCTGACGGCCAGGAGAGTTACGAGGCGGCTGGAACGGGCTCTACTTTTTCAATCCCCGACTGGGGCAACCCGGCCACAATCTCCATCGTTTCCAGGCTGACGCTGATTACTTTGGCGAGCAGGCGGAGGATGTATTGGGGATCGTCGGGGCGGTTGGCGTCGTTTGTGATGCCGCTGCGGCGCGCCAACTCCAGATCAGGGCATGATACCCCAAAGGGATGCAGGCGCGGCTTTTCCGTTGGCAGATGTGGCAGAGAGGCCGGCCGACGCGCGCTTCCTCGCTCGTGGAACGCCCGACCGCGCGCATCGTCGGTCCCGGTCCCGACCACCTGGAGATATTCGAACGGCTGTGTCGCGAGTCCGGCACCACGGGGACGCTGGTCGCCGACGCCCAGCACGCGGCGATTGCGATCGAGCACGGCTGCACGATGGTTTCGATCGACTCCGACTTCGGTCGATTTCCAGGCGTTCGATGGCAGCATCTTTTGCGTCCCGGCGGGCTCTAGCGCCGTTCCATCGCAGCATTCTGCTTAAGATTCCTCGAGGAGCGGTCCCTCGTTACAGCCGGATTTGATCCGGGCGCGCGGCAGTTTGGACTTTGGTCAGCGTGGAGGGACGCGGTCGCGGCCCGGACTCAGGTTGGCCCGGGAGATGGCTACGGGTCCGGGTGTCTGATTCCGAAGGCAAGAGAGAGGATCGAAAACTGTACATCAGGGCAGGGGCAATATACTCTTAGGGCAACCGGCCAGCCCTCTGTGCGCGCAAGCGTTCACCCGGGTATACAGCGCTTCGGGCGCCATTGGCACCTGTGGAACGGGGGGCGGCCGGCCGCTGAATGTCGCGGATGGGAGGGTGCTGTCTGAATGCCCTGCCCCGCGTCCCCCGAAGGCCTTGGGAGAGTGGTTCTCCGGCCTCGCGAGGCAAGGCGCGTTCAGTGTAGCAGAAAGATTTCTTTCAGTGCCAGCCACGTTGTCAGACTGGTACGGTGTTTGGACAAAAGAGGAAAGTCTCTGTGCCTTCAATAGATAAGATTAATTATCTTCCAAAAGAAGAGTATTGGAGAGCCAAATCGTTTCTCGAAAAATTCTCTGTATATGCACTTCACTGGCTTGCAAGTGAATCTCAAAAAGAGTTGAAAGATCAGATTATTGGGAATTTCATTGCGAGGGGAATGGTGTGCCTTGATAGCATTTTCCGTCTCTGGCAGGCCGGCAATTTTCAAGACTGTTGGATTCTTCACCGCACGCTCATTGACCGCTGGGTGCATCTAAAGCATCTAGCTGATCATGACGAATTTGAGGAATTTGACAAATGGACTCTTCAAAGACGATTCAAAGAAATGGATGTTGCATTAAGCGATCCCGAAATAACAGAAAAGCTTGCGCCGGAGGTACTTGAGGAACAAAAGATTCTGCATAAGGAGATGCGCATGCGAATTAAAAGGGAAGTGCCAAGCACATGGAGTCGCCCAAGAGCGGAAGATGTAGCGAAGCAAAGCAACTTCTTGATCTCATATCGATTAGGATACAACCCTGCTTCGTCTCTAGTTCATCCAATGAGCGATGATGGTAAAGACGACTTTGCCAGATTGCTCGGTTACAAGACGGAGTTCAATGACGACATTCCGATAGTACTTCATAATTCATTGCCATTTCTAGTCTTGCTAATCCAGACGGGACTAAACTCAAGCAATCTCAAGTGGAGAAAGTTCGTATTCGACTTTTACGAACAGATTATCTCCAACCTTGAGTCTGGCACCAACGACTACATTCTGACCTACAATAAGGCCTTTGCATATGGTCCTGACTTTCCTTGGTGTACACCTAATGAATGAATCAGGTCATGATCATCAACGCCAGAACAGCGCCGAAAGTCGTTCTTCAATTCTTCGCACTCATTTTCACTGCCCTGCGTCAGGTGCTCGTCAAGGGGCCACGAAAGATCTTCAACACCGACCAGGGCGCACAGTTCACGGCCGACGCCTTCACAGCCCGCCTGCTCGCAGCCACATTCAGGTCAGCATGGATGGCCGCGCCCTCGACAACGTCTTTTGTGAACGCCTATGGCGCAGCGTCAAATATGAGAACATCTATCTCAACCAGTATGACACCGTGCGTCAGCTGCACACTGGTCTGACCGCCTATTTCGACTTCTACAACCATGAAAAACCGTACCAAAGTCTCAACTATCGCACGCCGGTGGAAGAGCACTTCGTTCTCTGTTCAGAACCGGATACATCCGTCTGAATGCACCTTATCTTTCCCGTCTTGCGGTCCAAAGATTGGGGCTCACCATAGAAATTAAGAGAAGACACAAAAAATGAACTTTCCCGACTACAACATTTTTCTTCAATTGCAAAAGCACCTTTCCCAACGGCCTAGCTTACGACCTGCGGTTATGGTAGGGGCAGGAATGAGCTTGAATTCAAACCTACTGTCTGGTGCCAGTTCTCGACTTCCTAATTGGGATGAACTGTCGAGAGCCATGTTTGAAGAAATATACCCATTGATCAATAACGGAACTGATGACCAGAAAAAAGAATTGGAAGATAAGTACAACCGAAGCAACGCTCTTAGAATTGCTAGTGAATTCGAAGCAACATTTAACCGAGGTCAACTGAATTCTTTCCTATTGAAATCTATTCCTGACGATAATCACGAGCCCAGCGGCATCCACAAACTCCTACTGTCACTGCCGTGGAAAGATGTATTTACAACAAACTATGACAGGCTGCTTGAATGGACATATGTGCCGGAAAGACCATATCAAGTCGTAAGGAGCGTGAAAGAACTAACGACTGCGGAATCTCCACGCATCATCAAACTTCATGGGTCATTTCCAACAAATGAACCGTTTATCATCACCGAGGAGGATTATCGTACATATCCAAAGAATTTCGCGCCATTTGTCAACACGGTGCTCCAATCACTTATCGAGAATCCTCTTGTGCTAATTGGATTCTCTGGCGACGATCCTAACTTTCTAGAATGGATCGGATGGATTCGAGACGAGTTGGGTGAATACCACTCCCCAGTCTATTTGGTAGGTCTGTTATCACTGACAAATGTAGATCGAGCTCTTCTTACGCGTCGGCGAGTCACCCCCATTGACCTGAGTCCCGTATCCGAATCAATCATTTCAGATGGCAATCTACACGCCGCCACTCTTGAATGGTTTATTCGTAGTCTGCAAACTATGGAACCCTCGCGACCAGAAAGGTGGCCTGACCTATGAATAGCAATGATGTTGAGACAGTCAACGGTTTGCCAATTCTTGTGAATCAAGAGAACAAACCAAAGCCACTCAGAGAATTTTTCGATTCTTCAAGCCCGATTAACGATTTGACTGCAATCGAAACAATAATCCGGTGGCGATATGAACGGGAAAAGTATCCAGGCTGGTTGATCCCGACGAGTGAGATGCGAGCCTCGCTCTGGCGGAACACAGAGCATTACATCGCAAAACTTTTTCCTGTCATTCAAGACTGGCCATATGAAGACCAAATTCTGCTTTATCGAGAAATCATATGGCGCGTTGATATTTCGCTGCTCCCACTTGATTCTAATCTTACGGATTTGCTAGAACCCGTCGTTAATGAATTGTTCTCAATACTAGTTGGCAAACGTCGCCTGAAGCCTACACGCCAAATAACAATGCTCCTAGACGTATCCGAGACAGAGGTGCGTGAATCCTGGTTTGAATCGACACTTGCGTTACTGCGTAATGCACGAGAGTCTTTTGATAGGGAGCGTTGGGAAACACTTCGAAATATGATTTCGCAACTCATTTATTCTTACCCTCAATACAACGATAGGTACTCTTACGAGCAAGTCTTGTGGCACCTTTGGAATCTGGAAAGACACGAAGCTCGAAATCTACTCAATCAATGGTCGCCTTCGCCCAACGCCCACCTTGATTTGATGCGGAAAGCTGGACTGTTGGTTGAATTAGACAATCTAGGCGAGGCACGTTCTCTTCTGCGGAAGGCTCTCAAAAACATTCGACAATCTTTTTACAAAAGACCGGGACTAAATATTGATTTGCTTTCTCTAGAAGGATGGTGCATGTACCTGCTATTGCCCATAGAATCAAGCTTAGACATTTTCAACACAACTCAAGAATCTCAAGATCAAGACTTCCTGACCGACTTTTCCAAAACCCATCAACAGTTCTTAAAGCGCTGGGACGAATTGAAAGCGTGGGATGCTGATCCATGGTCTTGTATGGAACACTTCCATCGAATTCTGTCAGGTGAATCTCCAGCCACAAAAAAGATTGAGCGAATCACACCTGGTTTCGATACTGGCCAATATAGCGTCAGTCACTCATTTGTAGATACACCAGACACTAGGCGGTTGTCGGCGTTTTCCTATCTTCGCTTATACGACATAGTTGGTATCCCTTTGCAATTCTCCAACGAACCACTCCAAAACGCTGCTGAATGGTTGGTTCCATCATCAAGTTTTTTGAGTCCAATGATTCTGATCCGCGCCGGGAATGCTAAGAAACTTGCGGAAAGAAATTTTATGAATCGTACACAGATTGTCGGCATGAACACTGATCTTGCCCGCAGATTAAATGCGTGGGCAATGAATGCTTTAGAGCGCGAGTTGTCTTCGTTGGGAGACCTAATTCCAATGCAGTCAAAACAGGCATCCCTTTTGGAGACTTTAATTGAATTTGTGTCAAGACTGACCCTCCAAGCCGATGATGACTCTCTTCAAAACGCTTTCAATATGGCTCTCCATCTGCACAATCAACCGGGATTCAAATCACACATAAGGCTCAACAGGTTTTGTAACCGATGGTTTAAGAGACTGTTCGACGCTGCAAAAAGCCAGCAACTTCTCATGTGGATTCCTAACTTAATCCGTTTTCCTTTGTCTATGGGAACTGACGAACCTGAAGCATCGCTACATCCTGCTTTTTCTTGGCCAGACCCGATGATAGATTTCCCCTACGATTCAGTACGAGACATACAAGAGAACAACCTTAGTCTCAAAACCGAACTAAATGAAGCAATCGATTGGCTCCTGCGCACCACACAAACAAGCATGGGCGAAACACGACAAAGAGCTCTTGTGCGCCTGTACTTAGTGTTTCATTCCAACTTGATGACAGAAAAACAAAGTAAACAATTCGGCGACTTGCTTTGGGAATACACAACAGAAACTGGCTTCCCTGACCTTCCTGACATAACACTGTTCAACTATCTGCATTTGCCCTCACCACCCGAAATTGACATCACGTCAAATCTCAAGCAATATCTGCTTTCCTTGAAACCACGAAAATCAGTCTCATTTGACAAGTCAACAATTAGTGTGCATGCACCAGGCGGCGGTCAGGAAGACCAAATGATTCACGATGTTTCAAATATGTCTCGCCCCGTTGTCCGGTTGCCCGAAGAAGCGCAGGGAAAAATCGAATGGAGTTTAGCCGAAGCAAAAGAATTGTGGAAAGATGTCTATGAGTGGTGGAATAATGACAAACACGCCATCAGACATGCTATCAAACACTCCAATCAGTTTTCCATCCATGTCCTAGACTACGCTAGTTATGCTCGCCACACCACCGCCCGCATAAGCCAGTTCCTCGCACGAGTCGTTCTTCCCCTCTTAGATTCAAGCCATGAAGAAGAATGGTCCCAAATCCTATCCTTTCTGTCCGAAACCCGTCAAGACAAAATCTTTTTGACTCTGTCATTGCCTTACATCCTTCTGCACCGATCTAACGAATATGACATGGTGCTAAAGACCATTCAAGACGATCTATCATCGAATGATGAAGAAAAAGTGAAAGCAGCAGCAGCAGCCCTTAGTCATTGGGCATATCTAGGCGACGAACCACAAGTAACGCATCCACCACCCAATCTTATCAATGACTTGGTGAAAAGAGTTGTGTTCCGACGACCCGAAGGAGTAGTATCATGCCTGCATTATCTTGCTATTATTATCAAAAACAAACCAGATCAAATCGACTGCAACCAAATACAGTTAATCTCGTCTAGCCTTTCCCCCTGGCTCCAAACAGTTCATATCCCAATTTCAGAAAATAATACCGGAGGATTCCCCGAATATGATATACCTGTGCTTCGCGCTAGCCTAGGCAGTCTTGCAATTGCTTTGAGAGAATGGCTTAAATCTAATCAGCCAAATCAACCAGAACCAACCGACGTAACTGATGTGATAGAACTGTTCAAATCCGATCCTCTCCCTGAAGTACGCCGTTCCGTTGGTATCACTTGACCTGAGGTTGGCCCCAAAAACTGGACCATAAGCTAAGGTGTCCTCTGGCGCGAAAGCGGGTCACCTCATCCTCGCTGCTGGCTAAGAGATGCTCTACGCATCTACCACAGATTCTGCTTTTCCAATCCCCAACTCCGGCAACCGTTCCAGAATCTTTACCGTTTCCAGGCTGACGGTGATTACTTTGGCGATGAGGCGGGGGATGTATTGGAGGTCGTCGGGGCGGTTGGGGTCGTTGGTGATGCCGCTGCGCTTGTCGGTTTTGGCGCGGTCCTGGTCGATGATCCTTTCGAGGGGGGAGCGGGTGCCGAGGCGGTAGTTGAAGGCTGCGGGGGATGCCGTCGAGGGTGAGGAAGCGGTTGTAGGTGAGCTGGGTCTTGTCTTTGGAAAGGCGCATCTTGACGCGCCAGTCGAGCGGCATCCTCTCTTCCACGACACGGTTGGCGGCCAAAGCGAAAAGCAATAACCCCGGTTCGCCGGGCGTCAGACGCCAAGCCAAAGTATCAAGTCGGGCACTCAAGGACGCTGGCCATCAGCAGCGCCAACACCACGATGGCGGTCACGCGGGCTGAGATGAACAGCTCCTTCGTCTCCTTGAACTCTATCGTCTCAGACTCGCCGAACGCGGCAAGGGTTGCTATCTGTTCCAATGTCAAATCTGCGACCTCACGATGCCTGCCTGGTCTCAGTTGCTCTCCTGTTCCGGCTCCTCCGACACGAGCTTACGCCAGAGGTCAAAATGTTTGGGGAGATACACGGTGGCATTTTCGAGCTGCAGTGCGAACTGGTGAACCTTTTTCTCAGCCGCAGCATTTTGCCATCTTTCTAGATGCCGCTCCACGTCCTTCTCACAGTAGTAACGTGTGTGATCGTCGAGTGGCTCATCTGCCCTTTCGATCCATTTGGGGTGGGCCATGTAAAGCAACGCCGGGATTCTGAGGATGTAGTAGATACCTTGTTGTTTGTACTGTTCAATCTGTTCCCGGTTGACACCGTGGTGACTGCCGAAGCTTGCATCAGGATGTGGTGCCGGGGCGTTGTCAACGGTCGGCTTCCACACGGCCTCCAGGGCCTTGTCGATTTCGTTCTGCTCTGCCACCGTCCAGCTCAAGGAGTCGGACTTCGTGGCAGGGATCTCCGTCGCTGCACGAGACGGATTACGCCAAATCGATTGCGGGTTCTTGCGGTCCCCCCAAACCGGCGGCAGTCCTTCGGAGATCATGGTCTTGAGGCTCGCCCGAACCACGTTCGCGATGTCGGTGATCATATGCTGCCTGGCCTGCTTTCTTATTTGCTCTTTTGCTAAGCTTCTAGAGACATTACCATGAACGATATGTGAACGTTCTTTATAGAACTCTTGGAGCAGTTTACTGGTTTGTGCCCTCTCCTTAGGAGAATCCGAAAAATACCAGGCCCCCCTACTTGGAACAGTTTTCTGTATGCTCTCTTCACTCCCTTTTGAGAAAAGGGCTTCCAGTGCAATACCCAAATCAATTACTTTGTCATCAACATTCATTCTTTCGGTGCTGTCTTGCAGGCGTCGTAACGCCAGATTTAGCACGCGCTGTGTTTTCTCAGATAGGGCGGCATACTTGCCCATTAACTCTGTGAGTTCTGCGGTGTTGAGAGGGCGATTCGTCGAAGGTCGCTTGAAGCCCGGCAGGGGCAGCAGGGTTTCCTGAATAGCTCCGCCGCTCGAGCCTGCTGTGCGAAAGAACGGGAGTGTCGCGGCGACCGGCTCGGTGACATCATGCCAACGTCCGAACACGCGAAATCCCGTTCCCCACACCAAGCCCAGTATGAGCGCCAGCGTATCGGGCCCGAATTGCAGCAGAATGCTTACACGGCGCTCAAACTCATCAGCCATAAGACCCCTGCGCTCGAAGCTTCTGGTTTCGAGCGCACACACATCGTCGGCACTCTCTGGCGGCCATTGAAGGTACTCGAATAACTCCCGTGCGTAGGGATCTGTGTTCACTTTCTGCAAAGCTTCTTGGTATGGGAGGAGAGTACAGTAGTCGTCCAGCGGTTTCGCGTTCGATACTGACGCCGCTTTCAGCGGATAGATGATCCGGATCTCAATCATGCCATGGGCCGCAAATTCCACGGCGCATTTCGCCACTGTCTCAGCGCCGTGCCCGGCCGCGGCCAAGAGCAGTTTGAAAGTCGCGGTCAGAGCATCGAGCTGAACTTCACCTTGATTCCCCCACTTATCACCGTCGGAAACCGTGCCCGCTGGTGGCTGCGTTTGGCGTTCGGCATCCCAGTGAACTTCGACCCACTTCTGAACATCCAGGGAAGCAGACACATCGGCGAACAACTTGTTCTTCATCCGGAGCATGTTCCCGACCGTTCTTTCGATTTGCCCACCGCTCAGTGAAGCGCCGATGACTTGCTCGCCGAGCCCCGGGAAGGCAGCAATCTGCTCTAGGGCGTGCCTCAGCCGCTCTTCGATGCTATCCAGTCCTGGTATGTGATTCATAGGGACGTCCCGTCTCTGCCTCTCGGATTCACCCACCGGCATCTTACGCATCCTTACCCGGTATCAGTTCGTTCCCGTTGGGTTCTTCGGACTTATCCAGCCTTTTCAGGATCCCTTTATGGCAGAGGCCTTAGGCGGATGTAAGCAAGTTGCGACTCTCTGCGGTGAGCGTCACCGCACCTGGATGCACTGCCCTCGATCCACGGTCGTATGCCTCTCGAAGCGTCTTCATGGTATTCGCGCCTGTTCCGTTCTTTTCTCCTTCCCAGGTACCCCCAACGCCGGCAACCCCGCCACGACCTCCACCGTCTCCAGGCTGACGCTGATCACCTTGCCGATCAGGCGCACAATATACTGCGGCTCCTCCGCCCGGTTCGGATCATTCACGATCCCGCTGCGCCTGTCCGTCTTCACCCTGTACTGGTCAATAACCCACTCCAACGCCGACCGGTTGCCCAGCCGGTAGTCGAACGCCGCAGCGGGGATGCCGTCCAGCGTCAGAAAACCGTTGTAGCGCAGCTGCGTTCTGTCTTTTGAAAGACGCATTTTTTCGACGCGCCAGTCGAGGGGGCACCGGGGGTCTCGAGCTGGGCGAGGGGGTATTGGGGCTGGTCTTCGTAGTGCACGTGGATGTGGGCGAGGCGGGCGCCGGCTGCGGCGAAGGCGCGGAAGTCGGGGGCGAAGGGGATGCGGGGCAGCTCGCGCTTGAGGTTGGCCTGGTAGCGTTCGCGGTAGGTGGGGTGATGGAGGAGGCCGTAGACGTAGTGGAAGATGTCCCACTTGGTGATGGCGCCGTCGCGGTAGTGGGCGCGGAAGCGGTCGAGGGCCCAGTCGGTGATGTTTTCGCGGCGGTTGGTACCGTCCTCGTCGTAGGTGTAGTAGGGGAAGCATTGGGCCTTTTCAAAAGCTAGATCCAGAGCAGGGATCATATTCGTTACCAGACATCCAAAACCCTTTCGGTCCCCGATTCCGGCAACACAAAGCGCCCGATTCTCCGTTTCAGTCTTCGGTATGGGAAAGATGGACGGGAAGACATAGACTGCCTCGTTCATAACGCGATCAAAGTAAAGGTTTGAAGTCGCGAACGGGCGATAAAGAGCTGACCGAACATTGTCTGATGAAAAGTCAGTCGTTTTCCCCCTTTTCAGATCCAGCTTCAGCGTATGACTCCACTTGATCTTCTCGTCATCACTTAAGACGAAATCATCAAGGTTAGCCTCGCGATTCTCCCGCTGTTCCCACTGGAACACCTGCTCGTTATACGTACCAATTGTTCGCTTAGCGTTCTCAATGAGGGCGCTGCGGTCATAATTGCGAACCCAAGCATCGCGATTCGTGCTGACACCAAGACTGAAGATGTTGAACACTACGCCCTCGGCCTCCCCTCTTTTCGCCTTCTCTTCTTTGCTTCCCATTGGCAAGAACGTCTCAAATTCTGCGTGTTGCCCTTCAGTTAGCCACGTGAATTGCTTGTCCGGCGTTATCGGCTTCCAATCTATTCTTCTGTATTGCTCTCTTGCATCGAGATAGCGGTATTTCTCTTCCTTGCGCCAAAACTCATCGACACGCGAGTAATAGATACTTGCCCGGGGTTCTGACCTGTTGCTCTTCCTGATGAGAAAGTTGATGCTGACACCGACTTGAATGCCAAAGACGTTGTGCGTCGTACCAGAGAGCTTCGGATTCTTACGCACGTTGCCACCCAAATCCAGAATGTAGATCGCGTCGAAATCGCCGGCGAGATGTTTGCGCATCCCGTCAAACGACACACTATCGAGAAATCCATTATTGGACACGAAAGCGACAACCCCGTCGTTGCTAACTCGATCTGCTGCCCATCGGATCGCCTTTACATATGCATCGGAAAGTTTGTTCTTGTTCGTCGCTCTGGATGCCTTTGCGTATGTCTCCGAAACCCGTTTGTCCACCGTCGGGTACTTGCGGTTCTTGTTGTTGTCGTTCTCGTTGACCTGACCGACGTTGTAGGGCGGGTTGCCGATCACCACGAACATCGGCGTCTTCTTCTGGTTCTCCACCCTCTGCGTATTCTCAGGCGCGAACATGGTCATCTGTCGATCCTCGGCCAGCTCGAAGGTATCGACGAGGCAGATGCCCGTGAAGGGCTGGTAGACGCCGGTGGCGTCGTAGTACTCGTGCTCGATGTTCATGCTGGCGATATAGTAGGGCAGCAGCATGACCTCGTTGCAGTGCAGCTCCCCCTTGTACTTGCGCTCCAGCGCGGTGCGCGGGATCTCCCGCATCATCCGCACGATGAAGTTGCCGGTGCCAACGAAGGGGTCAATGATGTGGACGCCCTCGTCGGCGAGAGAGCGGCCGAACTCGCGCTCGAGGATGGCGGCGACGCTGCGGACCATGAAGTCGACGATGGGTTGGGGCGTGTAGACGATGCCGTGGGTGTCGGCGACCTTGACGGAAAAACCCTGGAAGAACTGCTCGTAGACGGTGTTGAGGAAGTGCTGCTTTTGGGAGAAGTCGCTGATGGTGGCGGCGGTGCGCTCGATGGCGGCGTAGAAGCGGTCCAGTTTTCCCAAAAACTCGTCGCGGCTGAAGGCGTGGGAGGTGAGCGCGTCGATGACGTTCTCGATTTCGAAGGCGATGACGTTGCGGCGGGTGAAGGCGGGCCGGTTGAAGACGGTGCGGAAGAGGCGCTCGGTGAGCAGGTGCTGGACCAGCATCTCCTCGACGGCGGCCTCGGAGAGATTGGGATTGATGGACTGGCGGCATTTGTCCAGGAAGCCGGCGAAGGCGGAGGTGAAAGCCCGGTTGGTCTTGCGCTCCTGCTGGATCAGCTCGGCCAGGCCCCGGCCGATGTCGGCGACCCTGTCCTTAAAGTGGGCGACGGCCTCTTCCCAGGCAGCGTACTCCTGGGGGCGGTAGGTGAAGAAGGCCTGGAGCGTTTCGATAAGCCGGGCAGGGTCGGTGAGGTCGTTGTCGAGGGTCATGCGGCCGTTCTGCCAGAGGATGGCGCGTTTGGGGGTCTGGAAGAGGATGTTGTCGCGCGGGTAGCCGGCGGCGAATTTGCGATCGACCTCGGCGGGCAGGTCGTCATGGATGTCCTTGGCTTCCCAGTAGCCGTGGGTGAGGCGGAAGTCGTCGATGAGGGCGCCGTCGACGACTATGCGGCGGCCGCGGCGGGGGTTGACGGCGTGCTCGGGCACGAGGGTCCAGCCGGCCTGGCGGGCGCAGTGCTGGAGGAGGTCCTGGAAGGCGGCGCGGACGGCTGTTTCGTGGGTGACGCCGAGGTTGGCGAACCGGTCGAGGGCGGCGTAGTAGGACTTGATGGGTTTGTGGGTGGGTTTGAGGTTGAGCATATCTTGGTTGGCCATGCGAAAAAATGATACAATAGTCTGCTGCATTATACATCAGTCGCCAATTCCCAAGGGTGAGCGAATATCAGAAGAATGGCACGACACTACGAATCTCAGAGATACATGAATTTGCGGACGTAGGAAGGATTCCTGAAGCTGCAATCTCAGAAAAAATCCTTGAAAGTGTGGGGCAGCTTCATCAAAGGACCCAACTTGAGCCTTGGATACAGGACATTGTCCGTTCTCATGATCAGACTCCACACGGGCCAACAGAAATTGCGGATGTGATCTTAACTAGAGTGATTGTTGGTGGAATGCCTACATACACGGCATTCACATTCAAAGGCAAGAGCAAGGACTTGGTGTGCCCATCTGGGCGACTAGTAAACCACTTCAGAAGCGCGACATGTCTCGTGAGAAGTCATTGGTGCCAGCCGAACCGGATGGGATGGCAACTACATTATTGAGAGGATAACTGAGTTGAACTCAAACGATCTGGGAAAGACTGTACAGGGACATGCCCAGAATATCCGGGAGATTATTCAAAGCTGTTCAACAGAAAGCGTCGTGAAAAACTGTCTGGTGAGGAGCATGAAGGGTTTCTTGCCATTCGGCGAACTAACTTCGCCTGCCAAACAAATGTATTTTCTCCTGGGCCTTTTGCTTGAGTCGGAGGAACCCGAACGTGCCCAAAAGTTTGGCATCAGCCAATGGCAAGAACTTGCTACTCATTTAGTGGCAGCATTTTCGGCTTATTCGTGGTCGCATTCTTCTGAAGGGGAAATGGCAGGCAAACAATCCGGTCAGAAGATCAAAGAGCACGGAACGGCAATGATGGCGTTTATCGACTATTTCGAGAAAGCGACGCTTGCATTCACGGAGCAAACTGCGAAGCGAATTAGGCTTTATCTGGCACCTTTTGATGATCAGTTGTCGAAGGACTTGGGGCTATCTGCCTCGGACGCACTGACTATTGCCGAGTGGATCGCCGATTCAGCCCAGGAGCGCCTTGACAGGGTTGTTGAGGAAGACCGCTACAACAAATTTGATCTCCTAAAGTGGGCGGACGGGAGATATTCTTCTCAGAGTCCAGAAATCATAAGAGACAAGGGGGTGACCTCGCGGGTCATTGAGTTGATGGAGGAAACGGGTAAAACCCGTCGTTCACAGCTCATTTGCCGATTTGGAGGAGCAGGTAAAGTGTTCTGGAAACTATTTACAATTGGTCGCGGAGAAGGACGGCGGATTGACTTTCCTACAGATCGGAGTTTAGTCGAGGAAAAGCCCCTTATACGTTTGTCTGATGATGTAGCAATGCACTTCAGACTAGAAACTCTGTTTGATTCGATTTTGTTGCAAGGAGAAGAGTGTCTATCAAACGGGCCTCTCCGGGAGAGATACTTTAGGACTCGAGATAGGACACTCGAAAGACAAGCTGAATCTGAGCTAGTACGAATTCTCGGGAACCAAGCCAAAGTGTATAGAAATCTCTATGAGACTCCGTCGAATCAGCATGAGCATGACCTCATAATTCTAACCGATGAAATCTGTCTCTTTGTGGAGGCAAAAGCTTCTCCTCCAGTTGAACCGTTCCGAGACCCAAGTAAAGCATTTGATCGTCTTCGTCAACAGTTTCAATCCAGAAAGGGCATCCAGAAGTCCTATAACCAGGCGTTACAGCTGCTAGATGCCATCCGAACCAATGGGCGCCTTACTTTGTACAACCAATCTGGGAATGTGGCCTTGCAATTGTCTTCACAACACGCCAAATGCGCATTCTGTGTCTGTATAACGCGGGATAGCTATGGGCCTTTAGCATCTTTCTTGGCTTTGTTGTTACAGAAGGAGTCCGACCATCCATATCCATGGGCGGTAAACATTTGGGATTTGGAAAACATTGCTGAAACTTGGGAGTACTTCAGGTGGGACGGAAAGCAACTAAAGAGCTATTTGTCTCAACGCCTTCCTCTCAATGACAAGGTGGTTTCGGACGACGAACTGGATTACGTAGGAGCATACATCCAGCATTGCGGATTGAAGCACATCGCACAGGCTCGCTGTGACCGAATTCTGCTTTCTCCCAACTATTCAGATATATTCGACGACATTCACTTCCACCTAACTCAAAGAACGCCACAGGTGTCCATCCGCCCGGTTACTCCGGCTAATTTGGACATATCGGAGTCTCTGCGGGTGGGTAGACATGTTCTGGTGAATGACATGCCACCAGGGCCCATTAAGGTCGGACGAAATGAGAAGTGCCCCTGCGAGTCTGGAGTAAAATTCAAGTATTGCCACGGAACAAAGTAAGTTAGGGATATATTCTCAACCTTTTCTTTGTGGTGGTCAAGCTATTGGGGTCTTCCTTGGGGGCAGTAAATCCTTCTGTTAATCAGAGGAAGTTTCTTCCATATGCATTCAAAACAAAGGTGGCACACGTGAAAATCTCCAACATTCTCGCCAACATAGACAATGGACAGATTACTCTTCCCGAATTCCAGCGAGGCTATGTCTGGAACCGCGAACAAGTGCGGGTCCTGTTCGACTCTTTGTATCGAGGACATCCAGTCGGCGGGCTTCTGGTATGGTCTACGGAGTCCAAATCGGCCGCTTACCGCGGCGAAGGACATCTGGCTCCTGGCATTGTGAAACTCTTGCTGGACGGACAACAGAGGATGACAACAATTTACGGAGTAGTACGAGGCAAACCGCCAGCTTTCTTTGACGGGAATGATCAAACATTTTCCAACCTGATGTTTCACATTGGACGGGAAGAGTTCGAATTCTACCAGTCTATAAAGATGAAAGGCGATCCGTTGTGGATCGATGTCACTGACTTGATGAAGAAAGGAGTGGTAGGCCTCGGCGAATTCATAGAGAGTCTTGGGCTGCCTCCCGAAAGCCTTGGTCAATGTGTCAGTCGATTAAGCCGAATTCTCGGTATCGTCGCCATAAATTTGCATGTCGAGGAGGTCGTGGGAGAGGACAAGTCGCTGGAAGTCGTCGTTGACATCTTCAATCGCGTCAACAGTGGCGGGACAAAGCTATCCAAAGGTGATCTCGCGCTAGCCAAGATATGTGCGGAATGGCCCCAAGCGCGCGACACGATGAAACAGCACTTGAACGAATGGAATGAGATCGGCTACAGCTTTGATCTCGACTGGCTGCTGCGCTCGGTGAACACTGTCTTAACCGGCGAAGCGAGATTCAGTTTTCTCCACGAAAAAAGTTCTGTGGAGATACAAGACGCTCTCAAACGCGCCAAGAAGGGCATCGATACTGTTCTGATGATGATCGACAGTTATCTTGGCCTCGACCATGATCGCGTCCTCTTCGGGCGGTTCGCGGTTCCGGTAATGGTTCGCTACCTCGATCAACACGAAGGTCCTCTCTCGGCCAAAGAGCGCGATAAGCTTCTCTTTTGGTTTGTCCAGGCTGGGATGTGGGGGCGCTTCTCTGGCTCCACCGAGACCTACATCGACCAAGACTTGGCGATGCTGGAAGATGTTGATTCTCCGCTCGACAGGCTGATGGAGCAGATGCGGCGCTGGCATGGCAACCTTCGCACTGAACCTGATCATTTCATCGGCTGGAGTCTAGGAGCTCGCTTTTACCCAGTTCTTTACATGTTGACCCGCATGGGCGGCGCTCAGGACTGGGGCACAGGACTTCAGCTGAAGAGAGGGATGCTCGGTAAGATGAACCAACTAGAGGTACACCATATCTTTCCGAAGTCTCGACTCTATGAAGAGGGCTACCAACGTTCAGAGGTAAACGCACTGGCCAACTTCTGTTTCCTCACAAAAGATACGAACCTTCAGATCACCAATCGCCTGCCCACGGAGTACTTTCCCGAAGTAGAATCGAGGCATCCCGGAGCCCTGCAATCGCAGTGGATTCCATCTGACCCTGAACTGTGGAAGACTGCAAATTACACTGATTTTCTAGCTGAGCGACGCCGGCTCTTGGCAGCTGAGACAAATCGTCGTCTGGAGAGTCTGCTTCACGGGGATACTCGATGGCTCGATGGCGACACAAGAGCTGAGCCAGTGCCGAAATTGGTGCCGGGTGGTATCACAAGCGACGAAGAAGAGGCTCAGATCGAAAACCTGAATGAGTGGGTTGAAGAGCAGGGCTTGCCGCGCGGTCAGATATCGTTTGATTACACTGATGCCATTACTGGCGAGCAACTCGCTGTTTTCGATCTGGCCTGGCCTGATGGTCTTCAGGCGGCACTGAGTCAACCGGTTGCGGTCCTCCTGGACGAGGGGGCAGAAACTATTTCGATCGCTGCGAGCGCTGGATTCCGATGTTTCACTCAAATTGTAGATTTCCGTCGCTATGTGGTCACCGAGATCAGTCCGAACGGCCATGCAGCAGAATAGCCACTTGTGGTGGTGAGTTTTGGTTGTCGTCGGTGACTTGACCATCAAATGGTGAGACTGCATTGCACCCAAAAGGACAGAAATCTGAGCCTGACAGCCGTCAGCAACGCAGGGCGAGCGATTTGGGTTGTGAGGTATCCCAGTACCCTTTGCTGATTTCTGGCGCTCTACGGGCTTCCTAGGCGGGAAAATTTGTTCTAATCGGGCTGAAAACAGGCAAAAGGCGCCAGATTCGGGCATTGTGCCCCGGTCCGGCGCTTGGGGCGGTGCTCCGTCGTAAGTTCACGGTCTAAGCATCGCAGCTTGTCGTGCCGGTGGATACTCGCTGCGCATCTCCACGGGGTTGTTGAAATGCAGCAAACAGTGGAGATGGCAGGTAGTCTTTTCGTTGAAGGGTTAGATTTTCTTCGTGTAGTCATCACAAACCACCTTACCAACTCCCTCTATCCTCACTTCCAAAACAAAACGCTTGCCATCTTGCATTCCGGCCTGACCCGGGGGTTGGCATGTCCGGGGGGTGTCAGGCCTTTTGCGCGGGCCGGTGTCTTCCTGCGGTGCAGTGGGTCCAGGCGGTGGCGTGAAGTCAGGCGGGTCGAGCTCGGCGAGCGCTTGGTATTGGGTGGCTGTTGTGGTACGTTTGTGGTCTAGATAACTGCGCGTTAAACGAAATTATCGCGTATTTAGAAATATGGATTGTCCAGCGCCGCGGAAGCGGCACCGGCCAAGGTCGAACGCACGGCCTGGGCAACGGCGGGCGCGGATATGGACTACGGGACGGAATATGCTGAAATCGACGTACAGGAGCGCACAGAGGTCGGTGACGATCACGACTGGATGACGGTCCGCGTTTACGACAGAGCCGCGGCCGGGCGCGCGGTCGTTTTGCGCTGCGCACGCTGCGATGCCTTGCTGCGCATGCTGGTGCGAGCGGACGGCGAAGTGAAGCTCCTCTACAGCGATCCCGACCCGATGCCCGCCGCCTGCAGCCGTGTCGGGCGCGGCTGACGACCGGCCGGACCGCTATGCGGCCCGCGAGCGTTCGGCCAGCAGAGAGAAAGCCGGCCGCTGCCCGCGGCAGGGCGGCCGCCGGAGTCCGGGGCGCAACGCCGGAGCAGGCACAGTTTTCAGCGGAGGAAGTGGATGAAAGGCATGGGCGGCGATTCGCAGCGGGCGGCCGATTCGCACGACTGGATGTTGAAGCGCGTCCGCGGCGACAGCGAAGTTGAGAGGCGGACCGAGACGTGCAGGCATCCGAACTGCAATGCCGTGCGGCAGCGCGTCATCACATTCGCGGACGGCGAGGTGGTGAGCGACACCTTCTACACCGATCCCGACCCGCTGGCATACTGCCCCGGGGCCGACTTCATGCATCGAGGAGATGCGTGACGGAGAGTAAGGAATGGGGCCCCCGGGCATGGCGCGGCAGAGACGGTCTTTCGAACCCGGACAGGAAGGGAGGCGCAGTGGCAATCGGACTGATCCTCTTCGCCGCGGCGCTCGCGAGCGCGCTCGTCCTCCTCTTCCTGGTGGCCCGGGTCGCGCGCAAGGATCGGGCCGATGAATGAACAGCAGGCAGAGGTTGGTGCCGCGGCGGCCGCGCCCGGCCTCGTCAGGCCTCGTGACTTCGAACGCTCGACCCGCCTCCAGGCCGCGCTCGAAGCGCTTTCCCCCAACACGCGCCGCGCCTACGGCAGCGCGCTGGGCGCCTGGGGACGGTGGGCCGATCTGCAGAGCGTCCACCCGTTTGTCCCGCCGCCATTCGCGCTGCGCGCCTATCTGCAGGAGCGGGCCGCGGCCGGGGCCGGCATCTCCTCGCTGCGGCTGACCGTGGCCGCGCTGCGCAAGATGCAAACACTTTCCGGCGTCGAGCCGACCGCGCACGACCAGGTCGTGACCGATACCATCAGCGGGCTGGCGCGGCAGGTCCCGCCCCCGCGACAGGCGTTCGCGCTGACCGCGGAGGCGCTGGCGGTTGTTGCTGCGACCGCGTGCCAGCCGCGCGTGGGCCGGGGGGGCCGGCTGGAGTCGCCCGGGCAGGCGCGGCGGCGGGGGCTGGTCGACATCGCGCTGTGCCGCGTGCTGTCGGACGCGGGGCTGCGCCGCTCCGAGGCGGCCGCGCTGGTGTGGAGCGACGTTGCGGTGTGGGACGACAGCTCGGGCCGGCTGACGGTGGGGCGGTCGAAGACCGATGCGGAGGAACGCACGGTCTACCTGACGCCGGCCGCGATGGAGGCTTTGGGGAAGATCCGCCCGGCGGACGCGAACAGAGCGACTTCGGTGTTCGGTCTGTCCGCGCCCTCGATCGCGCGCCGCATCCGGGCCGCGGCCGCGGCCGCGGGCCTGGGGTCGGGCTTTTCGGGGCATTCGGGCAGGGTGGGCATGGCGCGGCGCATGGCTGCGGCCGGCGCGCCGACGCATGAGATTATGGCGCAGGGACGCTGGAAGACGGCGAAGATGGTGGAGGTCTATACGCGCGCGGAGGAGGCAGGGCGGGCGGCGAAGTGGCTGGCATAGGGCCGCTGTGCCGTCCTGCGAGTCCCCTTTCGCAAGAGAAGTCTTAATGCTATTTCAACCCCCTTAAGGGGATTCGCTTGCCGTTTTTGTATGCGGGGCCCTGACGAAGTCATGGATCTCGACTTGACACACAGACCGCGCCGCCGCCATCACCTTGTGTTCCTCTATTTCCGTACAGATCGCTTGTGTGGCGAACCGGTGTTCGGAATTTGCGGCCTTTCGGCAGCCTGTGATATGATGAGCTTGTCGTAAAACAGAAGTGCCCCAGCTGCGGGAACAGCCAGGGCAGCCACGCTAACAAGGATGAGCCCCTTGAGAGCGCAGCCAGCGCAGTATATCCCACGACAGCGAAAAGTACACCTCAGCGCCACCCGGCGCCGGTTCAGCGCGCGCTCGATGAGGACTCGGCTCGGCAGGGCGAGGCGCGGCCTGGCCTGGCGCGGCAGGACAGGGATCAATCCACAACCATCAGGCGGAAAGAGGAGGAAGCATGACAAGAGATCCATACGGAGGGAATTTCAAGCTGGCGAGAGCGCAGGCCTTCGACCGTTCGGGCGGAACCTGCCAGCTGTGCGGGACGGCGCAGGCGACCGACGCCCATCACTGGGCCTTGGACGACTACCCGTCCGGCGAGGATGTAACAGCAGACGACCTCGTGGCACTGTGCACACTCTGCCACGAGGTCGCAACGACATTGCGGCGAACCCTTCGAGCAGGAGGCAACCGGTTCGAGATCGTCCACAACATCACAAGGAGTATAGCATCATGCAGTACCGGTTCAGAATATCCGGCACCAGCGCCCTCCTCATGCACAACGGGGCAGCCGGGCTTGACACCCGCAGCCCTGTCAGCCGTGAGATCGCAGCGATCACGGCCAAACGCGGCGGAAACAGAACGGAGACCGACGATGAGCGACTCCGACAACTCGAGTGCCAGCGCTCCCTTTGGCTCGACGCGGGCGGAGCGCCTGCGG
>DAOUHX010000330.1:0-1521 GCA_034428395.1 Caldilineaceae bacterium
CCGGTGCTCAAAGTAGGTGATCAGGTCGCGGAGCCGCTGATTTCCCACTTTGGGATTCGACGCTCCGAGGCCTTCGAACGGTCGGCCGCCGCCTTTCAACATGTTGGCGTTCCGTCCGATTTTCTCAACCGTTACGCCTTCGAACTGAGCGGCGGCATGCGCCAGCGCGTCGCCATCGCCATGGCCATGGTAACCGACCCGGACCTAATCATCTTGGACGAGCCGACATCTGCACTTGACGTTCTCACCCAGGCCAACATAATGAACGTCCTGAAGCGGGTCAAACAAGAAACTTCCACCAGCTTCATTTTGATTACCCACGACATTGGCACCTCGAGCGAGCTGGCCGATCGCGCTGCCGTCATGTACGCCGGCCAGTTGGTCGAATTGAACGACGCCGAGCAATTCTTTGTTGAGCCGCTCCATCCCTATTCGCGGAAACTGATGGCCAGCGTTCCCAAGCTGCGCCAGACCGAGGAACCGGAGTTTATCAGCGGCCAGCCGCCCAGCTTGTTGGACCTGCCCTCTGGTTGTCGCTTTGCGGTTCGCTGCGACCATCGCTTCGAGCTCTGTGACAGCGATCCAGAGCTTGTTCGGACGGGGCAACGAAAGCATGTGAAGTGCTGGCTGCATCAGAACGGAAACTCCCTGTGATGCCGACCTCTGCCCGGTTCGCTCCTGCCCGCTTACCACGTTTTCCGCGCCCACAGAGAGGCCGACGATGACGGTGACGACGTCCCGAGACGCCCAGGGCCGGGCCGCCAACAGTTCGGATGCCTCGGTCGAGCCGCTCCTCTCACTGCGCGATCTGCGCACCTGGTTCGAACTCAGGCGCTGGGGCTTCGGACGCGCCGGTACTGTCCGCGCCGTCGACGATGTCAGTTTTGACCTCCACGCCGGCGAAGCAATCGCCATTGTCGGCGAGAGCGGTTGCGGCAAGTCCACATTAATGAAGACGATTCTGGGCTTGCACAGGCCAACCGACGGTTCCGTGATCTTTGAAGGACGCGATCTTAGCACCCTCGATGCGCAGGAGATGCAGTGGTACCGTTCGCAGGTCGGCTATGTTCAGCAGGATCCCTTCGGCGCGCTGCCCCCCTTTATGGATATCCGGCGCATCCTTGGCGAGCCGCTCAAAATTCACGGCAACCTGGATGAAGCCGGCCGCCAGAAACGCATTCATGAGGTCATGGAAGAGGTCAGACTGACGCCAGTCGAGGACATCCTGCCCAGATTCCCTCATATGCTGAGCGGCGGCCAGCAACAGCGTGTCGTGATTGCCCGCGCCATGCTGCTCAACCCGCGCATGATCGTGGCGGATGAACCGGTCTCGATGCTGGACATGTCGGTACGCGTCGAGATCCTGCGCCTGCTGCAAGGACTGCAGCGATCACATAACCTTGCCGTTGTTTACATCACCCATGACCTTTCCACCGTCCGATACTTCTCGGAACGCATCTTCGTCATGTACGCCGGCGAGATCGTTGAGCAGGCGCAGATGGACGACCTGCTCCGCAATCC
>DAOUHX010000331.1:0-4493 GCA_034428395.1 Caldilineaceae bacterium
TGACCGCGCACGAGATGGAGGCGCTGCCCTCGCACAAGGTCACGATCATCGCCACCGGCAGCCAGGGTGAGCCGACCAGCGCGATGGTGCGGATGAGCATGGACGACCACCGCCAGATCAGCCTGCGCCCGGGGGACACGGTCGTGCTGAGCGCGACGCCGATCCCCGGCAACGAGGAGCTGTTCAACCGCACGGTCGACAACCTTTTCCGTCGCGGCGCGCGTGTCGTCTATCACGAGATTTCCGACGACGTCCACGTAAGCGGGCACGGAGGCAAGGATGATTACCGCCGCATGCTGGAGATGGTGCGGCCGCGCTATTTCATACCGGTGCACGGCGCCTACCGCCATCTCGTGCTCCACGGCGAGCTGGCGCAGAGCACCGGTATCCCGTCCGCGCGCGTCTTTGTGGTAGAGGATGGCCAGGTGGTTGAGTTCGGCCGTTTCGAGGAGGGGGACGACGATGTGCAGGCGCGGCTGGGCGAGCATGTCAGCGCCAACCACGTCTTTGTCGACGGGCTGGGGGTTGGCGACGTCGGCGGCGTTGTGCTGCGCGATCGCCGCCACCTGGGCAGCGACGGTTTTCTGGTATGTATCCTCGCGCTGGACGAGTTCGACGGCTCGATTCTCTACGGGCCGGAGATCATCAGCCGCGGCTTCGTTTATATTCGCGACAACGAAGGTCTGATTCTGCGCGCCGAGGAGATCGTGCGCAACGAGGTCAAGGGCAAGGTCGCGCCGGCCGCGCTCTCGCGCCGCATCCGCAACGCGCTGGCCAGCTTCTGCAGCAATGAGATGGGGCGCCGGCCGATGATTCTGCCGGTGGTGATTCAGGTGTAGTCAGTTCTTAGGTTCTGGTTTTCAGTTTCTAGTGTTCCGCTCCCTGGTAAACGCTTCTTGGACTCCTTGTCGGTGCTTTGAGTCCAAAGGCTGAGGAGGAATGTCCTTCGTTCTTGGTCGGACCGGCAACGGGCTGAAGCTGGCCGCGAGTTAGGAGCTCAGGCAGGCCCCGGCGGGGGAGACGCCCGCGTTTCGGTTGGTAAACGCAGACGAAACGTCGCTGTGTCAAGCGGTATTCACATTGAAAATCTGTTGGTGAAATCCCGGTTGGCTGCTATACTGTCTTGGGAACGTTTGTTCTTTTCCCAAACGTAATTCAGGACAGTACGGCGCTCTGCCGCAGTCTACCCGGCTGACCGGTTGTAGCGAGCCGCGTTGGCCAGGTCGACGCGGCGGCATAAGGATTTCACCTGACATGGCAGCCAAACGACGTCGAAAGAGAAATACGAATCCGCTGAGGCAGCTCCTGGATGGGTTGGCGGTCGTCACCCGTTTTGAGATCGTCGGCCTTGCCCTCGTGCTGGTCTCGGTTTTCACCCTTCTCAGCCTGCTCACCGGCTCGCGCGGCAGCGTAACCGGCTTCTGGATCGATCTCCTGCGCGCCGCCACCGGCGATGGTGTGGCCGGCGTACCCCTGCTGACCGGCTTCCTCGGCCTGTGGATGGTCCTGCACGTTATTGACGGTTCGAGCACGCGTGCGGGGGCAAAGCGGGCGCTGCCCATCCTGCCCTGGCGCATCCCCACCGGTCTGCTGCTCATCTTTCTGGCTTACATCACCGCCATCACCTTGTGGCTGCCTTCATTGTCGCGTGCGGCGCGCATTGCCGACGGCGGCGCCGGCGGCGCGCTCGGTCTCTTCATCGCCAATCTGCTTGAGGATGGGCTGCCCGGCTGGGGCGCATGGACGCTGCTCGTGTGCAGCGCCCTTTTGGGGCTGTCGTTGGTCAGTGGCCGCCGCCTGTGGGAGTCGCTCTGGAATGGCGGCGCTGACATGGCCCTGGATGGGTGGGAGAGCCTGCGCGCGACCTGGCGCGAAACGCGGCGCGAAGGCCAGCAGATGAGCTTCCCCGGTTTCGGCAACGGGCAGAAAGAGGACAGGCGCGCGATGGCCCCGCTTACGCCGCCCACCACGCCGCTTTCCGCGCCGGCGCACGCCGGCCCCGCCGCAGATGATGGACGCGAAGCGGAGGCGCACGGGCTTGCGGTTTCCGACAATCAGCTTTCGATGCTCGGCGGCGAAGAGCAGCTGCCGGCCAGAGACGGCAGGACGCAGCCGGCCTGGGAGCTTCCGCAGCTGAACGATATGCTGGACTTCTGGGACCGGTCGAGCGACAGCGACGACCTGATCCGCTACCGCGGGCGGCTGCTGGAGGAGACGCTGGCGCTGTTCGGCGTCCCGGCCGACTTTGAAGGCGTCAACGCCGGCCCCACGGTCACGCAATATCTGATCCGTCCCGGCTATATCGAGCGGATGGTGCGCGGCGAGATCAAGCGCACCAAGGTCAAGGTCAGCAAGATTGCCAGCCTTACGAACGATCTTGCGCTGGCGCTGGCGGCGCGCACCGTGCGCATCGAGGCGCCGATCCCGGGGACAAGCTATGTCGGCATCGAGGTGCCCAATTCGGAGAGCAACAATGTCGGCCTCAAGGAGTTGATGGAGAGCGAGGCGTTCGAGGCGGTGCAGGCGCGCGGTCGCCTGCCGATCGCGCTGGGCGAGGACGTGCGCGGCAAGCCGGTCACTACTGACCTCACGCGCATGCCCCATCTGCTGATCGCGGGCGCCACCGGAACAGGCAAGTCGGTCTGCATCAATTCGATCATCGGCTGTCTGCTGCTGACGCACACGCCGGAAACGCTGCGGCTGCTGATGATCGACCCCAAGATGGTCGAGCTGACCGTCTACAACGGCACGCCCCACCTCCTGAGCCCGGTCGTAACCGACGTGGACCGCGCCGCGGGGATGCTCTTCTGGTGCATCAAGGAGATGGAGCGGCGCTACCAGCTCCTGAACCAGGCCGGCGTGCGCGACCTGGAGCGATTCAACGACTATCTGCGAAAACTGGGTGAGGAGATCCTGCCCTATATCGTCGTCGTCATCGACGAGATGGCCGACCTGATGATGGCCGCGCCCGAGGAGGTCGAGAAGCACGTGATCCGCCTGGCGCAGATGGCCCGCGCGGTCGGTATCCACCTGATCATCGCCACGCAGCGGCCCTCGGTCGACGTCATCACCGGTCTGATCAAAGCCAACTTCCCGGCCCGCATCGCCTTCGCCGTGACCAGCCAGATAGACAGCCGCGTCGTCCTCGACCTGCCGGGCGCCGAAAGCCTGCTGGGGCGCGGCGACATGCTCTTCATGGCCCCGGACGCGAGCAAGCTCGAGCGGCTGCAGGGCGCGTTTCTCGACGACCCGGAGACCAACCGCATCGTCCGCTACTGGCAGAACTTCCACAAACTGGAGAGCTATCTCCAGGGGCATGGAGATGATGAAGAGGAGAGCGTTCCTCTCCCGTACCTGACTCCGCATGCAACGTCTCTGGCCACGGGCTCGGAAAATGGGCAAGAGGAGGCAGCGCAGGGCGATAGGGACGAGCTGCCGGCCCTTGTGGATGAGGATGACGGGCCGGTCCGGGAGGTCGAAACGCTGCCGGCCGACGGCGCACGCGATGAGCTGTTCGACGAGGCGGTGCAGGTGGTGAACGAGGCCGGTCGCGGTTCGGTGACGATACTCCAGCGCAAGCTGCGCGTCGGCTTCAACCGCGCCAGCCGTCTCGTGGGGCAGCTCGAGGCGGCCGGTGTTCTGGGGCCGGACCGGGGCCGCAGCCAGGGCCGGGAGGTCTACCTCCAGGACGGGGCGGAAAGCGATGGCGAAAGCGAAGTCGCGGCGGAACCCGTTCCCGAGGAGGCCGCGCCGAGCGCAGAGTCTGAATTGGAGGCTGAACCGGTCCCGCTCCCCGCGTCGCCCGCGGCCCGCGGCGAGCATGACGGCGCGCCAGCCGGCAACGGGCAGGCCGAATCGGCGGACCCCGACGAAGAAGGGGATGCGCCGCTCCGCATCTGGATGTAATGCTGCCTTCCACCCAGCACAGGAGAGTCCCCCATGAGCCAGCTTGAACCCCCGGCGCGCCCTGCGTGGGTGTCGGACGAGATCTTCCCCTTTGAAAGCCGTTTCTTCACCACGCCGTCCGGCCACGCGATGCACTACATCGACGAGGGCGCGGGCGAGCCGCTCCTCTTTCTGCACGGCAACCCGACCTGGTCCTTCGAGTTCCGCCATCTGGTCAAGGCGTTGCGCGGCCAGTACCGTTGCATCGCGCCCGACCATATCGGCTTCGGCCTTTCGGCGCGCAGCGATCAGCCGGCCGACTACAAGCCGGAAGCCCACGCCGGCGCGGTCGCGGCCCTGCTCGACCATCTCGACGTGCACGACCTGACGCTCTACGTGACCGATTGGGGCGGGCCGATCGGCCTTGATTTCGCGCGCAAGCATCCGCCGCGGGTCAGGCGGCTTGTCATTGCCAACAGCTGGTGCTGGCCGGTCGCGCGCGATCCGCACTATCTGTTTTTCAGCTTCTTCATGGCGAGCTGGCTGGGGCAGTACCTGATCAAGCGGCACAACTTTTTTGTCAACAGGGTGCTGCCGATGGCGGTCGC
>DAOUHX010000332.1:0-5518 GCA_034428395.1 Caldilineaceae bacterium
TTGCCGGCATCATCAGTCATTGCGGCCTTCGACCGCATGCGGTTCGCCCAAACCTTGCAGAACCTTCTGACCAACGCATTGCAACACACGCCGGCCGGCGGGGTCATCACGCTCTCATTGCGGGCGGAAAATGAGACGGTCGCGATTGCTGTGGCCGATAACGGTGACGGCATCGCACCAGAAAACCTTTCACGTGTTTTTGACCGCTTCTACCGAGTCGATAAGAATCGAACGCGTGACTCCGGCGGCGTTGGGCTGGGATTGGCCATCGCGAAAGCGCTTGTCGAGGCCCATGACGGAAAGATTGACGTATCAAGCGCCGGGGTTGGTCATGGCAGCACCTTCACCATCCGGCTGCCGCTGGCGCATGCCAGGCATTCTCGGGAGATTGCACCTGCAAACAGAGTTTGACGCCCAACATCGCTCAATTATGACCCTGACAATCAAAAACCTGAGAGATCCCGGCCGCGCTGGCTCGGACCGTTGACTTTTCAGCAGAATCCCGTCGTCATCCAGACGAAAGCGGACCCTCCAATATCTTGCATTCACCGTGTATAGCAACAGAATTTCCGCTGCCTCCTCGACCTTCACCATTACCCTGCCCTGAACTGCAGCCCGGATTCCTCTTTTCGACTCAGTATCTTTCGGACGCGACATGCCTGCGCCCGCGCCGCCGGCCCGCAACAACGGCTCGCGAGCCACAGCCAGAGAATCGGCGCACAGAACTTTCCCCCAGAATCTGCCGCGCTCCCCGGCGCGCGCCGGTTCCCAGCGCATTGACTTTTCGTGTGCCGGTTCATATAATCAGGGGACCCTCAGCGCTTCCCGACAGTTGAACGCCTATTCGTACACCAAAGCCGATAATGCCTGATCGTGAATCGCCAATAACTGCCGAAAACAACACTGGACTCACAACCGACCTGGCCGTCGTTGCCATCGGAGGCAACTCCCTTATCGCCGACAGCACGCGGCCGGAAATCGTCCACCAGTGGGATGCAGTGCATGAGACGACCGGGCAGATCGCCCAGATGATCGAAGACGGTTGGAAGGGCGTCGTGATCACGCACGGCAACGGGCCGCAGGTGGGGTTCATCCTGCGACGCAATGAACTCGCGCTGGGCGAAGTCCACACGATCCCGTTCAGCCTGGTGGTGGCGGATACGCAGGGCAGCATCGGCTTCATGCTGCAGCAGGCGCTCAATAACGACTTCCGCCAGCGACAGATCGGGCGAGAGACCACAACCATCATTACGCAGACGCGGGTGGACGAAGACGACCCGGCCTTCGACAACCCTTCCAAGCCGATCGGCAGCTTCCTGGATGAAGCGACGGCGCGCACATTTGAGGCCCGGGGGTGGCATGTTGTTGAGGACGCCGGGCGCGGCTGGCGGCGGGTTGTCCCCAGCCCGAGGCCGGTGGAGATTGTGGAAATCGAGGCGGTTCGTCAGGCGATCGAAATGGGCTGGGCAGTTGTGGCCTGCGGCGGCGGCGGCATACCGGTTGTGCGCGACACCGACGGCAAACTGCGAGGCGTCTCCGCGGTGATCGACAAGGACATGGCCAGCAGCCTGCTGGCGGTCGATTTGGCGGCCGACCTCTTTCTGATCAGCACCGGCGTGGAAAAGGTGGCGCTGCACTTTGGCACGCCGCAGCAGGTCGATCTGACCCAACTCACGGTTGCGGATGCAAAACGGTATCGGGAAGAGGGCCATTTCGCGGCCGGCAGCATGCAGCCCAAGATCGACGCATGCATCGAATTTCTGGAAAATAGCAACAACCCACACGCCCGCTGCCTGATCACGAATCCGCAGAATCTACAGCGAGCGCTGTCGGGCGAGACGGGAACGAGGATCAGTTTGTAGTTTTTCGTTTTCAGTTTTCAGTACCCGGCCGCGCCAAGCGTGGTGGAGGGCAGGCTTTCCGCTTCAGAAGCGAGTGGAGTTGCAGTTACTGAAAACTGGATGGCAAACACATAGATTGGAAAGAGGAGCAGGCTCGAATGCAGACGGACTTACGCGGCCGCGATTTTATCGGCGATATGGACTTCTCGAAGGAGGAGATCGAGACGGTGCTGGACGTTGCGCTTACGCTCAAGCGAGAACGAGCACTGGGGATCGGCCATCCGCTTTTGCGCGACAAGGCGCTGGCGATGCTCTTCTTCTTCACCAGCACGCGCACGCGCTCCAGTTTTGAGGCTGGCATGGCGCAGCTGGGCGGGCACGCGGCCTTCATCGACCACGAGACGACGCAGATCAGCCACGGCGACACGGGCAAGGAGATCGGTGAGATCTTCGGGCGCTACTACGACGGCATCGCCATCCGGCAGTGCGATTGGGGCATCGGCAACGGGTACATCAACAGTGTGGCGGAGGCGAGCCGGGCGCCGGTGCTGAATATGCAGTGCGACATCTATCATCCATTCCAAATCCTGGCCGATCTGATGACGATCGTGGAGAAAGTCGGCGATCCCCGTGGCAAGACGATCAACGTGAGTTGGGCCTATGCGAGCAGCTACCAGAAACCGATCTCGGTGCCGCAGAGCCTGGTCTTGCAGATGACCCGCTTCGGCATGAACGTGCGGCTGACGCACCCGCCGGAATACAAGCTGATGCCGGATATCGTGCAGAAGGCCGAGGACAATGTGCGGCAGCACGGCGGCAGCTTCGAGATTCTGGACGATTTCGATGCCGGGTTCGAGGGGGCGGATATCCTGTACCCCAAGAGTTGGGGGGCGCTGCTGACGACCGATGACGACGAGGAGAGCGCCCGGATCGGCAGCCAGTATACGGATTGGATCACCGATTCAAGACGCATGGCGCTGGCGAACGACGGGGCGCTGTATATGCACTGTCTGCCGGCGGACCGCAACATCGAGGTGACGGATGAGGTGATCGACGGACCGCAGTCGATTGTCTACGATGAGGCGGAAAACCGCATGCACGCCCAGAAAGCGGTAATGGCGCTGACGATGCGGTAACTGCAGTGGTCGGTGGCCAGTGGTCGGTGGCCAGTTGTCGGTGGCCAGTAACTGCAGCAGGTTTGTCCACGAATTTGCACGAATTGACACGAAAACTGCGGCGGCCGCTTCCACGAGTGGTGTTTCTGGCAACTGACAACCGGTCACTGGCAACCGGCAATTGGAAACTGGTGTTCACTGAGATGAACGGAAATGAGAGAGGCTCGGCCCGACGCGTCGTTGTCACCGGTATCGGGATGGTGACGCCCCTGGGGCACGATTTGGCAAGCTCCTGGGACGGGTTGATGGCGGGAAAATCGGGGACGGGTCCGATCACGCACTGGGATGCAAGCGATTTCCCCACGCAGATCACCGCCAGGGTGAACGATTGGGATGCGCGCGCCTACATGGACCGCAAAGACGTGCGGCGTACGAGCCGGGGCACGCAATTGGCCTGGAAAGCGACGCAGGAAGCGCTGGCGCACTCGGCTCTTGATCTTGCGGGAGAAAATCGTGCGCGCGTCGGCGTGGAGATGGGTCTTGCCTTCGGCGGCTGGGATATTGTCGAGGAGGAGGGCCGCAGGTTGGAGGAGGGCGGGCCGAAGCGATTCAATCCGGCCAACGCCACCGCCGCGCTGATCAGCAGCGCGCCAACCTTTATCGCCATCAAGTGCGGCATCACGGGGCCGACGAACAGCCAGGTCACGGCGTGCGCCACCGGCATTACGAGCATCGGCGAGGCCGCGCGGCGCATCCAGCGCGGGGAGGCCGATGTGATGCTGACCGGCGGCGCTGAGGGTTATCTCACCAAGATGGCGATTTCGACCTTCAGCCGGTTGGGCGCGGCCAGCACGCGTAACGACGAGCCGGAAAGCGCGTGCCGTCCGTTCAGCGGCGACAGGGACGGCATGGTCGTCGGCGAGGGCGCGGCTGCGTTTGTGCTGGAAACGCTGGAACATGCCCAGGCGCGCGGGGCGCAGATCCTGGCCGAGTTCGCCGGCTACGGGCTGAGTGAAGATGCCTTCGATATGGTGGCGCCGGACCCGGGGGGAAATGGCGCGACCGCATGTATGCGCATTGCGCTGCGCGAGAGCGGCCTCGGCACCGACGAAATCGACTGGATCGTCGCCCACGGCACCGGCACAATTCTTAACGACAAATCGGAGACCGCTGCCATCAAACGGATCTTCGGCGAGGATGCTTACAATATCCCGGTCACCAGCCTCAAGAGCAGCATCGGCCACGCGATGGGTGCGGCCGGCGCGCAGAGTGCCGCGGCGTTGGTGCAAGCAATGCAGACCCAGCGCATCGCACCGACGATCAACTATAATCAACGGGACCCGGACTGCGACCTCGACTACGTTCCCAACGTCAGCCGCGCCTGCCAGGTCAATGCCGGGCTGTGCAACGGGTTCGGTCTCGGCGGGCAGAACGCGTCCCTGATCCTCAAACGGTATAAGGCGGTGGACGGCGCCTGAATTTGCGGCCGCCTGTCCCCGGATTGGAGATGGAACTATGCGTATCGAAAATCCCTTCCGTAAGGTCGAACGCCTGAAACGGGTCAAGAATCTTCCCAGCGGCCCACGCGAAGAGCGGGTACCGCCGGGCCAGTTTCTGACCGAACGATTTCCAGTGCTGACCTACGGCCCGACGGTCAAATATCCTTCGCTGAACAGGTGGAATCTGAACATCTTCGGATTGGCCGGGGAGAAGTGCTTCTCGTGGGAGGAACTGATGGCACTGCCGGCCAAGACCCAGACAGTCGACATCCACTGCGTGACGCGCTGGAGCAAGCTGGATACAACCTGGACGGGAGTACCGTGGCGGGAGTTTTTGCGCCACATCGAGGTTGATCCGGCCGCGACGCACGTGATGGCCCATTGCGACGGCGACTACACGACAAATGTCGCGCTCGATGTACTCGATGACGACGACACGATGCTGGCCTATCTCTATCAAGGCAAACCAATCGAACCGGACCACGGCTACCCGCTGCGCCTGCTGGTGCCAAAGAAGTATTTCTGGAAAAGCGCCAAATGGCTGCGAGCTCTGGAGTTTATGCGCGGCGACCGGCCCGGCTTCTGGGAACGCCACGGCTACCACATGCAGGGGGACCCCTGGCTGGAGGAGCGGTTTGGTTGAGTTTTCAGTTGCTGGTTTCTAGTTCTCAGTGAAAACCAAGGCACCAGGCGGCCACTGCGGTTGACGTTACTAAAAACGCAAAACGCAAAACCAAAAACTGCAGTCAGACGCACGGTCACCGCCCGCATTCCCACCGCGGACGGCGTCTTCTGCCTGCATCACTTTCGCAGCGACTGGGACGAGAAAAACTGTCTGGCGCTGGTGATGGGCGACGCGCACGGCGAAGGGCTGCTTGTGCGCATCCATTCGGAATGCTTTACCGGGGATGTGCTCGGTTCGCAGCGCTGCGACTGCGGTGAACAGTTGACGCAGGCGATGCAGGCGATTGCGGCCGAAGGCCGGGGCGCGCTGATCTATCTGCGCCAGGAGGGGCGGGGCATCGGCCTTGAGGAGAAACTGCGGGCCTACAATCTGCAGGAC
>DAOUHX010000333.1:0-32341 GCA_034428395.1 Caldilineaceae bacterium
TAAAGCTGTCGCTAAAGCGCAGTTGTAGGCTCCCCGGGTCGAACGCGTGAGCGCACAGAGGGCTGGCCAGGATCTGTTGTGGACGATGGCGCGCGGCGCTGTCTTGCGATCGGACGATGACCGAGAAGCATCGGTGCGAACGGCATCGGTGCGAACGGCATCGGTGCGAACGGCATTGGCCTAGATTTGTAGGGAATCTCCTCGCGTACCCAAGCGAACACCCGCGATAAGAAAACAGCTACTTCTTTTGGCTGTTCGTCGCAGTGCAGGTCGGAGAATCGTATGGCATGCACATCCCTCTCACCTGGCTACGGCTGAAACATCCAAATGGTGCCGCTAACGATGAATCTTCCTCTTGCCAGGGCTAGCCTAACGCTAGAAGACCTGGCCCGGCGTTTCAAATGGCACTGTGCAGAACAGCGGCAAGGGATCGGGGTCGGTGGCTACTACCCGGACGCGGCCATCGCTGTGGTAGGCCGTGCGTCGTATGGCCTTGCAGCCGATGCAGATTTCGAGGCGCAGGATTTCGCCATTTGCGCCGATCTCATCGGAGGGGCGCACCGGCTGCCAGCCATGAACCAGGTTTGGATATTTTTTCTTCTGCCTCTGGACCTTCTGCCGCGTGCCGCGGCTCCTTAGGCGTCTCGATATCCGCCTCAGCATGCCTCTTATGCGGCGCTGTCCGACTGCTCTGCTTTGGATTGGCTGTCGGACAATGGGAGCGCCCCCTCCGCCTCCTGGACCTTCTGCAGCTTTTAAACCTGGCGAGACAACACTCTGCCTTGCTTGGACTACCCGACGATGAGGTCAGCGATGTGGATCGGGCCGCTGAAGTAGAGGCCGAAAGCGATAAGAATGATTGCGATAACGATTGCGATCGTTCGGGCCTTGGCAGTCATGTTAAGGACTCCTTTCAGTCGGACCGGGTCGTTACTGCAAGAAGCTGTGCCTGTGAACTCGCACCTTTGTTGTCGTTCGCTTTCCTGTCCAGACCGACCAATGTGAATACCTCTTGCGCCAAAAGATTGGTCACCCGTATGCCGGCGACGGCCGCTGAGCTGCTGATGTGTTACATTGCCTTCCTCCCTTCGAGATGGGCACACACCTCTCTCTTTCGACTACCCTTCGGCCGGCATCCAGTCGGAGATGCCTTCGTACTGGCAGCCGTCCCAGTGTCCGATCGCGTAGAACCAGCCTTCCTCCTTGGCTACGACGAAAGTGGCCCAGTTGAAACCGGTCTCCTCCTCCACGCGCACCGAAAGGAGGCGGTGGTCGCTGGGAAAATCAGCGCCAATAAATGCGTGACGACCTGCGACACGCCGGGGAGATGCGGTTCGTTCACGAAGCCATTGCCGCTCCCGCCTACCGGGCACCACTTGTGGCAGTCGTTGTGTGGTACGCAAGTGACACGGCACTGGGCACGCGACTGGTTCATCCGAGGGCAGCCCAACCAGGTTCAACTGCCGGCGCAGGCATCGAGTAGAGCCATGCCATGAAACCGAAGGCTATCGCTAGGGTGAGACGAATCTTCATCAGTTTTCTCAATGTGTGAACCAGTCCGGCCGCCCCCCGTTCCACAGGTGTATTTGCGAATGCAATTTGGCCTTAGCCAGGATGCCCCAGGGTGAACGCTTGCGCGCACAGGGGGCTGGCCGGTGATCTGGTTTCGCCCGCGCTGATCAAGGAGGAAGGTGAGAGGGGGAGTTAGGTAGTCCAGCGAGCCATGGACCCCCCCGCTACTTCGCAATCTTGTGCAGTCGAAACTGTCTTCGCCGCTGGAAAAACGTCTGTGGCGAGGAAGGACCCTCTCGGCGTAGTCGTATCCGGTCGGCACCCACGCTCCGATTAGCCTCATGCGGTGAGTCGGTCCCTTTTGGCGTAGCTTCTCATATAGGCTGTATCAATCGGCCATGACCTTACAGGAGGTCAGGCCGAAGCTGACTCCAGACGCCAGCTTTTCCCAGGCAAGCAGTGCCCTTTTCGCAATCAGGATCACAATAGTAATGAAAACCCCAGGCGTACGACAGAACATACAGTGGTCTCTGAGGAAGCCGATCAACAGTGTGTGTGCTCGGTCTTCATTTTCCGTCGACGCTTGCCTCGCCCCATCTGCCGCTAGCAGCCGGCGGCGGGCAGGTCCGATCGGCTAGCGGATATGCTCTTGGAGGTAGCACCGCAACTCCCCCTTAAGGTTCAAACCGCCAGTTCTGGCACTCTGGGTGGAGTATGGCAATTGGCGCCTTAGCCCTATGCAGTAACTTATAAGTGCTCCTTTGTCCATGAGTTTATTTCGCGATTCCAGGCTGCCTGTCGAGGCGGTTGCGCTATTGGGTTGCAAGCTGATCGAGCCGTCCTTCTCGGGCAGGGCCACTGTCTGCCAGCGGCGATGACAGAGTTTCCCCATCATCCAGGACCTGGTCGATGCGTTGGGCAAACTCTTCATCGGCCTGATACCGGATCCGCCACTGATTCAGCGTGCTGCGAGGGACCCCCGTCTTCTCCGACGCGCGCTGTCCGTTGCTGAGCTCGCTTAAGAGCTGCAAGGCCTGCGCTATCTGTCGGTCGCTATACATGCGCCGTCTCATTCTTGGGGGAAACTTCAAAACGCGTTTCGTCATGTCCTGTTCCATCCAGTCGGTACCAGCCTGCAACCGGCCTTGCAACCGTCACCCAGCGGATTCGTTCCCCTTCGCCGCGATGCCCTGCTGGCGTTGTTGTTGCTGCTGGCGTTGCCGTGAATGTGGCCCATTTGCAAGCCTGTCTCAATGCGATGACCGTTGGCACCTGAGTATACGATCTTGAAGTGTCATTTGCATGTCATTTGGGGACAATCTTATGTCAGTATTATGTCAACTCACAAGCTTTGGGTACAATGGTATCGGGTTGCGATATTCACGCCTCCTGTCAGGGCTTGCAACCAGTCGTCGCACACCAATTCCGATAATGGAGAGTTAGATGAAGCAACCAGACGTTTTGAAACGAGAAAACGAAGCCCTGCGGGACCGCCTGTCGAGGCTGAGCAGGGCCAGTCTTCAAATCAACGAGAGCCTTGACTTCGATGCCGTTCTGCAAAGTGTTCTCGACTCCGCCTGCTCTCTTACAGGCGCACGCTGCGGTGTGCTCACACTCCTCGACGAAACGCAATATGCCGGGGACTTTCTCTCCTCCGGCATGACCTACGAAGAGGCCCAACGCATATGGGATGTGCCCAATGCCTTGAAACTCTACGAAAATTTCGGCGATATTTCGGAGCCGTTTCGCCACAACGACGTGACCGGCCACCTCGGTGCCTTGGGCCTGCCCGAACCCCATCTGCCCGACGCATTGAGCGCGCCGCTCTCCTTTCTTGCCGCGCCCATCCTCCATGGAGGGGAACGCGTCGGCAACATCTTTCTGGGTGGCAATGCAGTCGAACGCGAGTTCACCTCAGAAGATGAAGAGATACTTGTCATGTTTGCATGTCAGGCCGCGCTCGTCATTACCAACGCGCGCAGATACCGGGATGAGCAGCGGGCGCGAGACAATCTGGAAACCCTGATCAGTATTTCGCCTGTGGGCGTGGTCGTCTTTGATGCGAGGCTCGGTGTCCCGCTCTCGTTCAACCAGGAGGCCAAACGGATCGTCAGCCACTTGAAAATGCCGGGGCGCTCCATAGAGGAGCTCCTCGAATTGATAACTTACCGCCGCGCGGATGGGCGTGAGATTGCCCTGGACGAGATCCCGCTGGCGCGAACACTGAACACCGGCGAGACGGTTCGCCTTGAGGAGATCGTCATGCAGGTCCCTGACGGTCGCAGCGTGACTGTGCTGATCAACGCCACGCCGATCTACTCTGAAGAAGGCGAAATTGACAGCGTCGTCGTGACGATGCAGGACATGACGCCGTTGCAGGAGATTGAACGGCTGCGCGACCAGTTCATGGGCATGGTAAGCCACGAGATGCGCACTCCCTTGACCTCGATCAAGGGCTCGGTCGACACGCTTCTTGACGACGCAGCCTCACTTGACCCCGCAGAAATGCGGGAGTTTCATCGCGTCATTTCGGAGCAGACGGAACGCATGCGCAGCCTGATAAACGACCTGCGCGACGCGGCCCGTATCGAAACAGGCACGCTTTCGGTCGCCCCCGAGCCGTCCGATGTTGCCGTTCTGGTGGACGAGGCCAGAAGCCTGTTTCTGAGCACGGGCCGCAGGCACAGTATCCGGATTGAGATCGCGCCCGGGCTGCCCCAGGTCATGGCCGACAAACGACGCGTCGTCCAAGTCCTCAGCAACCTGTTCTCCAATGCGGCCAGATTCTCAGACGAGGAGTCGATAATCAAGGTGAGCGCGGCACAGGAGGGGTTTCATGTGGCCGTCTCAGTCACCGACGAGGGGAGGGGTATACCGGCAGAGAGGCTTCCTCACCTGTTCAGGAGGTCTTACCGGATCAGCGACAAGGATGGTCACGGCGACCATGAAGGCTCTGGTCTCGGCCTCGCCATCTGCAGGGGCATCGTGGAGGCGCACGGCGGCCGTATCTGGGCCGAGAGCGGGGGGCTCGGCCTGGGCGCGCGGTTTACCTTCACCCTCCCTGTGGCCGAGAAGGAGGGCTCCGGAGAGACTGTCGAAACCGCATTCGCGAGCGAACGACCGGAACAGCCGCCAATCGGGAGGACGCCTATTCTGGCAGTGGACGACGATCCGAACGCGCTCAGGTACATCCGAAGCATCCTCTCCAAGGCGGACTATGACCCGATCGTGACCGGCAATCCGGAAGATGTCGGCCGTCTGATTCAAGAGAAGAAGCCCCATCTGGTCCTGCTGGACCTGATGCTGCCGGGGACCGACGGCATTGCGCTGATGCGAGACATCCTGGCCAAGGATGACCTGCCTGTCATCTTCCTGTCTGCCTACGGACAGGAAGATCTGATTGCCAAGGCGTTTGACATGGGGGCCGTAGATTACGTGGCAAAACCCTTCTCCCAGACAGAGCTGGCGGCGAGGATCAGAGCAGCCTTGCGCCGACGCTCAGGTGGAGGTCTGCTCATGCAGTCCGGTAGCTATCAGCAGGGAGCACTGCTTGTAGACTATGCCGAACGCAGGGTGTCTGTGGCCGGACGTCCGGTCGTACTGACCGCCACCGAGTATGCTCTGCTCTTTGAACTCTCAACCAATGCGGGCCGGGTTATGAGCCACGACCAGTTACTACGACAGGTCTGGGGAGAAGGACATTCCAGCGACGCAGGTTTGGTCCGGACCATTGTAAAGAGACTCCGCCAAAAACTGGGGGACGATGCACGCAACCCCCAATACATATTCACAGAACCTCGCGTCGGCTACCGCATGAGGAAAGTGGAGTTAGCGTAACCAGAGCTTTTTCGATGACCGGAAAGAGGAGTCGATCCGTTGCACCCAGGAGTGAGGTGCTTCCAGCTGGCTGAAACGGCTTCTGAGCGCCTCTTCAGTCCAGAGGCTCAGTCTCGGCCGGGTGCACGGACGCGCCCGGCGCACGGAAGAGCGCCGGCCCGCCAGAGTAGCCTTCGCGGCCGGCGGCAGCTTGGGAATCAGGAGGACTGTTTGTAGCTACAGTTCCCTGTTCTCGGTTATCGGCTGGCTCTAACAGTGCAGAGGCTGAGACCGTAGCCTCTCTTGGAGGCGCGTGGACCGCGCGAGGCTCAATCGAAGAGCCCGAGACTGACGTATTTGCTGCCGTCGTCGGGAAGGAGGGTGACGACGACGCTCTCGGATGGGGGCAACTCCAAGGCGAGCTGGAGCGCGGCGGCCATGGCTGCGCCGCTGCTGAAACCGACGAAGAGCCCGGCAGTGCGCGCCAACTCCTGCGAGGCCTCCCAGGCGGCCTCGGCCGCGATCGTCATGTGGCGGTCGACAAGGGATGGCGCGTAGATCCCGGGCGTAATTGCGGTCGGCAGGTATTTGAGGCCCTCGATCACCGAGAGCTCGTCTTCGGGCTGGACGGCCACGAGCTGGACGGCCGGGTCCTGCTCGTTGAGGAAGCGGCCGGCGCCGACAAAGGTGCCGGTCGTGCCCAGACCGGCGACGAAATGGGTCACGCGACCCTGGGTCTGGCGCCAGATCTCGGGGCCGGTGCCCTCGTAGTGGGCGCGCCAGTTGGCGTCGTTGTTGTACTGGTCGGCGTAGAAGTAGCGCTGCGGGTCGTCGGCCACGATCTGGCGCACGTGGCGGATGGCGCCGTCGGAGCCTTCGAGCGGGTCCGATTCGACCAGCGTGGCGCCGTAGGCTTTGACGAGCGTCTTGCGCTCGCGGCTGACGTTGCCGGGCATCACCAGGTGGACGGGGAAGCCCTTGACCGCGCCGATCAGCGCGTAGGCGATGGCTGTGTTGCCGCTGCTGCTGTCGATCAGGACCCGACCCGCGCCCAGTCTGCCGTCCTGCTCCGCTTCTTCGACGATCTTGAGCGCGGCGCGCGCCTTGACGGAGCCGCCCGGGTTGGCCCACTCGGCCTTGGCGTAGAGCTGCACGCCCTCGGCGGCGCCGCAGTTGCGGGCGTACTCGGTCAAGTCGAGAAGGGGCGTTTCGCCGATGTCGTCGAGCACGGAGATCGCGCTGTCGTTCGGCCTTGGTTCCGCGTGGAGAGAGGGGCGCAGTTGGGCGATCATGGGTCGCGCGATGGGAGGTGCGGTCTATGGCGGGGAGGCGCTTTGACGGTTACGGGTCGATGCGTCTCCCCGCCTTTTTCCTAGACGGTTACCGGGACCGGCTGCGCGGCGCCGTTGGCCGCGACGGTTTCGGCATAGGTCTCGGCCACGCTGTCGGTTGCCTGTTCGTCGAAGCTGGGCATGCCGCAGAACTGCTCGTAGTCGATCAGCTCGGTAACGGTCGGGTCTTCGCCGCAGACCGGGCACGAGATCGAGCGGCCCACTTTGAGCGTGCGGAATGTCATGTCGAGCGTGTCGATCATGAGAAGGCGGCCCGAGAGCGGTTCGCCGATCCCGGCGATCAGTTTGATCGCCTCAATCGCCTGGATCGAGCCGACGATGCCGGGCAGTACGCCGAGGACACCGGCTTCGGCGCAGCTTGGCACCTCGCCCGGCGGCGGCGGGTCGGGGTAGAGGCAGCGGTAGCAGGGGCTGTCGGGGTCGGCCTCGCCCGGCAGGTATACGGTCACCTGGCCCTCGAACATGAAGATGCTGGCGTCGACGAGCGGGATGCCGAGCATCTGGCAGGCGTCGTTGACCAGGTAGCGGGTCGGGAAGTTGTCGGAGCCGTTGATGACGACATCGTAGCCCTGCATGATCGAGAATGCGTTGTGGCTGGTGATCGGCTCGCGATAGCCGACAACCTCGACGTCGGGATTGATTTCGGCGATGCGATCGCGCGCGGACTCGACCTTGGGACGTCCTACGTCGCTGACGCCGTGCAGCACCTGGCGCTGGAGGTTGGAGGTATCGACCTCGTCGAAATCGATGATGCCGAGCTGGCCGACGCCGGCCGCGGCGAGATAGATGGCGGCCGGGCTGCCCAGCCCCCCGGCGCCGATCATGAGCACCTTGCTGTCGAGCAACTTGATCTGGCCCTCTTCGCCGAGCTCGCTGAGAATGGTGTGGCGGCTGTAGCGAATGAGCTGGTCTTCTGAGAGCACGGTCGGCACTTTGAAGGGATGGCCGGCGTTCTTCCAGCCGCCGAAGCCGCCGATCAGCGAGTAGACGTCGCTGTAGCCCATCTCCTGCAGGTTGCGGGCCGCGAACGCAGAGCGGACGCCGCCGGCGCAGTAGACCACGACTGGCTGGTCGCGGTCGGGCTGATGCTCTTCAATCTGCAGTTCGAGATAGCCGCGCGGCACGAAGGCGGCGTCGGGGATGTGTCCCTGCACCCATTCGTCGCGCTCACGGATGTCGACGAGCGTCAGCTTCTGGTTGGCGTCGAGCCGCTGCTTGACCTCGTTGACGGTGATCTCCTGGATTTCGCTTTTGGCCAGCTGCAACAGCTGGTCCTTGTTGAGTCGCGCCATAATGTCAGTTGCTCCCGCCGGCCATGGCCGGCACAATTGAGATTTTGTCGCTCTCGCCGACGGCGGTTGCCAGCCCTTCGAGGGTGCGGATTTCGTCGTCGTTGCGGAAGACGTTTATGAAACGCTTGACGTCGCCGTTATCGTCGAGGAGTCTTTCACCGATGCCCGGGTAGCTGCCTTCCAACTGACCGATCACCTCGCCAACGGTTGCCCCGGACGCTTCGACCCTGGACTGTCCGGCGGTGAAGCGGCGCAGGGCGGTCGGCACAAAGACGGTTGCCATTCGACTGCTCTCCTTTGTTGTTCAGTGCAGATCGTGATAATCGAAGGGCGGCCCGGCAACAAAAAAGCCGGAGCCATCTGAGCGACAGTTCCGGCGTTACGCTTCAATTCCTTCTCGGCGGCTCCTTCCTCGTTGCCTGCCGCAGCGCGCCGGCTCCATCTGCGAAAGCCTTGCATCTCTGCTGCGCCGGGCACGCCGGTCGAGAGCGAAATCAACGGCAAGCGAACGCCCTTATCGCTCGTATTCTGGGCAGCGGGAAGCCTCCAGCCCCTTGCTGGCTGCGCCCGCTAGAGACACGAGCAAGTTATGCGGTAGGTCGCCTGTCCCAGTTGACTCATCAGGATTGAAAAGCCCTTCTCGTTTGTGTCGCCAACACTATAGTGGTTTTGGCGGCGAGTGTCAAGCCAGCGCCGAGGGCAACGCATGGCGTGCAGGCCGGAATCAGTGCCCAAGCATCCGGTCCTCAGGCAGCAACCGTGCCAAACGCGTTCCCTGCAGTTCCTGACCACTGACCACTGGCAACTGGCCACTGACCACTATCCACTAACCACTATCCACTGCCCTTGGGCGGTCGGGCCGTTCCGGCCCTCCCTTGTGCGGGGGGACTCCCCCCGCAACGCCCCCCTTGTAATGCCACCGTGTGTGCGCCTCCCCAGCTGACGCGTCAGCCACCGGGAGGCAATGCCACCGTGCGCGCGGTTCCAGCTAGTGTGTCAGCGCCATCAAAGGTATGCCGCCGTGCCGCCGCGTCCCCAGACGACGTGTCAAAGCGAGCCATGCCGAAGCCACCGTGCCCGCGCGATTCCAGCTTGCCGCCGACGCGCCGCCAGCGTGCGTGCGCGGCGCTCGCAGTTCGAATCACGAATCACGAATCACGAGTCACGGCCGTTCTGGCCGTTCCGGCCCTCCCTTGTGCGGGGGGACTCCCCCCGCAACGCCCCCCTTGTAATGCCACCGTGTGTGCGCCTCCCCAGCTGACGCGTCAGCCTCCGGGAGGCAATGCCACCGTGCGCGCGATTCCAGCTTGCCGCCGACGCGCCGCCAGCGTGCGTGCGCGGCGCTCGCAGTTCGAATCACGAATCACGAGTCACGAATCACGACTCACGGCCGTTCTGGCCGTTCCGGCCCTCCCTTGTGCGGGGGGACACCCCCCGCAACGCCCCCCTTGTAATTCCACCGTGTGTTCGCCTCCCCAGCTGACGCGTCAGCCACCGGGAGGCAATGCCACCATGTGTGCGCGGTTCCAGCTTGTAGTCAACGCGCCGCGGACACGATGCGGCCGTAGGTGCGCGTCGCCAATTCCGCCTTTCGAGTTTCGAGTTTCGGCAGTTTCCGACCACTATCCACTATCCACTATCCCCTGCACGAGTCTCCAAAACGTGCTATACTGCAGGGTCGAGTCCGAACACACCCAGGCTGGACCCGAACGCGCTGCATACACACATATGCCCGCCCACCATGCCCAGGCCACAAACCATGTCGACCTGCTCCGAACCGAACGTCCCAATCCTGCCCCAGGCGAACTTCGCTCCGGGCTCTGCCGGGAAAGACTCGAAATGCGCAGAACTGCCGTCCGCCGCGCCGCCCACCCACAGTGTAATGACACCCGCCATGCAGCCCATGCCGGCGCCGCCGGCACCCGGCTCTGTATCCTGTCACGAAAAGCACGCAGCTGTCGCTGTTTTGCGCACTTTCGGCACTCAAAACGACATATTTTGCGCGTTTTCACGACAAAAGCGACAGGAACAGACCGCGGCCGTATCCTGCTACGAGAGTCCATGCCGATATCCTGTCACGAGAATGCCGAAAAATTTTTCAAAGTTGGGCCAAACAGGCCAAAACAAGCAATTCAATACCCAATCGATACCCTATCGGTACCCGATTTCCCAGAAATTCGCAGCCACTTTACGACACAATACGACGCTCTTGGGTCAATTCTGGACAGATTCGGCCCCAATTTCTGCGCACATGCGCGGCTTCATCGCCAAGGAGACTGACGCCACCGCTGATTTCGACCCTGACTTCGGCGTGCGCAGGCGAAGTGGCCCGCGGCGAGGTTCTCAAATCGCCCAAAGGGCCGGCAGCCTCCTTATACGGGCGTGATTGCGATTGTGCGTGGTGAGGCGAGAGAAGATTCACCGGGGTCCACGAATGGACACGAAGGTGCACAAAGGAGGAGTTTGATTCCAATTCGCAGGGAATGCGCGCGCGGCCGGGAAGCAGTCGGGGTTGTAGAGTGCAAAAGGTCTTCTGGCGCCGCGGCGCGTCAGCAGGCGCTAACCTGCACCGGGTACTCCTGAAGCTGGACGACGCGAAAGTCCTCGATCGCGCCCGATTCGTCCAGGTTGTAAACAACGTAGAGGGGCGCTTCGATCTCTGCCAACAGGCCGGCCGCCTGCTCGGGAACCGGGTCACCGGCGGCCTGATAGTAGCCAAAGAGGCCCGGCCTGACCTCATCGAAAAGGACGGCGTTGCGCAGGGCGTCGACGTCGCCGTCGGGCCAGTGCGGCTCCATGCGAAAGGCGCGAATGACCGGCGCGTCGTCGAACTCGAGCGAGCAGATGAGATAGTAGGTTTCGGGGTAGTGGGCGTTCCAGGCATCGGTTGCCGAAGGATAGGCGACCGAGACGGGGTGCGAATGGTAAATGGCGACCATCTCGTCGCCGGCCTCTTCAAACTCGAACTGCTTCAGGAGCGTCTGTGGATCGACGTTATAGTTGTCAATCCGGTCCTCAGCCAGGTTGCGGGCGCGGTAGAGCTGCACCGCCCGGCCTGCGCGGCCGCGCAGGATTCCGCAGATTTCCTCGGGCTTTCCCTCGCGCGCGTGCGCGATGATCCCATCGTAGACGGTGCGCGACAGCTGGACGGCGGTCATGCGGGGCTCCTGTGGCAGGCGGTCGGCGGGACGGCGTTTCCTGTGTTGCGTATGGGCAGGTTTGGCGCGTGGGCATCATACAACCGGATCCGAGGAATCTGCCAAATCCCAACCTGTTGTGCCGCCGTCGCCGCCTGCCGGAAGCTGAAGCCGAACAGTTGCGGCGAAATTGAAAAAGCGCAATCGCTATGTTACGATCGTGCCGATCTTGCGGTGTCATCCGCCGGTCGGTTTGAGGAATAGCAATCGAGGCGGAAAGGAGGGAAGGGACGCTCCCATGTTCGATCCGGATAGCGGCGGATTTCCTGAAAACGAGCAAAGTGGCGCGGCGGCTGCATTCCGGGCATGGGACGACCGCCGGCTGCTGAATGCGGTGGATACGATACTGCGGCGGCTCTATCGTGTCTGGTCGGAACTGGACGGGCAGTCCCGTGGCCGGCTGGACCGGTTGCGCGCGGAAACAGCGGACGCGGCGGGCGACAGCGGCCTCAGCGCGTGGGAGCGCCGGGCGGTCCTGGTGCAGTTTCTCGAAGAGCTGGCGGCGGTTGACGCCGCGCTCGATATCGTGCGGGAAACGGCGGCGGAGGGCGCGGCGGGCGCCGCAGCCGGGAACGTTTCGCCGAGGGGGATCAACTACCTGGAGTCGGTCAATCTGTTGCGGGTGATGCGGGACGACCCGGCCCACTACATGCCGCGCTCGGCCGGCGGACCGCCGCGTACAGGGCCGGCGCCGCATTCGGCGCAGCCGCGGCCTGGCGGGCTTGGAGGGAAGGCTACGGAGGCCCCGCAGCGGCGCACTTCGCCGCCGCCGACGGGCGAGATCAGGGGCGGCCCGCAGGTGCAGCTGTATACCTATGTGGATTTTCCGCTGACGATCTCGAATCGTTCAGACGTCAAGTACCCGCTGGTGGTGCAGCTGGTACGCGACCGGCCGCGTGAGAGCCGGGGCGAGGGAGAGGTCAACATCAGTTTTGCGGCGGAGGTCGAGTTTGTCGACGTGGTCGTGCGCGCGCCGGCATTTGAGGAGGTCAGCGGCTACGGCGCAGGCGCGCGCGACGGCCCGGCATTTCGGCGCACGATCGCGGTACCGCGCGACGCTGACTCGCAGCCGGCCGTGTTTCTGCTGCAGCTTGCTGATGATCGCACCGGGCCGCAATGGGTCGCGGTCGACTTCTATCACCGCGGGCGCAACGCCGGCTCGTTGACCTTGGAGGTCGAGGTTGCCGGCTTCCAGTTCTGGCGCGGGCGCACGCGGCGGGCCGAGCTTGCCAGCGACGATGAAGACGGCGTTCCGGTCACGTTCGGTCCGGCCTCGGTCGTGCGCGCGGTCGACGGGGTCACCATCCCCCAGGGGACGCTGCTGCCGGCCGCGGACGTCGAGCTGCGGATCGTGCGCGATGCGGACGGTCGCACGCTGCATTTTCATCTGCATTCGCAGAAGGCGCCGGCATTGGACGGCCGCGGGGCCGGCTCGATTGTCTTCAGTGATCTGTCCAGCCCAGGTCATTTCTTTGAGCGGCTGGTCGAGCGGTTGAGTTCACTCGCGGCGCGGGCCGGCGCTGATCTGCCCGGCGATGAGGCGCTCCGCATGGAGGATGAAGTCGCGGACATCGGTGTCGAGCTCTATGAGCAGCTTTTCCCCGAACCCTTGCGGCAGGTTTACTGGGAGTTGAAGGCGCTGCGCGACGCCGGGGTGGTGAGGAACCTGCTCATTGTGAGCGATGAGCCCTGGATTCCGTGGGAGCTGGTCAAGCCCTACGACGTTGTGGAGGGCCGCGACGTGGAGGACGACCACCTGGCCGCGGCCTGGCAGATGAGCCGCTGGCTCTCGGGCGCGGCCGTGCCATCCGACCTGGATATCCGGACCGCGCGGCTGGTGGTGCCGATGTTCGACCTGGACTTCGTATGGAAGGAGATCGAGTACTTCGACAGCCTCGCCGCGCGGCAGATCGAGGTGGCGCCGCCGATTTCGACGCGGGCGGAGTTCCTGGAGGCGGCGGAGAAGGGCGGCGAACAGCTCTATCACTTTGCCACGCACGCCAATTTCAACGAGGCTTTCGTGGACGAATCCCCGATCGTGCTGCAGGGCGATCCCCTGTTTCCGAGCGATCTGACGCGGCGCAGAGCGCAAGGAATGAGGCGGGAGAAGCCGCTCGTCTTCTTGAACACCTGCCACGGCGCGCGCGTCGGATTCAACCTGACCGGTCTGGGCGGCTGGGCGCAGCGGCTGGTGGACCAGCTGGGCGTGACCGCGTTCGTGGGCGCGCTGTGGGAGGTGAACGACGAGCTGGCTTCGCGGTTCGCGCAGGCCTTCTACGAGGAGTTGTGGGCTGGAAAGACGCTGGGCGAGGCGTTCCACTCGGCGCGGCAGCAGGTGCGGGCAATGCAGAGCGGGAACCCCACCTGGCTGGCGTATACGCTGTACGGCGACCCCAACAGCCGCATTGTCTGGACTGCGGGCGGCCGCGCGCAGACGCCGCGCGGCTGATTCAGGCGCCACACTGCTACTGCGAAAATTGCGATCATGACAACGCCGATGCGCCGGCAGTATCTGCAACTGAAGAGCCAGTACCCGGGCTGCATTTTGTTGTTCCGGCTGGGCGATTTCTATGAGACGTTCGACAGCGACGCGGAGATCGTGGCTGAGGTGTGCGACGTGGCGCTGACGAGCCGGCCGTTGGGAAGCAACGAGCGCGCGCCGCTGGCCGGCGTGCCTTATCACAGCGTGGAGGCCCACCTGGCGCGTCTGGTGGAGGCGGGGTACAAGGTGGCGGTGGCGGAGCAGGTGAGCGAGCCGGGCGCGGGGCTGGTTGAGCGGGAGGTGCGGCAGGTCGTCACAAAGGGGACGGTTGACGAGCCGTCGATGCTGGCGGAGGACCGCAACAACTACCTGGCGGCGGTGCTGTTCAACGTGCGCGGCGACGAGGCCGGCATCGCTTACTGCGACATCACGACGGGGGCTTTCGCAGCTACGCAGATCGGTGGCAGGGACTGGGGAGATGTCGAGCGCCGCGTGAAGGAGGAGCTGGGCCGGCTGCAGCCCAGCGAGCTGATCACCTGTGCGTGGCGTGCGGAGGAGAGCGGGCTGGCCGGGTTGGTCAACGGAATGGAGGCGCTGGTCTCGCAGGTCGAACCGTGGCAGGTGGAGGAGGAAACGGCGCGCAGGGCGCTGCAGCAGCATCTGGGCGTGAGCAGCCTGGACGGATTCGGGTTGCAGGAGAAGCCGCAGGCTGTGCGGGCGGCCGCGGCTGTCCTCGCCTACTTGAAGGAGATGCAGCCGAGCGCGCTCTCGCAGCTGGACCGTCTGCAGAGCTACAGTACCGGCGAGTTCATGGCGCTGGACGAATCGACGCGGCGCAATCTGGAGCTGACAGAGACGATGCGGGGCCGGGAGGTCAAGGGCAGTCTGCTGGACGTGCTCGACGGGACTTGGACGCCAATGGGAGGGCGGCTGCTGCGCCGGCGTCTGGGCCGGCCTCTGCTCGACATCGCGCAGATCAACGAACGGCTGGACGCGGTGCAGACCATGGTGGAGGAGACGGAGTTGCGGCTGCAGGCGCGCGATGCGTTGCGAGGGATCGGGGATTTGGAACGGTGGATCTACCGCATTGCGCAGGGCAAGGCATTGCCGCGCGATCTTGTCGGTGTGCGCGACGCGTTGCGGCGGGCGCCCGGCCTGCGCGATCTGCTGTTGGCGGCGCAGGAGAGCACCGTGAAGAGGGCCGGCGATGTCTCGTTTATCGAGCAGATGTTGGCGCGGCTGCCGGACAGAATCGACGAGCTGGACCTGCTGGAGCGGGCGTTCGAAGATCAGCCTTCGGCAACGCTGGCGAACCCGGGCATCATCAGGGCGGGGTACAGCGAGGAGCTGGACGCGATAGTCGAAGACAACCGGCACGCGAAGGAGTGGGTGGCTTCTCTGGAGCAGGTCGAGCGGCAGCGGCTGGGGATCAAGAGCCTGAAGGTCGGCTACAACAAGGTCTTTGGCTATTACATAGAGGTCACACATACGCACGCGGACAGGGTGCCGGAGGCATACATCCGCAAGCAGACGCTGACGAAAGCGGAGCGCTATATTACGCCTGAGCTTAAGGATTATGAGTCGCAGATCCTGAACGCCGACGAGCGGCGGCTGGCGCTGGAGCAGGAACTCTTTCGAGCGGTCTGCGGGGAGCTGGCGGCGCGCGCGGACAGGATCCGCGGCATGGCGGAGGCAATGGCGCAGCTGGATGTGTACGCGGCGCTGGCGGAGGTGGCGCTGAGGCGGAGCTACTGCCGGCCGCAGATCGAGGACGGCGCAGAGATAACGATTGCCGCGGGTCGGCATCCGGTGGTGGAGGAGACGCTTGACGAGCCGTTTGTGCCGAACGACGCGCAGCTTTCGCCGGGCGAGCTGATCCATGTGTTGACCGGGCCGAATATGTCGGGCAAGTCGACCTATCTGCGGCAGACTGCGTTGATCACGCTGATGGCGCAGGTAGGCTCGTTCGTGCCGGCGGCCGCGGCCCGCGTCGGGGTTGTGGACCGCATATTCACGCGCATCGGCGCGAGCGATGAGCTGCACCGCGGGCAGTCGACGTTTATGGTCGAGATGATCGAGACGGCGAACATCCTCAATCATGCGACAGAGCGCAGCCTGCTGATCCTGGATGAAATCGGGCGCGGAACCAGCACATACGACGGCCTGGCGATCGCGTGGGCGGTTATCGAGCACATCCACAACGCCCCTGCCTTGCGGGCGAAGACGTTGTTCGCGACGCACTACCATGAGCTGACCGAATTGGGGGAGAGGCTGCCGCAGGTAGTGAACTACCATGTGGCGGTCGACGACAGCGGAGACGAGGTTGTCTTTCTGCGCCGGATACTGCCGGGCAAGGCCGACCGCTCTTACGGCGTTCACGTGGCGCAGATGGCGGGCCTGCCGCGGGCGGTGGTGCGGCGGGCGGAGGAGATTCTGTTCGATCTGGAGGCGTCGGGCGCGGCGGGGCCGGCGACGCTGCTGGACCTGGCACCGGGGCGCAAGCAGAAGGCGGCGATGCAGGTAGGGCTTTTTGCCAGCGAACACCCGGCGGTGGAGTCGCTCCGTTCGCTCGAGGTCGACGCGTTGTCGCCGCTGGAAGCGCTCAACCGGCTGTATGAGCTGCGGCAGCTGGTGGAGAGGCGTTGAGGCGCGCTTGACAGTTCCTGGCCTACGCGTGCCCGGAAAAGGTGTGGTTTCCCTCGAAGCAATCCTCTCGAATCAGCGACCGGAGATCCCGTGTACACTCGATACTCGAAGATCGCGTTCGTATGGGCGATCGCGCTTTATGCCTTGCTCGTGGTCTTCAACAATCTGACTGACTACGGCTCCAACTACCAGTTTGTCGCCCACGTCCTCAAGATGGACACGACATTTCCCGACAATCGGGGGATGTGGCGGGCCATCGACATTGCCTTCGCGCATCATCTGCTCTATTGGGTGATCATCCTGGCGGAGGCTGCGGTTACAGTTCTGTGTTGGTGGGGCGGGGCGCGGCTGTTCAAGGCGCGCGAGGAGCCGGAACCGTTCAATCAGGCAAAGGGACCTGCCATAGCTGGCCTGACACTGGGCATTGTTCTGTGGTTCACCGGGTTCATCACGATCGGCGGTGAGTGGTTTCTGATGTGGCAGTCGGATGTGTGGGATGGACGGCAGGCAGCATTCCGGCTGGTCGTAATCCTCGGGGTTGCGCTCCTCTACCTTGTTCGACCCGAAAGCGAGACGGACGCCTGACAACCCGCCGGGGTCTGCGGGCGCGGCGCCAAGGAATACCGCCCCGGGCCGCTGCCCCTAAGGCGTCTGCGTCGGGCCGCCGCCGGTAACAATCTCTGAAATCTCCCCGTTTTCCGTTTCGATCCACATCCGTTCGCCGTCGCTGCGGATATGGACGCGGCCGTGCTTGTCGTTGCGCAGGATGATCTGTCCCTGCAGGCGTTCGAGCAGATCGGGGTCGGGGTGGCCGTAGCGGTTGTCCGCGCCGACCTGTATGACGGCGACGCCGGACCCGACTGCTTCGATGAAGTCTGGTCCGGTGCTGGCGTCGCTGCCGTGATGGCCGACTTTGAGTACCTGCGCGGCGAGCGACTGGCCCGTGCGCAGGAGACGCTCCTCGCTGGCATGGCCGCTGTCGCCGGTCAGTAGAAGAGTGAAGTTGCCGTAAACCAGTCTGAGTACGAGTGAGCGTTCGTTCTTGTCATCCTCTTCCCAGCCGCGCAGTTCCGCTTCAGGCGGCGGCCACAGTGCCCACAGGGAGACGCCGTCGCCCAGGTCCAGCCAGCCGCCCTGTTGCAGTCCAATGACCTGAACGTTTTCGACGCTGAGCGCGTCAAGCCAAGGCTTTGTGTGCTCGTGGCCCAGTGTGTTCGCGCTGATGATGGCGCGCCCGAGTCTGAACCGTTGCGGCAGATCGATCTGGGCGGCGATGTGGTCGGCGTCGGGGTGGGTCACGACGGCGCGGTCTAAGTGGCGATCCCAAAAGGGCATGACCGCGCCGAGTTGGGCGAAGAGTTGCTGGCTGTCCTGGCCGCCGTCGATCAGGAGCTGGCGGCCGCTGGGCGTCTGGATAAAGATGCCGTCGCCCTGGCCGATGTCGAGGAACTGGACGTGCAGCTGGCCGTCGGGCTGGGTCAGCGCAAGCCACCAGATGAGGACGGCGGCGAGCGCGGTGATGCCGTAGGCCCAGGAGGGCATCGACTGCAGCAGATTCGCCAGCCGGCGGCTGTTGGTAGCGTGCTCGCGCGCGGCGGCGGCGGCGGTAGGGATGAAACCGAGTGTGATCCGGTTGAGCGTCTGCTGCAGGGGCTGGCGCCAGTAGAGCGCGAGGACCGCTGCATAGGCAACGGTCATGTGTTCGGACCCGAACCAGCCGATCTCCATGCTGGCGCCGGGCAGGGCGGCGTTCGAAACGACCATCGCCACTGTCCACCAGAGGCAGGCGAAGGGAATCCACAACAGAATCTGGGCGACCTGTTCGAGGCCGAGCAGCCCGAAGATCAGCCCCAAGCCTCCGGCGATCATGATCAGGGGCTGGACGGGCGCGATCAAGAGGTTGGTGATCGGGCTGATCCAGCTGAGGCGTTCGAAGTAGAGAACGATCAGTGGGAGGGTGGTTACGCTGGCGGCGACCGTCATGAGCAGGCTGTCGCGGATGAGGTCCCAGATTGAGTTGGGCATGAGGAATTCAGACTGCCGGGCCGCGATGTCGGGCACGGCGGCGCGGCGGAACCGGTCTGAGAGCGCGCGCCCGAATTTTTGGACGCGGTCGGTGATCGGAGGGCCTACGAGGATCAGGCCGGCCGTGGCCGCGCCGCTGAGCTGAAAGCCGACATCCCAAAGCGTAAGGGGATTCCACAGCGTCATCGCCCAGCAGGCCGCGCCCAGACTCACCAGCGCCGTGCTCTGACGCCCCAGAACGGTCGCAAACACATAGAGTCCACCCATCAAGGCGGCGCGCGTGACTGCGGCATCGCCGCCGACAAGGACCGTGTAAAAGACAAGGCCGGTGAGGGTCGGCCATAGGGCGGCGCGCCGCCCGAACAGTTTGACGCCGAGCGCCATGAGAAGCCCGGAGACGAGCGCGACATTGCTGCCGCTGATGACGATCACATGGCTGGTCCCAGTGAGATTGAACTGTTCGTAAAGGTCGTCGGGGATGCCCGCTTCTATGCCGAGCAGCATCCCGTTGGCAAGGGCCGCAAAAGGTTCAGGAAGATGGCGATTGATAAGGGCCTCACCGCGCGCGCGCAGGCGATAGACGTGCCGCAAAAGGAAGCCGCCGCGCGGCTGACCCGGCAGCGGCTCCACGCGCGGCCACCGTACCAGGCTGTGGACCTGCTTACGGGCGAGGTAGGCCCGGTAGTCGAACCCGTCGAAGACCGGCGGCTCCGTCAGCTGGCCCGTGACCCGCACCAAGTCGCCGTACCGGAACGGATGGCGGCTGGCTGTCTGCAGGCGGACGCGGCCGTCAACCGGCTGCGGCGCGCCGTCGAGCCAGATCGCGGTCGCCTCAATGTCCAGGCGCTGGCGTCCGTCCTTGTGCAGGGGATAACTGTCAACGTAGCCGGTAAATTTCACGTTGTGCCGGCCGGGGCCGTCGCTTTCGGCGGCGTTGTGGTAGGCCAGATCGGACGGCTGCAGGCAGGGGAGCGGCGGATGGGATGCGAGGCGGAGGAGACCGCCGACCGCGGCGAGCAGAATGGAGGCCAGCAGCCATGCAGAAGGTGCGGCGCGCGGCGGGTCGAAGCCGGCGCTAACGGGCCAGCGCAACGGCGAGGCCGCCTTCGCTGGGGCGGCAGCATCGAGCCAAAGGCAGAGAGGGATGGGAGCGAGGGCAGCGATCCAGAACAGGTCGCTGATGCCGCAGCCGAACCACGTCCGCTGCCAGAGAAAGTGGCCGGCGGCGATTCCGAAAAGATAGGCTACGGCAAGATAGAGCAGTTTCAAAGGACCAGGCCGACCCGGGAGATGGTGTAACCTAGTATCTTAAATAGAGACGCGGCGTAATAATACCGCAATTTGGCCAATTTCCGCAGATCAGGGACGCAATGCTGAAAGCGGAGTCGGTTTTTCGTCTCAACTGATCCTATGGTATAACTGATCGGAATCAGCCTTCCCGTGATTGACCGGAATTCCTCGTAACGAAGCAGGGACTTCAACAAGCATCCAACGCGTCGGAAATCAACACGCGAAGCCATTGAGGAGGTCGTTCTTTGCAAGCAATTGATTATGTAGCACCCAAAAGTGTGGACGAAGCGGTATCGGCCCTGGCTGCCGGGGGTGAAACGGCGAGGCCGCTCAGCGGCGGCACTGACCTGATCGCGCAACTGCAGGAAGGGCGCAGCGATCTGGACACGATCGTTGACGTGAAGCGGATTCCTGAATTGATGTCGATTTCGATCGGCGGCGGTGGGTTGACGTTGGGCGCGGCGGCCTCGTGTCATAGCATCAACAACAACCAGGCAGTTCGGGACGGCTATCCGGCGCTGATCGATTCAACGCATTTGATCGGCGGCACGCAGATTCAGGGCCGGGCCAGTCTTGGCGGCAACCTGTGCAACTCTTCGCCGGCTGCCGACTCGATTCCCAATCTGATTGTGCACAGCGTGATCTGCCACATCGCCGGGCCGAATGGAAGGCGGACTGTTGCGGTGGAGGATTTCTGCACAGGGCCGGGCCGCAATGTTTTGGGGAACGGTGAGTTTCTGGTTGCGCTGGAGTTTCCGGCGCCGCCTGCGAACTTTGGCGCGGCGTATCTGCGTTTCATTCCACGCAATGAGATGGACATTGCCGTCGTCGGCGCCGGGTCATCGGTCGTCCTGAGCGACGATGGCGAAACGATCGAGTCGGCGCGAGTCTCGCTGGGCGCGGTTGCGCCTACGCCGCTGTATGTGCAGGAGGCGGGCGATGCACTGGCCGGCCAACCTGTTTCGGAGGAGACGTTGGCCAGGGCGGCCGAGCTGGCGAAAGAGGCGGCGCGGCCGATCAGCGACATGCGCGGTACGATTCCGCAGCGAAAGCATCTCTCGGCTGTGCTGACACAGCGGACGCTGCGGATTGCCATCGACCGCGCGCGGGGCACAAAAACTGTTGACGAACTGGGGAGATTGAACGGACATGGCTAAGAAGATCGCTGTAGAGACTACCATCAACGGGGAAGAATCGATCTTTCTGTGCGAACCGCGCCAGACGCTGCTGGAGGCGCTGCGGGACAACCTGGGGCTGATCGGCAGCAAAGAGGGCTGCGGCAACGGCAACTGCGGCGCGTGCAACGTGCTGCTGGATGGGGTCCTGGTCAACTCCTGCCTGGTGCTGGCGCCGGAGATTGAGGGGCGTGATGTGGTGACGATCGAGGGCATTGCCGTTGACGGCGAGCTGCATCCGTTGCAACAGAAGTTCCTGGAACATGCTTCGCTGCAGTGCGGCATCTGCACGCCCGGGTTTATCGTCTCCGCCAAGGCGCTGTTGGACGAGATTCCTGAACCCAGCGAGCATGATGTGCGTCTGTGGCTGGCCGGAAATCTGTGCCGCTGCACGGGCTACGACAAGATCGTGCGGGCGGTCCTGGACGTTGCCGAGGGCGACGCATAGAAGCGAGGAGAAGACGCCATGGCGAATACAAATCCGAACGGATCGGGCGGTCGCGCGGCCAACGGACAAAACGGTTACAAGGTGATCGGCACGCGTCCCGTGCGGCCGGACGGCGTGGACAAGGTAACTGGACGCGCTGTCTATGCGGCCGACGTGCAGATGACAGGGCTGCTGCATGGCTTTGTGCTGCGCAGCCCGCACGCGCACGCCTACATTCGGTCGATCGACACGAGCAAGGCGGAGGCGTTGCCGGGTGTCCGTGCGATTGTGACCGCGGCGGACCTGCCGGCGGCGGAAGACAAGATTGAGGACCTGGGCGAGGGCGCCATTAACCTCAAGCATTTGAGCGACAACGTCCTTGCCGACGAGAAGGTGCTCTATCACGGGCACGCGCTGGCGGGGGTTGCGGCGGTCAACCCGCATATCGCGCGGGAGGCGGCGGAGCTGATCGAGGTCGAATATGAACTGCTGCCACCTGTGATGACGGTGGACGACGCGCTGGCCGACGATGCGCCGATCCTGCTGGAGTCGCTGCGCACCAATTCGATGGGTGAAATCGGCACTGAGCAGACCAACCTGGCCTCCTTCTTCCGCCATCAACGGGGCGACCTGGATGCCGGTTTCGCCGCGGCTGAAGTGGTGGTGGACCGCACGTACCGCACGGAGACGGTGCACCAGGGCTACATCGAGCCGCACGCGGCGACTGCGCTCCACAGCGCGGACGGCCAAATTACGATCTGGACGAGCACGCAGGGCTCGTTCGCGGTGCGCGGGCAGGTGTGCGAGATTCTGAAGATTCCGGTCTCGCGTCTGAAGGTGGTGCCGACCGAGATCGGCGGCGGCTTCGGCGGGAAGATAAATGTCTACGTCGAGCCGGTCGCGGTGTTGCTGTCGCAGAAGGCTGGCCATGAGCCGGTGAAGATCGTCATGAGCCGCGCCGACGTGCTGGCGGCGACCGGACCGACGTCGGGTTCGAATATTCGTGTCAAAATGGGCGTGGACGCCGGCGGCAAGATCACGGCGGCACTGGCCGAGCTCTACTACGAGGCGGGGGCATATCCGGGTTCTCCGGTCGAGGCCGCCGCCAACGTGAGTCTGGCGCCGTACGCGCTCGAAAATATGCAGGTGGACGGGTACGACATCGTCGTCAACCGGCCGCGCAGCGCGGCCTACCGCGCGCCGGGCGGCACCAATGTGGCTTTTGCGGTTGAGAGTGTCGTCGATGAGCTGGCAGAGGCGCTGGGCATGGACCCGGCGGAGTTCCGGATTCTGAACGGGGCCAAGGAGAATGACCGCCGTCCGGACGGCTTGCAGTACGCGCGTATCGGTCAGATCGAGACGGTCGAGGCGGTTCGCGATTCGGAGCACTACCAGTCGCCGCTGGAAGGGAAGTATCGCGGCCGCGGCATCGCTTCCGGTTACTGGAACAACTGGGGCGGCCAGTCGAGCGCGACCGCTGTGCTGAACCCGGACGGCACGGTCAACCTGAACGAGGCGTCGACAGACATCGGCGGCACGCGGGCGTCGATTGCGATGCAGCTGGCCGAGGCAATGGACATCGGCTACGAGCAGGTCAAGGCTCGGGTTGTTGACACGGACACGGTCTCGTACAACGACGTGACCGGCGGCAGCCGCACGACCTATTCGACCGGGCTGGCGGCCTACAACCTGGGCCAGCAGCTCAAGCAGGAGATGAAGCGGCGCCTGGCCGACCATTGGGAAGTTTCGGCCGAGGATATCAGCTACGAAGACAGTGTGTTCCAAGCCGGAAGCGAGAGCCTGCCGTTTGCTGAAGCAGCCGGCGTGGTGCAGCAGGACGAGCCGTTGATGGCGAGTTCGACGGTGCATCCGCAGGACTTCGGCCCCGGGTTCTCGACCCAGCTGGTCGATATTGAGATCGATCCCGAGACAGGTAAGATCACGATCTTGCGCTACACGATTGCGCAGGACGTGGGCAAGGCGATCCACCCGTCGTACGTGGAAGGGCAGATGCAGGGCGGCGTGGCGCAGGGGATCGGCTGGGCGATCAACGAGGAGTACATCTACGACGACGAGGGCCATCTGCTCAACGCCAGCCTGCTCGACTACCGGATGCCGACGGCGCTGGACCTGCCGATGATCGAGACGATCATGGTGGAGGTCCCGCACCCGGCGCACCCTTACGGTGTGCGCGGTGTCGGCGAGGTAAATATCGTGCCGCCGGCGGGGGCGATCGCCAATGCGGTCTACGCCGCGACCGGCGTGCGCATGGACAAGCTGCCGATTTCACCCGCCAATCTGCTGGAGGCGATGTGGGCCAAAGAGGCGGAAACGGCGGCTGAGCCCGTACCCGGGGACGACTGAGCGTGGCGCAGGTCTGGATTCCCCCGCTGATGCGTTCGCTGACCGGCGGTCAACAGATCGTCGAGGCGGAGGGCGCAACGGTGCGGGAACTGGTGGCGGCGCTGGATGAGCTCTATCCCGGCGTGGCCGAGCGGATCATCGACGAAGGGCGCATCCGGCCCGGGTGGACGGTCGCGGTGGACGGCGCGGTGCAGAACCGCGGTCTGCGCGCGGCGGTAGGACCGGAGAGCGAAGTGCATTTCGTGCCGTCGATGGCGGGGGGTTAGCGCCCGCCGCACAATGGAACGACATAGTTCTGGATGGCCCTTGGCTGGGAGATAGATGCCCGGCCAAGGGCTTGTTTCTTCCGGCAGGTTGAATCGTTGGTGCGGCGGAGAGGGCGAGCTTCTTCACACCCCGAATCAGGAGGAGCATTTAGGATGGCTACAGTTCTTTCTAAGAAGCAGAATGCGTACGAAAAGCCTTGGGACCTGGACCCCGAAGAAGTTGAAACGGAAGGAAGCAACTCCTACGATCTTGAGTCGGAGGAGTACACTCCTGACGATTATGAATCCGACTATTACGAAGACGAGGTCGGCGATTACAGTGAAGAAGTGTTCAATGACAGCTGGGACGCACTGAACCAGGACTGGCGAGGCTGAACTGAGGAAGGTCAGTTCAGCAGCGCGCGCAACCGGTGCTCTTTCGCGGCCATGGTCACCTGTGCGAAGCAGAACGTGCCAGCGAGGCAGCGAAGACTAACGAGACCCTATTTCGCATGTATACCAAAGATCGCGAGGAGATCGTTCTCCGGTGGCCAAGCAAGCGGCTGGAATTCGAGCCTTCCACGCCAAATGTCCGGCAGCTGGAGATGCTGAGACGACCTTCGGTCGAGAGTTCGAACTCTACCAACTGTGAGCGAGATGGTTCCCTTCTCCTCTACGGCGACAACTTCGATGGGCTTTCGTGGCTGCTTGCGAACGGCTATGGAGGTAGCATCCGGCTGGTCTACATGGACCCGCCCTACAACTCGAACCGCAGTTACAGCAGTCGCGTACGACTGCGGGGCAAAGGTCAGCCCTCGATCGGTGAGCAGACTGTGTACGAGGACGTCTGGCAACAGGGGGACTACCTGCAATTCGTGGCCGACAGGTTGCTCCTGTTGCGCGAGCTGCTGCACGAAGACGGGACACTGTGGCTGCACTGCGATCACCGCATGCAGGCCCATCTGCTCCTGCTGCTGGCGGAGATTTTCGGCGAGGGCTGTCACCTGAACACAGTGTTCTGGCGCAGCCAGACGATGCGCGGCGCAAAAGTGCACGCGCGCTATTTTCCGCGCAGCGCGCAGGCGATCCACATATTTCGGCGTCATAAGGAGGGGGCGCCTGTTTGGCATGCGCCGACGCGCGAGTTTGAACTGACCGAGGTTGAGGCGGCGGCGCGTTACATGCGGGACGGGCGCGGCTTTTTCCGTACGTCGGACCCGGGTACGTACAGTTTCGAGCGGCTGGCGGCGCTCGAGGCGGAAGGAAGGCTGTACGCGCCGTATGGCGGGCGCGTGGTCGTCGATGGGGCGTCGCGCCGCGTGTACGCCTCAAACGGCGGAAACCTTGGCGTCAAATATTATCTGGAGCAGCGGGGTCGCGACCGTTACGTCGTGACGCGCGCCGTGGACAATCTCTGGGACGATATAGCGGGGCTCGGCACGGTGCCGGGCGAGGATGAGAACTATCCTACGCAGAAGACGGAACGGCTCCTGCAGCGTATTCTGGAGACGGCTTCTCTTCCCGGAGACCTGGTGCTCGATCCCTTTGTCGGGGCAGGCACAACGACTGCCGTTGCTCAGCGGCTGGGACGCGCCTGGATTGGCTGTGACAACATCTGGCGGGCCGTGCGTACCTCTGCAAGTCGTATCGGGCGCTCAATGCATGCCGCCAGAATTGAAGGGACAGGAGATCGGGCCCTGCGTGGAGGCGGCTATCAGATTGTGCAAGTCGGCGAAGCGGGTACCGGGCTGGGTCGGGGCACACGGAGGACCGAAGGGGCTGATGCAAGCACACGTCTTCTAGTCGCGTGGGACGGCGATCAGCTTGCGGTCCGAATCGAGCGCTTTCGCAGTACGGAGGTGGCGCGGCTGGCGGCCGGGTCGAAGGTGTCGCTGCCGCAGGACTGGCGCGCGCAGGTACGCGCAGTCCTGATCGACCCGGATTACGACGGCACGACCTTGCGCCCGGCGGTGGTGGACGCGCCCGCAGGCAGGAAAGAGCTGGTTGCAGGCAGCTACCGGTGCGGACACCTGGACCGCTGCAGCCGGCATGGCAGCGGGGGCGCCGGTGAGCGCTCAGTCGCCGTCCTCATTGTGGATGTGGCGGGCGAGGAGCATCTGGTAATGAGGACGGTCGGGATTCCATCCTCCTCCAAGGGCTGAGCCGCACTGCGGTAATGACGTTGGTACTGCGAGACTGGGACTTCTCGTTGGCGGGCGTGCGACATCTGGCAAGTTTTGCCGAAGAGAAATGGTATAATTGAGCCGTCATGGCCATCGAGCTTCTTTCCAAGGATGTAGCTGCGAAAATCGCTGCCGGCGAGGTTGTCGAGCGGCCGGCCAATGTCGCCAAGGAGCTGATCGAGAACAGCCTCGATGCCGGCGCGAGCGAGGTTCGGGTCGAGATCAGGGAGGGCGGTCAGCGGTTGCTGCGCGTGAGCGACGATGGACACGGTATCCCCGCGAATGAGCTGGAGCTGGCGGTCGCCAGGCACGCCACCAGCAAGCTGCGCCGCGCGGCGGACCTGGACGCGATCGCGACGCTCGGTTTTCGCGGCGAGGCGCTCTACAGCATTGCCGCGGTCAGCCGCATGACACTGAGCAGCCGCGCGCGCGAGTCTGACGCGGGCGCGGAGGTGCTCGTCGAAGGTGGTAGCGTTCAACATCACCGGCCGGCCGGTCTGCCGGTAGGGACGGTTGTAACGGTCGAGAATATCTTTTACAACGTGCCCGCGCGGCGCAAGTTCCTGCGGCGGCCGGGGACGGAGGCGGGCCACATGGCCGCGATCGTGCAGCGCTATGCGCTGGCGTGCCCGGCGTGCCGCTTCCAATACGTGAACGAGGGCAGGCTGGCGTTTTCCACGGACGGCAACGGGCGCGTGATCGACGTATTGACGAAGATTTACGGGCGTGAGAGCGCGCAGCAGCTGATCGGTGTGGGGCCCATACGGGAGGAGAGCAGCTCTTCCGGATGGGGAACGTCCCGGAAGCCAGGCGCCGACGGGGAGGGGGAAGTCAGTTTCATGCCGGACGCGGCGCCTTCTTCGGCGGGTGCGCGAGCGGGCGTCAGTGTGGGCGGCTACGTCAGCTTGCCGTCGCTGACGCGGGCCAGCCGCGCCCAGATCGACCTGTTCGTCAACCGGCGCTATGTCGAGGACCGCGCGCTGACGCATGCAGTCGTGCAGGCCTATCACACGCTGCTTCCGGTCGGCCGCTATCCGCTGGCCGTGCTCTTTGTCGAGCTGGAGCCGGCCGAAGTGGACGTGAACGTACATCCGCGCAAGACGGAGGTGCGATTCGCCGACGCGCGCGGCGTATTCTCGGCTGTCCAGCGGGCGGTCCGACAGGCGGTCGTCGAGGGCGCGGGCGTGCCGGACCTGCCGTCACACCGGGACGGTTCGCAGGCGTTCGCGGGCACGGATCAGTCCGGCTGGGCCGCGCGGCGCCAGTCGATTCTCGACGCGGGGAGCGGCCGCCAGCCGGTGATGCCGGTCGATCTGCCGTTCAACCACGCGCCCGAAACGGACCAGTTGCCGGAACTTCGCGGCACGCAGCCGGACGCCGGCGGCACGGAAGCCCTTGAGGCCGACGAACAGCCCGCGCCAACCGATCCCGACCATAGCCTGCCCCCGTTGCGGGTGGTTGGGCAGGCAGGGGCGATGTACGTGATCGCCGAAGGGCCGGAAGGGCTGTATCTGATCGATCAACATGCCGCACATGAGCGGATTCTGTACGAGAAGTACATGGCCCAGCGGGAAGGGGGCGGCGGACCGGGGACGGCGCGCCAGGGACTGCTGGAGCCGATTACACTGCACGTAGGCGATGTGCGGGCGGGGCTCGTCGCCCAGCATCTGGCCGAGCTGAACGGGGTTGGATTCGACGTGGAGCACTTCGGCGGCGATACGTTTCTGGTGCGCGCCGTTCCGAGCGCGCTTTCGCATCAGGACTGCGAACGCGTGCTGGACGAGATCGTGCAGGGGCTGGCTGAGAACCGGGACCTGGTGGGCGAAGAACTGGAAACGCGTCTGGTGAAGATGGTGTGCAAGCGGGCGTCGATCAAGGCGGGCCAGATTCTCAGCGACATCGAGATGAAGGAGCTGGTGCGCCAGCTTGAGCAGTGCGATGCGCCGCGCACGTGCCCGCACGGACGGCCCACGATGCTGCAGCTGCGGGCAGGTGAGCTGGAACGGGCTTTCAAACGGACGTAGCTGGCGTCATCCGCCGTCATTCGGAAGGCGGGTACTGACCAACCTGTTCAGACTTACGCCCTGTTCGGCGGCGCGCAACGTTAGTGCCCTGTGCGTTTCGGGCGGCACGCGGACGAGGAACTTGCCGCTGTAGGCACGGTCGGCGAGCGGCTGCGGCGGCTCTTCTCCTTGCGCGTGCATATCGGCGACACAGCTGGCTACAAGGCGCCGGATACCGGGAAAGGACTCTTCGGGTGAGGGGGCCTGCCAACTAAGCGAGGGAAATTCAACGCACAACCCAACATATTCGCCATCTTCGCTGGACCAGGAACCAAATTGCCATCTGCTGAACGCCTCCTAGCTGCTTTCAAGGATATTATCCTCACCGTTATTCAAGAGCCTGACTCGATTTCTTTTTGTTTGACCCCCTTATCTGACACTCAATCTCGTATTCTGGCCTTGCTCGGCTTCGATGATGACCTTTATCTCTCTCTTGTCCAACCTATTTCTTGGAAACCGCCTATTCATTTACACGAACCGTGAGTTCGTTACCGACATACTATAAACCTTAGTGAATCACCGGGAGTTGGACTTAAGGGAGCGATTTGAGCGCGAAAACAAGCTTTATGACTGAAGCAATCTGTTACTACTTGAGCGATTGCCGATAAGCGTTAACGGCCTGATGGGTTGTATACCAGACCCGGCCGCGCTTGATGGCCTCCTGAGCTTGGCCCCAAAAACTGGACCACAAGCTAAGGTGTATAATGGAGCACTTCGTGCTCTGTTCAGAGCCGGCCGCATTTGCCTAAATGCACCTTTTTTTTCCATTTCGTGGTCCAACGATTGGGGCTCACCATACTTGAAGAGCTTGTCCTGCTTTGTCAAGGGGAACTCGAAACACTTCATGTGATTGGGCCTGAGTCGAAATAGGAGATCCTTGCCCACGTACACTCTCTTTCATGCTCTCCCCCCCCACAAACAGCCCTGTCGCCAGTATTCTCTTACATCGCCCCTGCACGACACTGATTTCACTCTTGCATCATACCCGCATTGAATTGTGGCAAGTGTCAGGTATACTGTCCCCATTCCATAGAGTAGCATCGGCCAATAGTCGCAAGCGCCGAAGCGAAATGGTCCGCCACCACCCGCATTATGACAAGCCGCCGCCTCCAAATCACCCTCCAACCCCACGTCCTCCGCTGGGCCCGCGAACGTGCCGGCCTCTCCCAGCAGGAGCTCGCCAAAAAGATCCCCATCCCCCTCGACCGCGTCACCCAATGGGAGCAGACCGGCAAAATCAGCGTCGCTCAGGCCGACAAACTCGCCGCCAAGACCTACACACCTCTCGGCTACCTCTACCTCGACAATCCCCCTGACGAGAGCCTGCCCATCCAAGACTTCCGCACTCGCGCCGGCCAACCGCCTAACCGTCCGAGCCCCAACCTGCTCGACACCATCTATCAGATGCAGCGCCGCCAAGCCTGGATGCGCGATGAACTGATCGAATACGAAGAAGACCCCCTCCCCTTCGTCGGTTCCTACAACCCGCGCGACAGCCACACCAAAGTTGCAGCAGCCATGCACGCCGCGCTCAACCTCGACATCGGCTGGGCCGCAGAGATTCCCACCTGGAACCTCGCCCTCAGCCATCTCCGCAACCAGCTCGACCAAATCGGCGTCCTCGTCGTCTTCAACGGCGTCGTCGGCAACAACACATTCCGCAAACTCGACCCCTCCGAGTTCCAGGGTTTCGCCCTTGTCGACGAATTCGCCCCCCTTGTTTTCGTCAACTCGGCAGACTTCATAGCCGCCCAACTCTTCACCCTCGCCCACGAAGTCGCCCACATCTTCGCCGGCGAGTCCGGCCTGACCCTTTTCGACAGACTGCTGCCGCCAGACATCAGGATCGAACGCTTCTGCAACCAGGTCGCCGCCGAATTCCTCGTACCCGCCCAAGAGTTGCAGGCATCCTGGTCCTCCCTCCGGCTAGAAGACAATCCTTACCAGACAATCGCGCGCAGATTCAAAGTCAGCCGCATCGTCGCCGCTCGCCGCGCACTCGACCTTGAACTGATTGACCGGAATACATTCTTCAGCTTCTACGAAGACAACAAAGAGCAAGGCAGAACGCGCCCAACCGATAGGCCCGGCGGGAATTTCTGGAATACGCAGAGATGGCGTATCGGCCCTAGTTTTGCTGCCGCGGTGGCACGGGCCGTCAGGGAGGGGAGATTGTTGTATCGAGAAGCCTACAGCTTGACCGATCTGAAAGGCGATACATTTGAGCAAATGCCACAGAAAATGGGGTTCACCCTTTGAGCCAGCAGAAGCCCACGACATTCCTGCTCGACACAAACGTCTTCATCGGCGCGCACAACGACTACTACCAGCCCGCCTTTTGTCCCGCCTTCTGGGACTGCCTCCTCCACTACTTCAACGCCGGTAGACTTCTCAGCATTGACCGCGTATCGAACGAGATAACAAAGCCCAACGATCTCGTTAAGTGGACCAGAAGCGCACCCCCCGCCCTTTTTGCCTCCACACGCGATCAACGGGTTATCGCTGCATACGCAACAATCATGAACTGGGTCCAAAACCATGCGCAGTTCACGCGCGATGCAGCAAACAGATTCGCCTCGGTAGCGGACGGTTGGCTCGTCGCATACGCCTCAGTCCATAGCGCCGTCGTGGTGACGCACGAAGCGGATCGCCCACACGCCAGGAAAAGAGTCCACATCCCCAACGTCTGCCACCAGTTCAACGTCCCCTACCTCAACACCTTCGAAATGCTCAACCAGCTCGGCGTCCGCTTCAATCTCTCGATCGCCCCATAGCCTTACTACCGCACTTCCCTGTCCTCTCCAAGGCGCACGCCCGCGAGAATTCCTCAAGTACCTCGATTCCTGATTTTGAAAGACCCCAACCATTGGCGAACTCATCGCAGAAATACGCCTAAATGGCTTGCCCTTTTCAATCATTTGTGCTGCACTAGGATGCTTGGTTAAACCCAACCAAACCAAGTTAAGAGAGTGGCCGCCGGAGAACACATTGAAACATTTGCTCCGCGTGAGTTCTGGGCGTGTTACTCCGGGACAATGGTTGTTTGACTTGCCAGCAACTCGATCATTTGCAACGTCAGTCATCTCTTGTGAGATTTTTCCCCAACCAGGAGGCATATGCAGAGACTCCCCAAGCGCCATCGCTACTGCAAAACATGTGGAGAGGTATTTCGTTACGAGTTTAAACGCGTCGAGCGCTGCCAATCCTGCCGGCTGACCACAGCTAGGGGGCCACGCCGTCATCTGCCAAAACTAGTGGCAGACCAGAAGGGAATCTGCCCTATTTGCAGCGAGCGACTGCCAGAGCAAATTTCAGCAAATGTTCACGTTGATCACATCTTCCCGAAAGCTTACGGTGGCAAAAACAACATTGAAAATCTGCAGGCCGTTCATATCCGATGCAACAGAAGAAAGAACTCGTCAATTGCCCGTGACATTCTCAAGGTTGTCAAAAATATACTCCATCCCTTCATTGATGGTTCGCGCGTTTCGAGAAGCGGAAATCAGTATAATTGCGAAATAATTCTTGATGACAACAAACGTAAACCGATATGCACAATTAGGCTCAAAAGGAAACAAGCATATTTGGGCGTGTTTAACAGGAACAGTAGGGAAACGAGACAGATAGTGAATTCTTTTGCAAACGTATACGACTTTACCGACGAGCTCAAAGCGACTGCAAATCGATACTTGACAAATGAACAATAGGCAGAGTTGCCGCATAATCCCGTTCAAGACGTGTGCATACCCCCCAAGCCTACTAAGCTCAGAACTAGCTGGCAAAAGATCACCTCCTTTCATCCCTCTTCCACCAGCCCGCACATCTTCGGCCGTCTCACACCACTTTCGAGTAGCAACCGCATTTCCTCGCTTCCATCGCATTCATACTTCTGGCCACCCAAACTCACGCCATTCCCACCGTCTAAATGTGTCTTGTGCCCATCCTCCTCTGCAACCCACGGAGAGTCCCAAATATCCCTCCATCCCCTAGTCCGAATTCCAACAGCCCCCTCCACCCGACATTCCAAATCCTGCCCATCACACAAATCAGATAATTCACAGTTCAGACTACCCCCACGCCTCCACCAACCACTGACAACACGCAACCGGCAACTGACCACCGGCCACCGGCTTCTGGCCACTGCCCAGGGCAATTGCATCTAAATTGGGTTGAGAAAAGGTTAGATGACGTTGAAGAGACGATTTGATACGATAGAGAGTCCTTTCAATAGACAAGGGGGGACTCATGGCGGACGTAAAGGGCGTATCTCTG
>DAOUHX010000334.1:0-3787 GCA_034428395.1 Caldilineaceae bacterium
TTGGCGTCGCCTTCGCCGTCCTAACCATCGTTTTCATAACCGGCCGTGTCGTTGGCGACCCCGTCCGCATCCTGCTAGGCGTCGAAGCCACCGAAGAACGCGTCCAACAGGTGCGCGACCAGTTGGGACTGAACGATCCCCTGATCGTCCAGTATGCCAAATTCGCCGCAGGCGCAATACGATTCCAGTTCCAGGACTCCTTCTGGCAGAAGACGCCGTCCATCGACACCGTTATGGACCGCCTGCCCGCCACCTTCCGGCTCACCGCCTCCGCCTTCCTGATTGCCGCGCCGCTGGGCATCCTCCTCGGCGCCGCCGCCGCACTGCGCCCCAACACATTCCTGGACAGGATCGTCAATGTCCTCTCTCTGGGTGGCGTATCCATGGTCGACTTCTGGCTGGCGCTGATGCTGATCCTCGTCTTCGCCGTCCAGCTCGGCTGGTTCAAAACGTCCGGCTACGGCGGCTTCGAGTATATGGCGCTGCCCACCTTGACTCTGATGAACTCCCCCCTGGGGCGCATCGCCCAGATCACACGCGGCGCCATGCTCGAAGAGATGAACCGGCCCCATATCATCGTCGCCCGCGCCAAGGGTCTCGGAGAAATGCGCATCGTCTTCGTTCACGCGCTCAAAAACGCCGCCATCCCCGTCGTCACCATCAGCGGCGATATGCTCTCATCAATGCTCAACGGCGCCATCCTGGTCGAGACCGTCTTCGCCTGGCCCGGCATCGGCTACCTCACGCTGCAGGCGCTCCTGCGGCGGGACCTTCCCTTGCTGGAAGCGACCGTCTTCATCGTCGCCTTAATGGTTATCGTGGTTAACCTGCTTGTCGACCTGAGCTATGTCTACCTCAACCCAAGAATTCGCTTCCAGTAAACCATGTTGACTTCCTGTTGCCTCTTGCTTGACGTTCCGCAAAAATCGGGGGCCTCCCGCGCGCCCCGCAATCCCTTCCCAAAGCCAGAGTGGCCATGTCCGAAGAGCTGAAACTGCTACCAGAAGAAGAACAAACGGAACGCTCCAGTAGTGCGTCCCGCTGGCTGACCGTAAAGGCACTACTGCGCGATCCGGTCACTTTCTTCTCCGTTTTCGTCCTCCTTGTCATCCTGATCTCCGCCGTCGGAGCAGAGGTCGTCGCGCCCCACGACCCACTCGATCAAGACCTGAACCGGCGCAATCTCCCCCCCTGGTCCTACGCAACTGACGAAAACGATATGCCGGTCGGCAGAGTCTACATCCTGGGCACCGACCCGCTCGGACGCGACATCCTCAGCCGCATGATCTTCGGCGCCCGCGTCTCCATAACCGTCGGCCTCACCAGCGCCATCGTCTCCGGCCTGATCGGCAGCCTGCTGGGCGTTCTCGCCGGCTACTACCGCGGCGGCATCGACGACATCATCATGCGCCTGGTCGATATCCAGATGAGCATCCCGGTGCTCCTATTGGCGCTGCTCGTACTCTTCGCGCTTGGCCCCGGCTTCCTCAACCTGGTCGTCGTCCTCGCAATCGTCAGGTGGATGGCTTACGCGCGCCTCGCGCGCGGCCAGACGCTGGCCTTTCGCAACCTGCCGTTCATCGACGCCGCCATCGCCATCGGCAGCTCCAATCGGCGCATCATCCTCCGCCACATCATCCCCAACGTCGCCTCACCTCTCATCATTCTCGGCACACTTGAGATCGCAGGCCTCATCCTCAGCGAAGCGGGACTGAGCTTCCTCGGATTCGGTATCCAGCTGCCGCGAGCCTCCTGGGGCCTCATGATCTCCGGCGGCCGCGACTACATCACCACCGCCTGGTGGAACATCACCTTCCCCGGCATTGTCATCTTCCTGACCACTCTCAGCCTGAACCTCTTTGCCGCGTCGCTGCGCTCCATCTCCGACCCGGTGCAACGGGAACGCTGGTTCCGTAAGGAAACCATGGCCGCCGCCGAAAGCGCGGAATAGCGACCCACCCCAATAGTTCACATCCCCGACTTGAGCGTCAAAGCTGACCGCCTTCGCGCCGACTGCTTGACCTTCTCCCACGACTCCAGCCAGGCATTCCTGCCGCTATGCCGGATAACGTCGTGTATCGTCGCCCGCGGCTGATAGGGCAGATAGAGACCGCAATGCCACGCCAGGTTACGGTAGACCATAAAGTCGCCCGGCCCCAGGTAGACCTGCACTGCCCCCGGCATCGAGCGGCAATGCTCAAAATAGAACTGCTCGGCCTCCGCGTCGCTCCAGTCATCGGGAGCCTGCGTCATGATCGGGTCCCCGGCTGACTCGACCTCGTCCGCAAGATCCTGCTGCCGCAGATGGCTGCCCGGCACATACCAGGTGCAAGAGTCCGCGTAAATGGCGCAGTTGACCTGGTTGAAATAGCGCAGGTCATGCCACACCGTCGCCATGAACGACTTCATCTGCTCATCGCGCGCCTCCGCAGGCACCTCCACCACGCCGTCCCGGTGCCAGCCGCAATGCCACGGACGATCCTGCGGCTCCACCAGCAGCCCCATGATATCCAGGTGCGCATGCGTATACCCCGGCCCCAGCAGCGCCTCCACCGTCATACGCAAGTCGTCGAGTTCGGCATAGTCCTGGAACGGCCCCAGGTCGATATCACCCTCGTACCGATCCAGCGGCTGAATGCGCTGCGTCTGCGGCCCGTTCAGTTCATACGCCAGTGCGCGCGCCCTGTCCGCCTCCCGCCGCAAATCGGTCAGCAGCGCCGGCGGCACGATGCCGCGAAAGATCAGAAACCCTTTCTGATGGTATTCATGCACCATCCAATCCTCGAACTGGTATCCCATGCCTGGCCTCCGCCTCCAGGGAGCGAAAGCAGGCCATCCCGCAGCCGCCGTCTGCGTCAATCAGGCAGTCGGAGGCCGCGAGCGAGCCTGCTCTTATCGTCACAATTTGCTTTTCAACATTACCATTTATACAATGGTAGACGCAACGATCGTTTTTCCCTTTGCAAAGCGCCAGCCGCCGGACATCCCGGCAACCAATACGCCCGCCGGCACGCGCTCGGCCACGCCGTTGCGTCGTCGGCTACCGTATTTGATAGCCCAACCACAAAACGCACGGTTCAGACACCAGATTCGATCACTGAAGTCTTCCCTATTCGCGCCCTACAGGCAAAAGGAGAATCAAGAGATGGACAAGCTGAACCTTTCAAGACGGAACTTCCTCAAAACAGTCGGCGTCGTTTCGGCCGGCGGCGTTCTGGCCGCCTGCGTCCCGGCAGGCGACACAACACAGCAAGCAGGTGACGACGCACCGGCCGAGGTGACTCAGCACCTGATCGCCTGGCTGGGCGGTTGGACGCCTACCGAGAGCATGGAGCGCAGCGAGGACAACCCCAACCCGCACAACAAGATCTTGGAGGTGCTTGAAGCCTTCAAGGCAGAGAATGCCGGCGTCGAGATCGAATGGATCAGGCTGCCCTCCGGCGTCAACAGCCGCGAATGGATGGTGGCCCAGCAGACCGCCGGCACTGTCCCTCACATCATGCCCGCGGCCCAATGGATCATCAAAGAAGACGTCGACAAAGACTGGTGGGCCGTCCTTACCGACGCACTCCAGGAGCCGAATCCCTATATCGCCGCCGGTGAACCGGGAAGCGAACGCTGGCTCGATCAGTTCTACCCCACGCCCAACACCATGTTGAACATCGAAGGCAACTTCTACAACGTCGCCTACGGTATCAACACCACCTGGTTCTTCTACAACGTCGATATGTTTGAAGAACTTGGCATCTCCGTTCCCGCCAACTACGCTGAATTTCTCGCGAACTGC
>DAOUHX010000335.1:0-8295 GCA_034428395.1 Caldilineaceae bacterium
GGGGACGCCGCTGATCGAGCGCGGCGCGGAGGGCAGCTTCGACTGGGGCTGTGTCTACGCGGGGGCCTATCCGTTCCTCAAGGACGGACGGCTGCAGCTCTACTACGGCGGCAGCGACGGCCCCCACACAGACTGGCGCGCCGCCTATCTTGGGCTGGCGACGCTGCGGCCGGATGGGTTTGCCGGGTTGACGCCGGCCAGCAGGACGCAGACCGCTACGCTCGTCACGCAGCCTGTACAGTGCAGCGGGCGCCAACTCCACGTCAGCGCCGACGCCGACGGCGGCATGATCAGAGCGGCGGTCGCGGAGGTCGAAGGCAGGAGCCTCGCCGATTCAGTTCCAGCCCAGGCCGATGTCACGGATCATCCGCTGCAATGGCGTGACGGGGGCGACCTGTCCGCGCTGGGGGGCCGCGAAATCCGGCTCATCTTTGCGTTGCGCGACGCAACGCTCTACTCCTTCTCATTCAGCGATTGACCCCATGTACGCCATATCGCAACAGGCACGCCGCGCGCAATGGCCCGCGCTTGCGCCACCGCCACCGAACATAAGGAGAAAGTAATGGGTACGAGATTGGAAGGCAAAGTTGCAATCATCACCGGCGCAACCCTGGGGCTAGGCAAGGCCGGCGCGCTGGCCTTCGCCCGCGAGGGCGCAGCGGTCGTTATCTGCGACCGCGGGCGAACGCCGGAGAACGCGCAGAAGGTGCTCGCCGAGGCAGAGGGCCTCAGCGGCGAGATCGCCTACAAACGTTGTGACGTCATGATCAAAGAGGACATCACCGCCCTGGTCGAATTCACCGTTGCGCGCTATGGGCGGGTCGATATCATGGTCAACAACGCCATCATCGACAACCCGGGCGGCATGTTGGAGGACGTCACTCTCCAGGACTGGGATGATGGCTTCGCCTGCCACGTAACCGCGCCGCTTCTCTTCTGCAAGGAGGTGGTCCCGCTGATGATCGAGCAGGGCGGCGGCAGCATCATCAACGTCTCATCGAGCACGGCGCTGGGTGGCAGCCCCAGCATCTCATCCTACGGTCCGGCCAAGGCGGCCATGATCAATTTCAGCCAGCATCTGGCGATCACCTACGGCCCTGACGGCATCCGCGCCAACACGCTCACGCCCGCGCGTATGCTGACCGAAAAGAAGTACGAGATGCTCGCCAACAACCCGGCCGCGGTTCGCACGCAGAAATTTGCCTACCCGATGGGCAGCCCTGCGTTGCCCGAACAGGTGGCCGAGGTCATGTTGTTTTTGGCCTCAGACGAGTCGGTCGCCATCACCGGCCACAACCTGATCGCGGACGCCGGCAACGCGGCATTCAGCCCCGGCGGCATGATCGGGCGCTTGGAGAAGGATTTGCGCGCCCAACTGGAAGCCCAAGGGTCCAGATGGCTCGAGAGCGAGTTGTGAGACGCGGGTTTGGGATTTTGGCCCGCGCCGGACGCAACCGCTGAGCGTTGGCGAGGGCCAAAGTCAATTCCAGCTGGCGATAAAGTCGTTGAGCCCAAAGTCGGCCGGCATCTCGTTGAAGAAGTAGCGCATCGGACCGGACTGGTAGCCGGGCGAGAAATGCTCTTCATCCGCCTGCAGTTTCCTGTCCAGCGTCGCGAAGCGCCTTAGCAGCGCGGTCGTCTCCTCCAGCGTGAAGCGGTCGGCGAACTGGGGCCCCCAGTTGATCGAGATCGCGTGCGGGTTGAGCGCGCTTCTGCGGAGGGCCTCGCTGATATCCGCCAGCGGGCCGGACGAGCCGTTCGCGGCCGCGGCTGCGTTGTCGTGCTTCACAACCAGCATATGCAGCGCGGCCTTGCACAGATATATCGACAGCAACATCTTGCCGTCCTCGCCCACGCCCGGTTGTAGCGCCTCCAGCGTGCTGTCGTACGCGCCCGCATCGCCGTCAAGCACCGCCCGCAGCGCCGCCTCGGTCAAGTCCTGCTGTTCCGCGCCCAGCTTCTGCCACGCCCTGAACTGCGTCCGTCCTTGCGGCGAAAGATAGTCGCTGAACGACAGATCCGGGAAGTGGGGGAAGATCGAATGGCCGCCGTGGATCGTGCGGCGGATCCTGGTGCTGTAGTTGCTTCCCCAGTGGAGCAGATAGTTGACGTACACGACCCCGTCGCCGGCCTTCAGCTCGACCGGAATGCCGCCGGTCAGAGGCTTGCACGGGTCCGCCAGCAGTTCCCGGTCCTCCGTTTCGGTGTTCAGCCGCCGGTGGCTGCCCGGCACGATCCACAGCACATCGTCGTCGTACAGCGGAATATTCCACTGCAGAACTCTGGGCCCGTTCTCCAGCAGATCATTCTGCAGGCCCGACATCGGCGCCATGTCGATCGGGTGAACATCGCGATGCCACGGCGCCGGCCCGTGATCGCGCACAGGGTTGCACATCAGCGTCATCCCCGCGACCGACGTCGCCTCCGGCACGCACATCAGCTGCCGGCTCACCCCCAGTGTATTCTCCTGCAGCCAGACCTCGACCGTGCTCGCCGTCTTCTCGTCGATCAGCGGCTCGTACGGGCTCAGCCGCGGCTGAGCCCGCGTTTCCCAGGCGCCGCCCGGCGGGTCATCCTGTCCCCGCTCCTGCGCCCAGATGCGCCGCTGTCTGTCCACCAGCGTTTCGAAGTCGGCGCGCAGCTGCTCCAACCGCTCCGGCGGAATCACCTCAGGCACAACCAGGTAGCCCTGCTCCATAAACTGCTGGCGATTCACCTGCATCCTTCCTCCCTCCTCTTTGTCCTGCCCGTTGCCCTCACCGAACAAAAGGCCCTGGCATTTGACTCTACTGGCCCACCCGGGTGTCTGAAGCCAAACTCCGCGCCGGTCTGGAAGCGCAAGGACCCCAATGGCCAGCAATCGAGTTTTTGGGATTTGGCCTGGGCCGGCTGCATCTGTCGCGCCCTGACCCAGATCAGCGTCAGTTCCAGCTGGCGATGAACTCTTTCAGTCCGAAATTCGCCGGCATCTCGTTGAAAAAATAACGCATCGGGCTGGACTGAAAGCTAGGCGCGAAATGCTCCTCCTCCGCCTGCAGCTTTCTGTCCAGCGTGGCAAAACGGCTGTGCAGCGCCGCCGCCTCCTCCACCGTGAAGCGTTCAGCGAACTGCGGCCCCCAGTTGATCGAAATCGAGTGCGGTCTCAACGCGCGGCTGCGGTAGTCCTGCGTGATGCCGGCCAGCGGGTCGGCCGCGCCGTTCGTCTGCGCGCCATGATGCTTCACGACCTGCATGTGCAGCGCCGCCTTGCACAGATAGATCGACAGCACCATCTTGCCGGCCTCGCCCACACCAGGCTGCAGCGCCTCCAGCGCCTTATCGTACGCCGCTACATCACCCTTCAGCACCGCGCGCAGTGCCGCCTCGGTCCAGTCCTGCAGCGCCGCGCTCCGCCTGTCCCACTGCCTGAACAGCGCCCGCGCCTCCGCCGGCAGATGCTCGCTGAACGACATGTCCGGGTAGTAGGGAAAAATCGTATGGCCGCCGTGGATCGTGCGCCGGATCTTGGCGCTGTAGTTGCTCCCCCAGTGCAGAATATAGTTGACGTAGACAACGCCGTCGCCCGCCTTCAGCTCGACCGGGATGCCGCCGGTCAGCGGCTGCCGCGGGTCGGCCAACAGTTCCCGGTCTTCCGTCTCGGTGTTGATACGGCGGTGGCTGCCCGGCACCACCCACAGCACATCGTCGTCATACAGTGGGATGTTCCACTGCAGATACTTGGGCCCGTTTTCCACCAAATCCTTCTGCAGGCCGGACAGCGGCGCCATATCGATCGGGTGCACATCGCGATGCCAGCGCGCCGGCCCATGATCGCGTACCGGGCTGCACATCAGCATCATCCCCGCCATCCCCACCGTCTCCGGCGCGCTGAACAGCTGCCGGCTCACGCCCAGCGTGCTCTCCTGCAGCCAGACCTCCACCGTGCTCGCCGTCCCCTCGTCGATCAACTGATGGTACGAGCCCAGCCGCGGCTGCGGCTGCGTCTCCCACGCGCCGCCGGGCGGGTCATCCGGCCCGCGCTCCTGCGCCCAGATGCGGCGCTGCTTTCCCACCAGCACCTCGAAGTCCCGCCGCAGCTGTTCCAACTGTTCGCGCGCGATCACCTCCCGCAAGACCAGGTAACCCTGCTCCAGGAATTTCCGGCGATCGATCTTCATCGTTCGTCCCTCCTCTTTGTCCTGCGCGCTGTCCCCACTGACCAAAAAGCCCCGGTATTCGTTCCCACCGGGGCCCTTCCATTCTTCTGCGCCGCATATTCCGAACAATTTCCGTCTGTCTGAATCGACCTGTCTCGGCATCGGCGGCGCGTTGCGCGTCATTGTCTCACGCGGCCTCTTCCCGGAAGCGCTCTCCGGCTCCTGATGCACCGTTGCACCTCCGGAGCGGGCCATCCACATCCGTTGTACCCGCAATATACCATATCTCCGACAGGCTGTGAAAGAGTCCCAGTCACTTCCCTCGCATTGATACAGGTCGCCCCGCATTGGTCTCGCTAAACATCCTCCTCACTCCTCCGCCTGCAGCCGCTCCAGCAGTTCACTGTACGCCTCCCGGTCCAGCGGCAGGTCCACCGCCTCACCCGTCGCGCCGCTGTAGATCATCGCATTCGACAGCTCCAGCGACATGCGGCCCTCCTCGCCGTTGCAGCGCGGCTCGCCGCCTTCCCGGATTGCGCGGTGGAAGTCCCGGTAGACCGCTTCGTGCCCGTGCATCTCCGGCTCATCTTCGATGCCCGCGTCGGCCGCTTCCGCCTGCAGGCGCACAAAGGCCTCCTCGCTGTCGGTGATCAGCTGTCGCAAATCGGTCTCGTAGCGCTCGTACTCGATGCGGTCGGCGTGCATCACGATCTTCCCGCCCGTGCCCGAGACCTCCAGCCAGCGCGGGCCGCTCTCGGTCGTGCTGAAATAGATCGTCCCCTGCGCATCCTCCGGCCACGCCAGCAGCGCGGTCGCCGTATCCTCGGTCTGGATCGCGTGCAGCCGCGTGCATGTCGCCGCGTAGACCTTCTGCGGCATGCCCACCAGGTGGCAGAGCAGGTCCAGGTCGTGCGGCGCCTGGTTCATCAGCACACCGCCGCCCTCCCCCTTCCACGTGCCGCGCCAGCCGCCGCGTCGGTAGTAGGCCGCGGTCCGCATCCACGGAAAGACGCCCGTCACCCGCTGGATCCGCCCCAGCTGCCCGCCGTCGATCAGCCGTTTCATCGCCCGCACGTGCGGCAGTTGCCGGTATTGGTAGTTGACCGCCAGCACGCGTCCGTTCGCCCGCGCCGCCGCGATCATGGCGTCCGCGTCCTTCACCTGTGTCGCGATCGGTTTCTCCACCAGCACGTGGCTGCCCGCGTTGAGGGCATCGATCGCGATCGGCGCGTGAAACGGGTGCGGCGTGATTACAACCGTCACCTCCGGCCGCGTCTCCGCCAGCATCTGCCGGTGGTCCGGGAAAAAGGGACAGCCCCACTCCTCGGCCCGCTCCTGCCCCGGCTCCGGCGCCACGTCCGAGCCGCCAACAATCTCTACGTCCTCAAGACCAAGCCCCATCGAATGCGAACGGAAAATCCCCGCGCCCATGCCGACCACGGCATGGCGCAGCTTCCTCTCTTCTGTCGACACGTTCCCTTCCTTTGCTCGTTTGTCTGTGTGGAAAGTGAAAATGGGGCTGCAGTCCAGCGTTCGCATAGACCGCAGTCAGAAATGCAGCATCGCCTTGACCACCTGGCTCTCCGGTTGCAGCCAGCCGGGGAACTCGTTCACCAGCGTCTCCGGCCGCGCGCTGTGCGTGAGCCAGGGTGCCAGATCGATCGCCCCCGTCTCCAGCGTCCGCACCACGCGCGCAAAGTCGGCGCTCGTGGCGTTGCGGCTGCTGATCAGCGTCGTCTCGCGGCGGTGGAACTCCGGGTCGGGAAAGCTGATCTCATCTTGTACCAGGCTGATGAAGACAACGCTTCCGCCCTGCTCGATCAGCTCCAAAGCCTTCATCATCGAGCGCGCATTGCCGGTCGCGTCGAAGACCGTCAGCGGCAGCTCGCCCCCGAACACCGCCCGCAGCTGCGCCTCCGCGTCTTCGCGCCCGTCGATCAGATGCTCCACCCCCAGGTGCTCCTGCACAAAGCGCATCCGGTTCTCGTCGATCTCCATCACCGCCACATCGGCCCCCGCCAGCCGCGCAAACGCCACCGCGGTCAACCCGATCGGCCCCGCGCCGATCACCAGCGCAGACTGCTCCGGCTCCAGGCTCGCCCGCTCCACCGCATGCGCGCCGATGCACAGCGTCTCCACCAGCGCCAGGTGCTCCGCCGGCAACGTCTCCGAGCGGTGCAGCTTCTCGACCGGAACCGTGATCAACTCCCGCATTCCCCCGTCCGTGTGCACGCCCAGCACCTGCAGCTCCGAGCAGCAGTTGATGCGCCCGCGGCGACAGGCGCTGCACGCGCCGCAGTTCAGATACGGCTCGATTGCGCACAGGTCGCCCACGCGCAGATTGCTCTCCGTCTGCGGATCGAGCGCCACGATCTCGACGCCCAGCTCATGGCCGAGGATGCGGGGATAGCTGAAGTAGGGTTGCCGCCCGCGGAACGCGTGCAGATCGGTCCCGCAGATGCCAACCCGCTGCACACGCACCAGCGCCTCGCCCGGCCCCGGTTCTGCCGGCGGCACCGTTTCCGTCAGGTGCAGCGATCCCGGTTTTTCCAGGATGATCGTTTTCATCGGGCTTTCTCGATCCGGGATGAAGGGTCCCGGCGGCTTGAGGCTTGCTCGAAGCCGGTCACCGGTCGTTAGTCGCTGGCGCCGCGTTCATCGGCGCGGCACTGCTGACGGCAGGCAACGCGTGGCCGTTATGCGCGCCCTCGATATCGATCTGTCCGTCCTTCAGATAGAGCACATAGTCGACGTAGTCGTCCACGAGGCTGTCGTGGGTCACGATCAGAAAGGTGACCTTCTGCTCGCGCACGATCTGCTGGAACAGGCCCAGGATCTCCCGCGCCGTCGTGCTATCCAGCTCGCCGGTCGGCTCATCCGCTAAAATCAGCTTGGGGTCGTTCGCCAGCGCCCGCGCAATCGCCACCCGCTGCTGCTGCCCGCCTGACAGCTCAAACGGCCGGTGCGCCATCCAGCGCGTCAGCCCCACCAGCTCCAGGCAGGTCATCGCCTTCTCCTGCCGCTCCTTGCTCTTCACGCCCGACATGCGCAGGATCAGCTCCACGTTCTCAAACGCCGACAGGCTCGGCAGCAGCCCGAAAGACTGGAAGATAAAGCCGACCTGGTCCCGCCGCCAGCGCGTCAGCCGCCGTTCGTTCCAGGCGTGTATCTCTTCGCCGAAGATGCGGATCTTGCCCTGCGTCGGCGAGTCCAGCCCGCCGATGCAGTTCAGCAAAGTCGTCTTGCCGCTGCCCGAGCGGCCCTTCAACGCCGCAAACGTCCCCTGCGCAACCTGCAGGTTGACCCCTTTCAGCGCCGCCACCTCAAGGCTGCCCGTTTTATAGACGCGCCACACATCTTCCGTTTCGATCGCCGTGTTCGGGTAAAGATTCTCTTCCATCTACGTTTCCGTTATCCAGTCCCCACGACAACTATTTCCGTCGCGGAAGCGCTCCTCCCCCTGCCGCAGTATCCGGCCACCGGCCACTGACCACTGACAACTGGCCACTGACAACTGGCCACTGACAACCGGCCACCGGCCACCGACCACTGACCACCGGCCACTGACCACTTATTCCTACTCCCTGCCTTTCCGCCGAAAACGGCTGAAAAAGCCGCCGATCGCGCCCGTCTGGCGCAACCGGCCCGCCGCGGCCTGTTCCTGCGCCACAAGCTCCGGCGCTTCTGCATTCTCGCTCTCCACCGGCCGGATCAGAATGCCCTCGTCTGTGATGTCCATAAGCGCACGCCCGTGGATCGAAAACTGCTGCAGCACGTCCTTCGGGATCTGCAGACGCCCGGAGCTGTCCAGCACCACCAGCTCCTCGAAGTGTTCCTCCTCCTCCTCGACGATCCCCTCGCCGCCGGAGTTGAGCGCCTCTTCGTCGAACCGTTCCACCGTGCGCACCTGTCGCCGCGTCTCGCTCGCCAGCATCCCATCCCGGATCGCCACCACCCGGTCCACGTGGCGCGCGATCGTCGGGTCGTGGCTCACGATGATCGTCGTCAACCCCAACTCCTCGTTGAGCGTGCGCAGCGTCGCGTAGATCGTCAGCGCCGTCGCCGTGTCCACCTCACCCGTCGGCTCGTCCGCCAGTAGCAGCGCCGGCCTGTTGGCCAGCGAGACCGCGATCGCCACCCGCTGCTGTTCACCGCCCGA
>DAOUHX010000336.1:0-2390 GCA_034428395.1 Caldilineaceae bacterium
GCACCAGGCGGCGCTCCCGATGGCGGCTCAGACGGGGAGATGGCGGACGACTCCGCAATGGAGGAGGCTGTAACCCTCAGATTCATGGCCTGGGGCGACATCTTTGGAGACGTGCTCGACCTCTACAACTCCTCCCACGAAACCCAGGTGGAGATGGCCGTCAGCCCTTGGACAGGATACGCAGAGAAGATGCTGACCCAGTTCGCGGGCGGGACCGCGCCCGAAGTATTGTGGGTTCAGGCCCCTTTCTTCCCTATGCTTGTGCAGCGCGAAATCTTCGCCGAATTTGATGGGCTGATCGAAAGGGACGGCGTCGACGTAGACGGATTGGTCGGCAGCCCTTGGGTCTGGGCCGGCTGGCAGGGCAATGCCTACGGCGTGCCCTCACATGGAGCCGTCCCGCGCGGCCTCGCCTACAACATCCGGCTCTTCGAAGAGAACGGTGTCGAGCTGCCCCGCTACGACGACTGGACCATGGACGAGATGGACGCCGCTGCCAAGGCCATCGCCGACCCGCCCGACATTTGGGGCGCAGCAACCCCGCCCAATATGGTCTACCTTGACCTCATCATGTCGAACGGCGGCTCGCTGTTCAACGAAGACGAGACCCAATGTCTCTTGAATTCCGATGAAGCGCGTGAAGCCTTCACCTATTCGGTCGACTGGCTTCTCGAATCCGGCATCTCACCTTCGCCGGCGGAACGCCAGCTGCTCGGCGAGCGCATCTTCGCCAGCGACAAAATCGGGATGGTCGCCGCCGTCCTCACCGACTGGGATTCGTGGGGCCCGAATACCCAGGACTATACGATGGATGCCACCATGGCCCTTTGGCCCATCATGACCGGCGGCGAACGCATCAGCACCGGCCAGTCCCATCCCTTCTCGATTCCGGTCAACACACCTTACGTCGACGAGGCCTGGGACTTCATCTCCTTCTACGTCTGGGATGAACAGGCCATTACGGCGATGATCAAATTGATTCCTATCCCCTACAAGTTCGCCGAAAACGCGGCCAAATTCGTGACCGACCCCGTCCAGCTGGAGTTCATGACGAAGCCGTTCACCTATGGCGACACCTTCGTGCCAGAACACTGGGGCTCAAAGCCGACAGAAGTGCAGCGCGCCTTCACCGAAGAACTCGAACTGATGCTCTTGGGCGACAGCTCGATCGAAGAAGCGACCGACAACATGGTCGCCAAGATCAACGCCATCCAGGCCGAAGAGTAAGGTCCGCGCACCGAGCGTGAATCCAACGCAGGGGGAGGCTCTCTGCCTCCCCTTTTTTCATAGTCAACAGATCTCCTGACCCTCCCGTTCGGGCAGGAACACGATCACACTGAGGAGGCTTTCAATGGGCCGCATAACGATGGACCACGTCGCCGTCATGGTCAGCGACCTCGACAGGTCCCTGAAATTCTACCGCGACATCCTGGGCCTTGAGGTTGTTACGCCCGAGGAGCACGGCGGCGGACCCGTTGATGAAATGACGGCCATGAAGGACACCCACGTGCGCGAATACCGCATGCGCACGCCCGGCGGCGTCAACGGCCATACGGCCAACCCCGGCTTCGGCTTCACCTTCGACCTGATCGAGTGGGTCAGCCCCAAGAGCCCGACGGGCCGGCAGCCGATCCATCACGTGCCCAGCGCCCACTTCTGTTTCGGCGTCGAGGATGTGCCCGCCACCTACGAACGGCTCAAAGCTGCAGGCGTTGAAATCGTCTCGCCGCCGGTCCGCTTTTCCGGCGAGGGCGAATGGCACGTCCTCTTCTTCTACGACCCGGACGGCAATCTGCTCGAGCTTAATGAGATCGGCACCGGTGTGCAGGAGCCGCACGACTATAGTTGGAGCACCGCCTGAACCGGCCCGCCGGATAGCAATAGGCCCGGCTGCTACGGACAATCCGCTCCGACACAATCAATACAAGCACTTCACATTATCGTTCTACAGGGGGACGGCTGCGTTCCCCGAAAAGGAGAAAACGATGGCCAAAATAACGATGGATCATGTCGCAGTCATGGTCAGCGACTTGGAAGCGTCGCTCAAATTCTACCGCGACATCCTGGGGTTGGAGGTCGTATCGCCGGAGGAGCACAACGGTGGCCCGATCGATGAAATGACCAGAATCGACAACGTGCATATGCGCGAGTACCGGCTGCGCCCGCCCGGCGGCGTCAACGGCCACACCCGCAGCACCGAACATGGTTTCACCTTCGACCTGATCGAGTGGATCAACCCGGAGAGCCCTACCGGACGTAGCCCGATCCACCACGTGCCGAGCGCACACTTCTGCTTCGGCGTCGAAGACGTGCCCGCAACCTACGAACGGCTCAAAGCCGCAGGTGTGGAAATCGTATCCCCGCCGGTCCGCTTCAGCGGCGAAGGCGAA
>DAOUHX010000337.1:0-98008 GCA_034428395.1 Caldilineaceae bacterium
CTCGGCGCAGTGCCACGCCTCCGCCTCCAGGATATGCCGCACACAGGTCAGCGGCGCCTCCTGCAACCCATAGCCGATCTCCACCCAGATCGCGGCGCGCGCGGCACACTCGCTGTCCCCCAACACCAGCCGCACCCGTTCGTTCACCGCGACGCGCGCCCAGGGCCGGATTGTCAGCGCAAGAACGGCGCGCGGACTGTCCGGGTCGGCGTGGCTCTGTTGACGGATTTGGGCCATGGCTGTCAGTTCGCGGCCGGCAGCACGTGGAGTGTGCCTTTCATCCCCGGCCCGCGGCCGCACTATCGGGACGAGTTGCGCTTCAGGCCAGCAGCGGCAGCATCTCCCGCGTGATCTCGTACTCCAAGCGCGCGTCCGCGAGGTAACGGCGCAGCTCCGCCGCCATCAAACGGCCCATGCGCAGACATTCGCTGTTGTGCGCGCCGGCAATATGCGGGGTCAGCAGCACGTTGGGCAGGCTGTAGAGCGGCGAACCGGGCGCGGGCGGCTCCGGGTAGGTAACATCGAGCAGCGCGTACAGGTCCGGGCGTTGTTCGAGCGCCGCGATCATCTCCGGCTCGTTCACGACCGCGCCGCGCGCGGTGTTGATAAAGGTCGCGTTCGCTTTCATCGCGGCCAGGTGTGCGCCCCGGATCATGCCCTCCGTCTCCGGCAGCCACGGCGTGTGCAGCGACACCACGTCACAGCGCCGGAACAGCTCCTCCAGCCCGACCTGTTCCACGCCCAATGCCGCGGCCGTCTCTGCCGTCAGGTAGGGGTCATACGCCAGCACGCGCAGCGGCAGTGTATCGCGCAGCAGCGCCGCCACCCGCCGGCCAACCTGCCCCAGCGAGATCAGGCCGACCACGCCCGTGAAGAGGCCCGGCAGCGCCTCCTTCTCATCTGGATCGTAGCTTTCCTCGCGCCGCACCTTGTCCGCAAAGTACCAGGTCCGTTTCAAGCTGAGGATGATCTGCGCCAGCGTGTACGGCGCCACAAACTCGGCATTGGCGCCGTATCCGCTCGTCAGCCGCACGCCCCGCTCCCACAGTGCGTCGGTCACAAAATAGCGCACCGTGCCGGCGGCGTAGAAGATCGCCTCCAGGTCAGGCGCGGCTTCGAGAAAGGCTTCGTCCACGCGCGCCATGCCCCAGCCGGAAAAGACCAGCTGTACGTCCGCCAGCGCGGCGGGATCGCGTGCGATCATTTCCGCGGTCTGCAGCGGCGCGACCATCTCCACCTGTGCTTCGATCTCGCGCCGCGTGTCCGCACCGTATATGCGGGCAAACGCGCTCTCGCTCAGCAGGTACAGCCCTTTCGGCTTCTTCGCGTCCATCGTGTCTCCATTCGTCGTGCCGCATCTAACGCCCGGCTTCCCGTCCCCAATAACCAAGAACTAAACGATTTCCCTTATGAAACCGAGTATTACAGTTTTCTCAACCTGTCAGATGCGTCCTGATTCTTCTGGTTGTTGGTCCCATCGTTTGCGTGTGTGAATCTCACACCGTGACCTTCTGAATCCTTTGGCTTACGGGACCGCGATCCTTCCGTTATTGGCGTGAAAAGTCGACATATGTCGACCAAAGTCGACCAAAGTCGGCAAATGTCGACCGATATTTTTTTCTGGAGAGGGATGCTTTTCTCGATTTGCGTTTTGAGTTCCTAGTTTTTGGTGTATTCGTTAAGTCTCTTGGTTGAAGTGGCGTTGCTCGGCCGCCAGGTGTGCTGATAGATGGCGCCTGCAACAGCCTGGCGATCCACGAAGGACACGAATTCACACGAAGGGCCGCGTTGCGTCCGGTCAGGTCCTGTCAAGTCGGGTCAAGTACTTTTTTCCGGCGGTTGGAGACGGCAGGAGCGGCTGTCTCCTGGCAGCGGATGCTCGGATGCCTGATGGTTCTTGTCGGGGCATCTACGGTCTTCGCTCCTGGTTCTCAGTTTCTTGTTCCTTGTTGCTTCGGCCGGTTGTTGATATCAGCGTAGCACATTTGAAAGCCATTTGCGCGGGATTCTCGCTTCTCTCGGCACCTTTCATCATTTTTCGTCATGAACGGGTCGTTTTGGCCCTTCGTGCCGCGGAAGGACCAAGCTGTTGTTGCCGGCGACCGGGCGATGTTCTGTGCCGGTCACGTTGTCTATTCCGGCGGTGAGAGCGTTGGTCGCGAAGGTCATGGTCTTAGTATAGCGTGCGCGGCCGGCTTTTGCAGGGGATATCGGTAAATTGGTCAGTTTTCGTTGTTCGTCCTTGATTTCTCATGGGGTTCGCTCTTCAAGCGGAGGATAATCGGTAGAGGGGCGGGCTGGACTCTTGGGCGAACCGCCGGCACGGCCATAGGGCAGAGCCTTCGGGTCTCATTGAGGCGGCTTGTTGGTCGCGGTTTGTCACGAAATGAAGTATTCTTCCTGCTCGACTCTCGGGAGGTACCGGAAAGGTTTTGGTAGGGCTGAGCAGGTTTGGAATAAGATACGTTGCGCTGTCCGGGTCGGTCGCGGGGGTTTTGGGTTGTCGAGGGTAATGAAAGTCCAAGTCAGGGAGTGGGGGCGCCGGGATTCCTGCGCGACGGGCAGGGCTTCAGACTGAGAAAGTCTGCCATTATCCTGTTAAGGAGCAGTTTGCAGGGTAGTCGCGGTGATGCGCGGGGCGCGTGTCGTATTATCGTACTTCAGAATTGTGGTCTCCTGCAAGGGTTCGGGAGAAACTGGCCAATCGAGATGTTTACGATTCGCCAGGCAGCCGAAGGGAGCGGGGTGGCCGGAATGGCGCGGCCTCTGTAAGCCAGGCGATGCGGTGGTTTGGGCGGGTCACTGGCGCGAGAAACGGGAATCAGAAGCCGAGCATGGAACGTATCAGAGGAATTGACTCGGCGCCGAGATAGGCGACGAGGACGTGCTTAATTATCTTGCCGCTGATCACAGGCAATAGAAAGCGGTGGATAGGATACCGAATTGCACCTGCCAGGATTCCCGCGACATCAAAGAGGGGGGTAGGTATAATCGCCAGGATAAAGAGTACGGGCATGGTATAGCGGGTCGTCAGTCTGTGGAGTCTGGAATCTACGCCGCGCTGACGAAACATTTCGCTGCCGGTCGCACCTGCCAGATAGCCTGTCAGTTCGCCCAGTCCGCTGCCGAAGCCGGCTACGATCCCGAGCAGTAAGGGATTGAGACTGGCTCCCAGGGAGAGCACAACGGCCAGGCCGGGGGCGGGCAGAATGACGGTGGCGTTGGAGATCAGGCTGATCAGAAAGCTGCTGGCGTAGCCCCAGTGGCTGAAACGCTGGACCAGTTCGTCGTTGAGGGCAAGCCAGATGGAGCCGGCGGTGATAGCGAGCAGCGCGCCGACCTGCCACACCAGGTGCAGGGAACTGCGCGGCGTGACGGCCTCCGAGGTCTCCTCGCCGGTTGTCACGGCTGCTTCGCCGCCGGTCATCCAGTTCAGCGCGTTCCGCCAAAACCCTTCACTTCGGGTACGGCCCATGAGCAGAATTCCGAGTCGGTCGTCCCTTACCCCTGACCAAGGGTCTCAGGGGGATTTCAGAAGACAATCTCGACAAGCTGGCGCCGTTGCGGGCTATTGCTCAGCTTGTTCGATTTCAATGGTCATCAGCAGATCGCCGGGAAACTCGGATGCCCCTCCAGCCGCCGGGTCCCTGATCGTGAGAGAGAACAGAACATCGGTACCCTCCACGACCTCGCCGAAGATGGTATGGTTGCCGTTGAGCCAGGGGGTCTCGGCGAAGGTAATGAAGAACTGGCTGCCGTTTGTATCTGGTCCGGCATTGGCCATCGCCAGGAGGCCGGCGCGGTCGAATTGCAAGCTGGGAACGATTTCGTCCTGAAACTGGTAACCCGGCCCGCCGGCGCCGCTGCCGGTTGGGTCACCGCCCTGGGCCATGAAGTTTTCGAGCACGCGATGGAAGTGGGTGTCGTTGTAGTAGCCTTCACGGGCGAGGAAGATAAAATTGTTGACGGTTACGGGCGCGTGGTCGGCGAAGAGGCGTACGCGCATGTCGCCTTTGTCTGTCTTGAAAGTAGCGAAGTACTCGGCTTGTGGATCGATGGTCATCTCGGGGGCTGCATCATACATGTTGTTGCGTTCAACCGGTTCGAGTGCAGAGGCCGCGCCCGTCCCGGCCTCAACTGGCTCAGGTGTAGAGGCTGCGCCGGTCCCGGCCTCAACTGGCCCAGGTGTAGAGGCTGCGCCGGCCCCGGCCTCACTTGGCTCGTTCGCCGGTTCTGGGGATTCGCGGCAGGCTGACAGGGCGAGCGCGGCAAGCAGGAGCATTGCGAGGAGACGGAATCGTAGGCCGCGTCGGCGCAGGTGGGGAGGAACAGGGGGGACGAACAGAGCGCGGGTGCATGAACGAGATGAAAGCCATATTCTGGTGTTCGGCCTTGTCAAGATGATTTCCTTTCCTGGGTGTCAATGTTCGGGTGATGTGGTAGACGCAGCAGCCTCGTGTTCGGCGGTCAGCTTTTCGAGCCTCCAGAGGGCGTAGAGTGCCAAGAGGAGGATGGCCAGGGCGACGGCGAGGGCCTCTTGAAGGTTGGCCTGGGTCAGGAAAACGGAAGCCAGCCCGGTTGCACCGGCGATGAGATAACAGATTAGCACAGATTCGCGCTGGCTGCCTGTTACGAGGGCGAGGCGGTGGCTGACGTGGTCCTTGCCGGGGGTGGTGAGAGGATTCTTGCCGCGTCGGAGGCGGCTGAAGAAGACCAAGGTCGTGTCGAAGATCGGCAGCGCCAGGATGAAGACCGGAATCATCCAGGTAATGCTGGCGCTGTTCATGGGGAAACGCAGTTTTATGGCGACGGCGGCCAGCAGGAAGCCGAGGAAGAGGCTGCCGGTATCGCCCATAAAGACGCGGGCCGGATTCCAGTTATAGACCAGAAAGCCCATGCAGGCGCCGCAGAGGGCGGCGGCCATTGTACCGACCAGGTATTGGCCGCTCATGGCGGCGAGGAGGGTAAAAAAGGCGGAGGCAATGGTGGCGACTCCGCTCGAGAGGCCATCCATATTGTCGAGTAGATTGAAGGCATTGGTTATTCCGATGACCCAGAGGAGGGTCAGAACGATGTCCAAAACGTTATGGAAAAGGCGGACCTGGACACCGCTGATCACGAGGACAGCGGCGGCGGCGAGCTGGATGGCCAGCTTCAGGTAGCTCTTCATGCCGCGCCTGTCGTCCAAGGCGCCGGCCAGACTAACAAGTGTGGCGCCGACAAAGATGCCGACGACCTCGTTGATGTAGCTGCGATCGCCCCAGAAGGCCAGGGCGGCGATGAAGGCGAAGTAGATGGCAGCGCCTCCCATGAGAGGCACAGGCGCGGTGTGGATCTTGCGGCCGGCCGGCTGGTCGAGGATTCGCAGCCTCAGGGCGGCCAGGCGGACCAACGGTGTACCGCCGATGGCGATTATGAGGGCGCTGGCGGCCATCAAGAGAAAGGGGCTCACACTGGTACTCGATTGCTGGTGAAAGCGATGTTACTTAAGGGAGTCTATGAAGGCCTGGATGTCCGGCTTCCTGCTTTCGGGCGCGAGCGCCAGAGCCTGCTGACCGAAGTGAAGGGCCCGCTCGATGTTGCCCAACTCTCTCTGGAGATCCGCCAACCTCAGGGGCGTTCGAAAATTTTCGGGCGCCAGGTCGAATAGTATTTGCAGTATTGCAGCGGCGTCGTTCAGTCTTCCGTTTTCATGATACACGTCGGCCAGCAAGTTGTAGATGTCGGCGTTTTCGCCCAGCTCCGCGTTGCCATTTGCGAGCAAGTCAACGAAGCGGTCTGCCCAGAGCATGGCCGCTTCATGGCGGCCAAGCTCGTCGTAGAGAATGAGCAGGTTGCGCAGTGTTCGCAGGCTGTTCTGGTCTATTTCGACGAGCTGCAGATTGGTTGCCAGGGCTCCTTCGAGATCGCCGGCCTGGGATTGCGCCACGCCCAACTGGCTGAGGAGGTGCGGGTTGCCCGGCAGGTTTTCCAGACCGCGGCGCAGAGTCTCCACCGCCTTATCGACGCGGTCCATCCGCATGTAAAGTTCTGCCAAGTGCAAGTACGTGGCCGCATAGCGATTGTCGAGGGAGAGACTGTGCAGCAGGGTCTCTTCCGATTCCTCATACCTTTCCAGCAATGCGAGGGAAGTGGCCTTCTCATTCCAGAGATGGGCGGCATTGGGGCTGAGCGTCAAGGCCGCCTCGTAGTGCTGCAGGCTGCCTTCAAGGGTATTCAGGCGGGATTGCGGATCATTAACCAGATCAGACCAGCTTCGGTAAAGGCGGGCCAGATTGGCGGCGTGATCGGTGTTGAGTGGGTTAACAACCTGGGCCCTTTTCAAGACAACCTCGGCGTATCGCAGCAGGTCTTCCTTGCCCATCTGCTGAAAGTCGGAACCCTTTATGCCGAGAGCGTCAGGCAGAGCGAGATCGGCTGGCGGAATGTGGGAGCCCTGGACCGGCGCTTCGGCGGCCTTTGCCAGCAGGCTGCGGCCGTAAAATAGCATGTAGTAGTCCTCGGCCGGCCGCAGTGCCAGCGCACGCCTATAGAGGTCGGCGCTAATCTCCCAATTGCCCGCATTGTCGTAGACCAGTCCCTGTTTGTAATAGACATCGGCGCGCACCTGGGCGATGTTGACATTGCTGACGATAAGAAAGGCAACGAATGTAGCCAGGAGTGCTCCGCTCGCCGCGGCAATGGTGCGGCCGGTGGACGCGCGGCGCCTGTCGAAGTTTCGGCGCCAGGCGATCACAAGGCCTGCGCCGAGGCACCAGAGCAGAACGGTCCAGGTGAAGAAGCTATAGTGTCCTGCGACCAGCTCGAGGAATTCGCCGATATCGTTGACGGTCCTGTTGCGCAGCAGACGAAGGGAAAAGAGCAGACCATACAGGAGCCAGCCCAAAAGCAGGGACAGGCTGTACAGGCCCAGGGACTTCATCCACGATGGCAAGGCGCTTGAGGTCCCTCCAGGTCCAACGGCGGCGCCTGTGCGCTTTGGTCTGGAAGAGGCGTTCGATACCGGCCCGGAGAGTCCGGGGACCGGCTGTTGCAAGTAGCCCGCTGAGGTACCCAAAACGGCGGCAACTAATATCGTAAAGACAAATAGCCAGAATACGGATGCGGCGCCGCTTTGCCCCTGACTCGTGTCAATCATGTTCAGGCTTCTAAAAAAGATCGAAAATGCATTGGTTGAGCCTTGCACGTCTTTGACAAAGAGAAAGAGGACGGTCCAGAGAACAAGAAGGTCGGTAAGGGCGGTTGCCGGGATTGAGGCGAAGGAGATGAATCCGGAGGCGTAATCTGGGCGCCGCCTGCGTCCGGACCTAGAACGTGGTGCACGCCGTTCTCCTCGGGTTCGTTCGGGTTTCTGGGCCGGTCCGGTTTGGGTGGACGACTCGTCGGCCACATGCGACCCCGGTGCGAGCCATCGCATTCCCAACGCCAGGAGCGCTGCGGCGATAATCCAGAAGTAGGTGCGCGTGGCTGCGATGGCGATCCCGAAGTGAATCTCCACGTAGTGGGCGATGATGGCGGCAAAGAGGGCGACGATGAGGAGTTGACGGCGCCGTTCGTCGGGGGCTGTTTGTGACTCGGGCTGTATGAAGACAGCAAGTGTGACGTAAGCGATCAGTCCCAGGACAAGGCCGGTTGGCCAGTTTACTCCGAGGAAAGCGGCGCTGACACCGAGTGCCAGGAAGGAGATGCTGAGGAGTAGTCCGCCTCCAACTGAGAGGGAGAAGAAGAGGGCAACATCACGCCGGGAACGGATCAACCCCAACCAGCGGAGCGCCCAGAAGAAGATCGACAGGAAGAGAAGAGAGTTGGCCAGGAAGCCCAGGCCGCCTGTGATGGCGAGGCTGTCCCAAGTCTCGTTGTGAGACCGGTCCGGCGTGCGATTGCGGGCCTCCCATTGGGCGAGCTCAGGTTGGTAGAACCTGTTATAGGCCAGCCACATGGCTTCGGGCCCATAGCCGATCAGCGGACGCAGGGGATTGAGAGAATCATCCTTTCCGGAAGGAAAGGTCAATGGTTCATGGGGCGCGACCAGTTGGGCGACGCCCTCCCAGATGAGAACACGAACGCGGCCGGTGCCGGTGCTGCTATCCAGCATGGCTGCCAAGCGGCCCCAGATGGGGACCTGTCGGAAGCCGGCTCCCATAGCCGTGGTGTTGAGGAGAACGAGGAGGACGGCGCCGGCTGCACCCAGCCCCACCCAGGTTGCCGTCCAGGTGCGGTAGTTGCGCGGGCGAAGTCCTGTCAGGAACAGAAGCACGAAGATGTAGATGCCGCCGGCCAGTCCCAACCAGGGGCCACGGCTCTGCGTCCAGAAAATTGCGATCAGTTGGACGATGAGGACGAAGAGGTAGCAACCGCCGGCAAGAATGCCGGCAAGGGTATGGTCCGGTCGAGGAACAGGCCCATTTCCCGATTCACCGGCTTCTTCGGCTCCCTGTGATCCGTTCTGAAGCAGGAATACAAAGCTTGAGACTGTCCTTTCGAGCGTGAGGAAGAAGGCCATAATGAGGTAGGCGGCCAGGAAGATGGCGTTGCCGGCATTGGCGGCTACGCGCGTTGTCACATCTTCTCCCCACGGCAAGGGATCCCCCCCAAAATGCTGCATCACGCCGTAGATGGCGATGGGTAGGCTGGTGAGAACGATGGCGTGTTGCAGGCGCCGCAGTTGGGAGGGTTGGCGCATGTGGGCCGCGGTCAGGACGGCGATAATGAGATAGCTGGCAAAGGTATAGGCGCCCTGCAGGCGGTGATAGGATCCCCACCAACTCACAGAGGGGGAGATGCTGAAAACGGTACTGATGGCATAGGAGACAATCAGTAGGGCGAAAGGCAGTAGCAGAGGCTGTTTCCACAAGCCGGCCAACTGCTTTCTTCCGACGGCGAGCTGTGCGCCGCTGCCATCTGCCGGCTGGCTGCGGCCGGCCGAGGTGTCGCCCGATGCCGGCAGCCAGAGCCGTCCGCCGTCGAGAAAATTCACCAGGTAGGCCAGCAGCATGACGAGCGCAATGGAACGCAGGAGACTGATTTTGTCTGGCTCGAAGACCCGGCTGGAATAGACATTGAAGAACAGCGGCGTGACGACCAGCGCCGCCAGCCAGCAGGCCTCGATGGTGGATTCACAGTAGTACTGGATCTTCGATCGCTGCATAGAAGGAATCAGCTGAAAAGGCAGTTCAAATGGACTTTGCCGTAAGATCTATACTATAGGAGAGAGGAAGAGTTGACTCTGCCATATTCAACATCCGCATTTCGTGGGTTTTGGACTGGGAGGTGGATTCATGCCTGCGCCTGGGATTGTCGCCAGATTTTTTCCAGCGCGGTGAAGGCCGGCGCAGGGGGATTGGCCCGTCTGTCATGATTGCGGCCGGTGTTGTAGGTCAGGATAAGCTCCCGGCGGGCGCGGGTGATTCCGACGTAGAGAAGTCGCAGCCGCTCTGCGGCCACCTCCCTGCGGGCTGCGCGCGTTGCTTGACCATCGGTGAATTCGTCCAGCGTGCCCATGTGAAGCTGCTCGGTCTGGGCAAGCGCTTCCGCGGTGAGGTTGAGGCGGTCGCGCACATACCAGCGCTCGCCGCGATAGTAGTCGTCGTCTCCTCCGCCGGGAAAATCATATTCGCTTAGCGACGTCAGATAGACGCGATCCCATTCCAGGCCCTTGGCCGCGTGCATTGTGGCAATTGTCACCTCGCCGGCGGGCGGGTTAAACCCAAATGCATCCTCCACGAAATGAAGAAAGCGCCCGCTGTTTTGCCCGATGTCTCTCAATGTTTGCCAGATCTCGTGCAGGCGGAGGTCGGGCCTGTCGCGAACCAGCCTTGCGAGGTGGACAGCAACGCCGTGCGCCAGAGCCAGTTCCGCCTGCTCCTCGAATAGGTCCTGTCCAAGCGTCAAAATCAGTTCATCGACCGGCAACTGTGCGGCCTCGCTCCACCGTCGCAGCTCGGTACGAAACGTCTCAACGACGGTTCGAAAGCCCTGGTAGTCGTCGATCCAGCCGATATTGCTGACCCAGTCTTCGCCTGCCGCTGGAAACAGGAATCGCTCCGGATGCCGCAATTGGCCCAGCGCTCTGCCAAATGTTTGCACTGGATTCGGCTCTTCGGCCCCCGATTGCGGCGTCTCATCTGCGGGGGCTTTGGCTTGCTGCCCTGGGCTGGCGGCACCTGCGGGAGGGGACAAGTAGGCCGCCAAACCGGGATGCGATCCGACAAGCATTTGGGTGCGCCTGGGCCACCAGACATTCGCCCAGACGTCTTGCATGTGATCTGGTCTGTGAGGTTGACTGACGAAGCGCAACACCGTTGTCAGGGCATCGATGGCATTGCGCGTAGTGCTGCTCGTGCGCAAAAGAGCGTCGTTGTAGGGAATGGATGCCTGGTCAAAGGTTTTTCGAAAGTCGTCGCCCCGAAAGTGGTAGGGAACCAGCACGGCAACGGTCTTGTCGGAGTTGTCAGGTAGCCAGCGGTGCAGGCTCCTCTGGATATCTCGTATCTCTTCATCGGGCGTGCGGGCGCGGGTGTAGAGGTAGACAGATGGGTCACCGGGAGCCGGATTCGCCTGGGGGTCGCCCTTGCCGGTGGGCAGAATATGGGGGAGCGCCAGCGTCATGTCGGGAGAGAGGAACGGATGCTCCAGTCGCGCCCAATCGATCAGTTGATTTGCCAGATCGATTATAGGCAGTGCGCTCCGCCCGGAGTTCGGGAGCGGCAGTTCTTTGACGTTCTTGTTGGAAACAAATTGACGCAGGTATTTGGGGTCAGCGCTGGTGAAGGAGGCGTTTATGGACTGATTGGGGTCGCCGACGCGGACCCAGTTGCCGTGTGCGGCGGTCAGCAGTCTCAGCATCTGTTCTTGAAGGGGGCTGCTGTCCTGAGCCTCGTCCTCGAGGACGTAGGGCCATCGCTGCTGCAAGCGGGCGAGGAGGTTTTCGTCGGCTTCAAGCGCCTGCAACGCCAGCAGTATGAGGTCATTGAAGTCGACTCCGCCGCGGACAGCCAGCCCGCTCTGGTAGTCTTTGTATACTTGCAGGCCGAGCGAGAGCAGCGGCCAGGTACCTGACTGCCGGTTCAAGGCTTTTTCCAGCGCGGCGGCGTCGGTACGCAGATCCTTCGCCCTGCGAATGACTGCTTCAGCGATATCTTGAGCGAGTTCAGGGAGATGTCGCTTGAGGACGCTTTGATTGCTGAGGTGCTCGGGCTTGATCATCCCGCTGAGCACATCAGGATGGGCCTGCAGGTATCTATTGACGGCCTGCCGTCTCATTTCCTGGCTGGTGCGTTCGTCGACAATTTCAAAGCTCTCGGAAAGGCCGATCAGTCCCGGTCGCTCGCGCACGATGTCGTGGGCCAGACTGTGGAGTGTGCGCACGCGGAAGCCGCCCGGGAGGAGGCGCATGCTTTGGATGAACTGGTTAATGCGGGCGCGAAAGTTTTCTACTGCTGCGTTGGTGAAGGTGACAACGAGAACCTCACGGTTATCGAGGGGCGCGGAGCCTGCCAGTCTCTGGACCAGCTGGGCGGCCAGGCGGCTCAGGGTAAAGGTCTTGCCGCTTCCGGGCACTGCGCTGACGCCAAGACGCCCAGCTTCGTAGCGGAGAATCTCCTCCTGTGCCGGGCGCAGCTTCAGTTCGGCGGCCATGTGATATTGGCAATTGGGTTGGGTAGAGGAGCTGTCCAGAACGGTGAGAATCACCCGCCCAGCGGCGGCGTTCGGGGCTGAGTGTTCGCTGCAATGGGGTGGAAGAGCGTTGTTGTCAGGCCAGCTGGCCGAGCACCCTCAGCACGCCAACAAATTGACCCTTTGCATCCAGGCTGGCATGGGTGATCAGGGCGGAAGCAGAGCGGCCGTCCTCCAGTTTGACCGTCATTTTGCGGTCGCGGTGGAGTTCGACCATCGTCTTTGATGCGTTCAAGTTTTCGGTCTGGTAGTAGATTCGAACCCGTTCGCCTGCCGGGTGGTTGTCGCTGTCGAATTCGACGATTCTTATATCATCCAGCACTGCAACCGGCTCGGTCGTCTGATCCAGGTAGAGCATTGCTTTCATGGAAAGCCTTTCGCAATTTCGAAGCGAAGCAGTTCAATAGGCTTGCGTTCAAAAGACTGAAGAGCACAGGTTTGTCGCACGTAATTCAGGCGTGTGGGCATGCAGGCCGGAGGACCGGCGTGTGCCGCAAGCAGGTCAATTTTAGCAGAAAGGCAAAGGCCAGAGCAAACCTACGGTCGCACTTCAGGAAACAATCGGGGCAGGGGGAACGAGCCTTCCCACCCGTGGGCGTGGAGGATGACATTCGCTTTGGGATTTGTCAGCAACGAGTGGGACGCCGGGTCAGGAGGGCGTCCAAGCTCTGTCTGCGATTCCTTCAACGTGGGTCTTTACATCAACGACGACCGGTCTTCCCGCATTGAAGGCCTGATCAAGTGCACCGGCGAGCTCGCTGTGTTTGTTGACTGTCAGCCCCAAGGCGCCCATTGATTCGGCGATCCTAGCAAAATCTGCGTCCTCGAACAGCCAGAGCTCGTCGGAGCCGGCGGTGCGCCCTCCGTAAGTATCCTCGACACCGCTCTGTTCCTGATTGAGGGAGTGATTGTTGTTCACGAGTATGACAGCGTTTATGCCGCAGCGGACCGCTGTATCGATTTCGGCGAGGTGGTACCAGATTCCGCCATCGCCGGTGAAGCAGAGAACGGGGCGTTCTGGCCGGGCGCACTTGGCGCCGATCGCTGCGGGCAACCCCCAACCGAGCGAACCTGCGCAGCGGATGTAGTCTTGTCCGGGGTGTTTCAGATCCAACATTGTGCCGGTCCAGATGCCGGCGTGCCCGGTATCGGAGACAAGTATCGCGTCGGCCGGCAGGTAGTCGGAGAGATCACGGCAGAGGCGTTCGGGGCGCATGGGCAAGATGTCTGAGTTGACGTGCTGGGCAACGCTGTCTTTCCAGCCCTGGACCAACTCCTGCACGCGGGCGATCCAGGCTGTACGCGCTGGGGCGGGCGATGCGCTGTCGATCATCCGCCGCAGGGTGCTCTTGACGTCGCCTTGCAGACCCACTTGGACCGGATAGTTGCGCCCGATTTCCTCCGGGTTGATGTCGAGCTGGATGATGGGCGTGCTCTGGGGTGGAATCTGGTAGAAGTGGGTTACCTGCCCGCCGGCATGGCTACCGACAAAGAAGACGAGGTCGGCTTCATGCACTGCTTGATTGGAGCAGGCGCGGGAGTATGAGCCGGGCACGCCCACAGCCAGTTCGTGGTCGCTTGGAAACATCGCTTTGGCGTTGAGCGAGGTGGCAACGGGAATGGAAAGTTTTTGGGCCAGCTCGATCAGTTCGGCGCGGGCATCAGAAGCCGTCACACCGCCGCCGGCGACGATGACCGGACGTTGGGCGCTGCTGAGAAGCTGGAGCGCGGCCTCGATTTGGGAAGGATCCGCTTCGGGGCGAAAGGGCGGGAGCTTGGTGAAGGCCTCTTCGACGACAACCTCAAGCTCAGCTTCTTCCTCCATCACGGCCTGGCCGGCGATCCCTTCCAGCTCGATGTGAGCAGGCCCGGGCGTACCGCTCGTTGCTACGCGAAAGGCCTGGCGGAGGTAGACGGGGAGGTGCTCGGGCGTGGAGACGTAGGCGCTGTACTTAGAGACAGCTGAGAAGGGATTGACGTGATCGACTTCCTGGTAGGCGTGGCGCTTCTGATTGATGAGAAACTCGCGGCCGGTCATGGCAACGACCGGCGCACAGGCCAGATAGGCGTCCTGCAGGCCGGCGGCCAGATTGAGGGCACCGACGGCCTGGGCCATACAAAAGGCGGGGCCGCGGCTGACCCGAGCGTAGGCGTCGGCCATGTAGGCGGCTGCTTTTTCGCCGTGGGTCTGCACTCGCTTAATGCCAAGCCTTTCCATCTCCATTAAGGCGCGCGGGCCGATATAGGGCATGAAGAACACATGGGAGATTCCGTAACCATGAACTGTTTCGGCGACGAAGCGGGCGCCTGTCATGCTTGGCATGTTCTCTTCTCCTGATGGACTCGGTGGGCATGCAGAACTGTAGCAGCGTTGACTCTGACAATTCATAACATTTGTTAGGCAACTTTGCAATCCCCAAGGCCTGAGATTTGCGGTCCCAGACCAGCGGGCGGTGTACATGGAGGTAGTGAGGACAGATCGCAGGGCAGCTCGCAGATGGGAGACCCTTGCCGAGTAGCAACGGCGGCGCCGGACTGTTGAGCCAGCCAGCCAGACATGCTATGATCGGCGCGAACAGAAGGTTTCGCCAGGGAAATTCGAAAGGAATAGCGTGTGTCCAGAATGCTTAAAGTCGGTGTTGTCGGGGTCGGCGGCATTGCAAAGGCCCACATGCCCGGATGGGCGGCGTCAGAGGTGGCGGAGGTGGTAGCCGGGTGTGACGTTTCGGGGGAAGCGCTGGAAAGGTGGGGTGCACTCTACGGCGTTTCCAGCCTGGTGCAAGACCCAGCCGAGCTATTCAGCGACCCGGAAATAGACATTATCGACGTGTGCACGCCGAATCGCTACCATGCGCCGATTGCCATCGGGGCCCTTGAGGCTGGCAAGCACGTTCTATGCGAAAAACCGCTTGCGCCTACGCCGGCGGAGATACGGCGGATGATTGAGGCCCGAGACCGGGCGGGAAAGCTGCTCATGACCGCGCAACATTTCCGATTTCGGGGAGATTCCCAGGCGATGAAAGCTGAAATCGCTACAGGAGCCCTGGGTGAGATCTACCATGCGCGCAGCTGGATGCTGCGCAGGGCCAATCTGCCGGTGCGTCCCGGTTTCATTTACAGGAAGCACAGCGGCGGCGGACCTACGATCGACGTGGGCGTACACATCCTGGACCTCACACTCTGGATGATGGACAACCCGCGGCCTGTTGCGGTCTCCGGTGTGGCGAAGGCGCCGCTGGCACTGCGCGAGGGGGCATTCAGCGCCTGGAGACTCGACCCTGTTCCGCAGGATATTGACGTTGAAGACTTTGCTGCCGCGTTTGTCCGCTTCGACAACGGCGCGACCCTGATTCTGGAGACAAGCTGGCTGCTGCACCACGACACGATGAATGAGGACACGCAGATCTGGCTTTACGGCAGCGAGGGAGGGTGCCACTGGCCAAGCGCCAAGTTTCTGGAAACGAACTACACGACGAAGCAGTTTTACAACCGGTTCCTGCAGCGAACGCAGGACAAGATGGAGCCGCATACGCTCGAATGTGTAGCCTTCGCGCAGGCGATTGCCGATGGCGCTCCGTCTCCGGTGCCGGCTGAACAGTCATTGCAGGTCCAGGCGATCCTCGATGGGATTTACCGCAGCCAGGCGGAGGGCAAGGAGGTGCGGATTGGGGATTGAGGGTCTACAGGACGTCGCGGCGCGTGCGGTATTCTCGCCGGCAGCTGCAACTTTCCGGGCAGGCGTGCGTAGAGTGTTGTCAAGAGCGCCAAACGCATTGGAGAAGAAGAAGGCTTCTCCGCCCTCTGCCCTAAGGAGTAATTCATGAGCGAGTCAACGCCGAACAAGCCAGCAGAACCGACAGGTCCAGCGGTTCAAGAGAACCCTGCTTCCGTGACAGAGCCAGCGGTTGCGGGAGCGACCATTGCCGTGGAGACCGTAGAAAGCAGACCCGAGAGCGGTAAGGCCAGCAGTCGGCCGCCTTGCCTATTCCGTCATCCCGAGGAGAAGCTCATCGGGGGTGTCTGCGGCGGCTTGGGGGACTGTTTCGGCATCGATCCTATTTTTGTGCGGATCCTGTGGGTAGGCTTGACGCTCGGCACTGCGGGCGCGGGTCTTTTCGCCTACGCTGCTTTATGGCTGCTGCTCCCGGTTGGTACGGCGGGTGAGGGTGAACGCGCCCCGGCCACATTGGAGCTGAACCAGCGGAATGTGGAACGGGCGGGTCTGCTGCTGGTCGTAGCAGGCGGTGTGTGGCTTCTGGCAAATCTGGGAATACTGCCAGCGCTGTGGGGCATGTTTTGGCTCCTGGTCAGGTTACTCTTCTGGCCGGCGCTGTTGATTGGAACGGGTCTGCTGCTGCTCAACAGCCGGAAGGCCTGGCGCAGTCGATTTCTTGGCGCGCGTGACCAGGTGCAAGGGAGGACAAGGAGGGCGTCATCTATGTTCAGTCGCGATTCGGTCAAGAGCGGGCTGCGCAGGGCCAAGGCCAGCATTCCGCTCAAGCGCAGCCGCGAAGACAGGCTGGTATTCGGCGTTTGCGGGGCGATTGGCAAGGCAATTGGTTTGGACGCCAACCTGGTCCGGCTGCTTTGGGTCGCTTTCGCCGTAGGCAGTCTAGGCACGCTGTTGCTGGTGTATGTGCTGGCCGGCTGGATTTTGCCGGAAGAGACGCCGGTGTTGGCGGAGGTCTACAGCCCGGAGCCCCAGGATGTAACCATCATAGACGGTAGGGTTGGTTAGGGCCGGGGAAGCGTCGACTCCACTTGGCGAGGCGGTAAGCCGCGCCAGAGTTGCGAGCAGAATCAGCTCTGAAGGAAAGTGCTGTGAGTAAAGCCGAGAGTCTGGTAGTTGGACTGCTTATAGGCGCAGCGATAGGGGCGGCTGCGTCCTACGTTTTCGGGCCGTCGCGCAGAACGACGTTCGACGCCAGATACCAGTCTCGCTGGGACCGTGCTTTGGCCGAAGGGAAGGAGGCTGAAGTCGCGCGAAAGGCGGCACTGGAGCGGGAGTTGGCAGAGGCGAAACTTCGCAACACACCAGGACGGCAATGATCTGCCGGCATTTCGGCCCATTGAAGCCCTGGCAGGGCTCCACATGATCTCTTATTTCTGGCATTCGGGGCAGAAGTGCGTGCTGCGCTGCGCGAGCACGATACGACTGACGGGCGCATTGCAGTGAAAGCAGGGTTCGCCGCCGCGGCGAAACACTTGGAACTGCTCTTGAAAGCCGCCCTTGCCCCCTGTCGGCGGCGCATAGTTCTGCAGCGAACTACCCTGGGCCTCTATCCCCGCCTGCAACACATCACGCAGCCCTCGATGAAGCCGCATGATCTCCCTGGCGTCCAACTGGCCGCCGGCGCGACGCGGGTCGATACGTGCGCGGAATAGCGCTTCATCGGCGTAGATGTTTCCAACGCCGGCAACGATAGACTGGTTGAGCAGCAGAGACTTGATGTTTGCTTTGCGGCGGGCCAGGGCATTCTCAAGAAGCTGCGGCAGGAAATCGGCGTCAAGCGGCTCCGGGCCGAGCTTGCCGACGACGGCCTCCTCGTCGGTCACCAGCCAGATTCTGCCAAACTTGCGCGTGTCGCGGAAGCGCAACTCTTCGCCAGTTTCCAGTAGAAAGATTACGTGTGTGTGCTTGTCCGCAGGGGATATTGGCTGATCTGCGGCGCCCGCGACCTGAGGCTGGCCAAGCTCCTGATCGCGGGCGGCTGGCGCGTGAATGCGCAGTTCGCCGGTCATTCGCAGGTGGACGATGAGCGTTTCCCCGCTGTCCAGGCCTAACAGCATGTACTTTCCACGGCGCCGAAAAGAGGCAAAACGCCGGCCGCGGACCAGGTCGGGAAAGATGGAAGCATCAGGTGCGGCGATGGTGCGGGGCCATCGCACCTCTGCTGTGAGGATCGTCTTTCCGCCGAGCAGGGGTTTGAGCGCGCGTACGTAGGTTTCGACTTCGGGCAGTTCAGGCACTGCTGCTTCGGGGTCTACGCCGGCTGAGCAGCCAGAACGCGATTACGGCCAAGACCAGGACAACGCGAGCGGACCTCAGCAGGGAGCGCGGCGAAAACCATGTGTTCTCCGTTGTCGGAGGTTCCAAGGTGATAGGCGGAGTCGAGACGGCCGAGGGCTGCGTAGGCTGAGGCGTGGTTTGGATTGCCTTCGTGCCGGTTTGGTTGCCGGTCTCTGCCGTGCCTTGTGTGGAAACCTCTTCGCTCTCCTGGTCCGAGCGGCTATTCCCAGTGGACAAGACTCCAATGTCGCCTTCTGTTTGTTCCTCGCGAACGGCGGTACCGCTGCCTCCGCTGGTTGAGGCTGTTCCTCCCACGAGCGTCACCTGGATTTGCGGCGTTGCGGACTGGGCGGACTGCTGATCGCTACCGGTCGCGAGGGTATCGACCTGGGGCTGTGGCAGTGAGATATCGGCAACGACAACCATCAGCAACAGGACAGCCGCGGCCATCGCCGCGTTGCGATAGAGCGGGTTTCCGCCAGCCAGATAATCAAGAATGCGCTGCCATGGGGACTCAGGGGGGGGTTCTTGGACGCCGGCCGCGGGGGAGGGGTTCGACCGTGCGCGGCGTGCTTGCAGAACGTCCTCGACTTGGCTTTCGGCCAGGACAAAGGAGCGAGGCAGTGCCGCTTTCGGCATCTCGCGCAGCAGTTCTACGGTCCGGCGCAGGGACTCCACTTCCCAGGCGACCTGCTCGCTGGCGGCCATAGCCGTCTCGACCTGAAGTCGTTCCTCGGCTGTGACGTCGCCGTCTACATAGGCCGCGATCAGTTCTTCGTCGATCGAATGTGAGAGCTGTGCAGACATGGTCTATGACTCTGAAGTACCACTGGTCTTCTCAAGCAAGTTCGCAGACGGACCGCGTCCGGTTTGCCCGCTTCTGCGGTCCCTTTCGGGCTGCATTTTCCAATCTGGAATCTGGGCCGGTGAATGCAATTCCCCTACTTCCTAGAATGACGATAATCGGCTGGCAAAAGTTCCGTATGTTGATTCAAATAGTCCCTTACACGGCCACGAGCTCTGCTGATGCGCGATTTCACTGTTCCGACGGCTACGCTTGTAATGTCGGCGATCTCTTCGTAAGCGTACCCTTCGACGTCGCGAAGTACAATCGTTGTGCGCAGGACTTCGGGTAAGGATGTAATCGCGGACCCGATCAGGGCCTGAAGCTCTCTTCGTTCGGCGAATTCGTGGGGAGATTCGCTGCGGTCGGTGAGTTCGGCAACGTACTCCTCCTCCACTGGCATATCATCGAGGCTCTCCGTCGTTTTCCGCTTGCGGTGGCGAAGGTGGTCGTAGCACGTGTTGACCACGATCCGAGTCAGCCAGCCCTTGAAGCTCCCTCCCCGGTAGTTGTCCAGCCCCCGAAACGCCTTCAAGAAGCTATCCTGAATGGCATCGGCGGCCGAATCAGCATCGTCAAGAAGGCGGTAGGCGACATTATAGCCAAACCCCTGATATTCGATAACCAGTTGGTTGAACGCCTCCAGGTCTCCTTGCTGCGAGCGTTCTATCAGATCGTCCAGATTCATTTCCTGCCAGCTTTGGCACGCGAACGGCGGACTGTGCGGCCTTCCAGCCCACTCTGTATGGATGCTACGAAACAGTATACTTAAGTCGGTTGGCTAATGGCAACGGTTGCCAATGGAAGCGAATGCTCCTCGAAGGAAGGAAAACCTCGACGCCACTTGACTGAACGAACGCCAACCCGCTATACTGGATTTTGGGCCGAAGTGGCGGAACAGGCAGACGCGCACGACTCAAACTCGTGTGGGGAAACCCGTGTGGGTTCGACTCCCACCTTCGGCACAAGAGAGCGGGGGAGGAAAGTGCCCAGAGGGGGAAAGGCCGCGTTGCCTTCGGCACAGGTTCCCAGGCTCATACTAATCCGGTCGCCAGAGGACACTGATAGGGCCGGCGGTCTGCGCTGATGGCAGGCCGTTTTGTGTCCCTCGCCGAGAGTGAAATGCCTTCCAACGCGGGCGCCTCGTCCACTTCGTTCGACAAGATCAGGTCAGCATAAATTTTAGCAGTTACGGTAATGAACCTCCAGTATACCGGACATACTATCACTTCTCCTCATGTTTGATCAATGAAGACGCGGTCGCCATCTGTGAGAAGCCTGGACAAGGTAAGGGCAGGACGCGTGTCATCGGAGAATCGGCTGGTCTGCAAGGTCGGGCAATTCAGGCGCCGCGGCTAAGGACCGCCGATATCCATTGGAGAATTATTAGGTATTCGGGCAGAATAAAAGGAACTCTGCGACAAGGCCATCGCGTTCGAAAGGAGTCTTCATGTCCGTCGAATTCCTGCGCGCAACGCCACTGTTCCAAGGTTTGTCAGACGAAGAACTTAGGGAAGTTGTGGGAATTTTTCGTGAAGAGAATCAACGCGCGGGCGCTGCCGTATTCCGAAGCGATGAGACCTGCAACGAACTCTATTTGATTCGCAATGGGTTTGTGCGCTTGCTGGACTCGGATGGCTCAGTGCTGGCTACACTTGGCCCGGGTAGTTTGTTGGGTGAAGCGGAGTTTTTGCGCGGGCTGGCCCACAATACAAGCGCGATGGCCGCTACGGACGTGCAGATGTGGGCTTTACCGGACGCAAACTTGCGGAATCTGTTGCAGCGTCACTTCAATATCGGCGTAAAGCTCAGCCAGAACTTCGGCGAACAGATCGCGCAGTTGGAAGACTATCTTGTGGCGCAACTTGCCAAAACGCGTGCGCTCGGAGAGTTGCCGCACAAGGTCCTTTGGCCGGTCGCAAGGAGTATGCAGCCGCACCAGCTCGCGCGCGGCGGTTTTCTCTACCAGGCCGGGGACCAGGCCGAGGCGCTGTTTCTGCTGGAGAGGGGATCGCTTGAACTGCGGCCGACGCCAACAGCGGAGGATTCCAGTCCGAATGCAAATCTGGTTGAATCGGGAAGTCTCTTTGGGGTGCTCCCCCTCTTGACGAACAAGCCCTACGATTCCAGCGCGTACGCCATGGAGGACTGTCTTATCTGGACGTTACCGGCGGCAACGTTTTACAGCTTGAGCAGCCAGTTTCCCTTGCTGCGCCGCACGCTTGGCCGCCACAGCCGCAGCCGGCTGAGTGTCGCGGACCAGACCCAGGCGGTTGTGAGACTTGCGCAGACACCTCTCTTTGCCCAGCTTGAGCCGGCCAATTTGCACGCGATCGTGCAGCGATTGGTGCTTCAGCATGTTCCTGCGGGCGAGCCGATATTCCGTTTGGGCGACGCGAGCGACGCTCTGTTTCTTGTTGACCAAGGCGAGGTGGAGTTGACCGCGGAAAACGAGAGCGGAGTCCTGCAGGAGCTGGCTCGAATCAGTGTTGGGAGCTTCTTTGGCGCGATGAGCCTACTTACGGGGGAGGACCGCCTGGAGAACGCAACAGCGATCCGCAATACGAACTTGTGGGTGCTGTACAGAGCTGATCTTCAGGAGTTGGTGGGCCTCCATCCTGCCATAGGATCGGCACTCGATCAGGCCGTATCAGCGCGCATCAGCGCGCGGCAGGACTCAATGGACGAGGGACGCCTGCGCCGATTTCCTCTGCTGACCGACCTCTCCTCGCACGAGTTGAGGGAAGTCGCACGTCATCTGCGGCAAGCTCAAGTTCGAGCCGGCGAGGAAATTTACCGGGCAGGGGCGCCGAGCGATGCGCTGTACTTCATTGAGAGTGGGATAGTTCGGCTGCAGCCGATCAATGGTGCGGGCGGTTGGACGCGCGGCGAGGGCGAGATTTTCGGAGAGAAGGCGATTCTTTCCGATGAGCCCTACGGGCAGAGCGCCTTTGCCGAGACGGACCTGGCCCTACTATACATCGAGCAACCGGGGCTGGACGCTCTCAAGTCGCGGCTGCCTTCGCTTGCATTCAACTTAAGTCGGATTCTGAACTATCCGGTGGCAGAAGGTGAGGAGTTTGCGGCCGTGCCGCAACAGCGTGCGGGGGATGCCCCCACTGAGTACTCCGATCCGGAATACGGCCGCCAAGCCTCGGTGCATCCGGACGAGTTGCCGCGCCCACGCCCCCATTACGACGGGGGAAATTGGTTCGGGAATCTCAGCGCTTGGGGGAAAGTACGCCTAGTGCTGGTTGTCGGTCTGCTGCTGTACCTCGTCGTTGTCGTCGTACCAAATCTTCTTGGCTTGTCCTTCTGACGCGTCTCCAGCCTGGGCCACCAAATCGACGGCAATTCCGGAGCCGGTCCAAGCCGGGAGACGCGGTCAACGACGGAAAGAGGGCTCCTGGGAATGCTGTCGTGCCCGCGCTTCACCAGCCCTTCGCGAGGATAGGCCACTCCAGTTCAACTTCCCCATTTCTTTGGCCGACCACACGCGAGAAGAGATTGTTTGAGACGCAGCAGTGGTTGGCGAGCAGCGTGACCCGTTCGCCTATCTCGGGTTTGCGCGGGCAGCGGGAGACGTCGACGTGCCCGTGCTCCTCAGACAGCTTGAATAGCTCCGCCTCGGGATACTCGATGATCAGTCCGTGCCCAGACGACTTTCTGGCGCTGTCCGCGGCCAGCGACTTGCTGCCCGAATCCAACACGACTCGATCGTCGGTTGGCCGGCTGACGACGGTTGCCAGCACGGAGTATGAACACTGATCCAGGGTCATTGCGCCGGCATCGACGAGATTACGGTCGCCGTAGACGTACATGCCGGCGCGATATTCGGTGAATTCGGTGAATTCATGGGCCTGCCACATTACAAAGGAACTGCCGCCGCTTACCCGTTCGGCGGCCAGCCCATCCTGGGCAAGCAGCATCTTTGACTCGGCCATAAAGGCGTTGGCTTCCTGGTTGCAGGGGTATACCATTAGTCCGCCAAAGCGCAGGTTCGGAGCGCTGTCGATCTGCCGGGCCAGTGCGCGCACGCCTTCAGTTGTCGTCACACCGCAGCGCTCGTAGCCACCGTCCATTTCAATCAAAACAGGCAGAGTCGTACCTTCCTGCGCGGCTGCCCTGGCGTAGCCTTCGACAGTGTGCGCGGAGTCGGCGGTAACGCTGATCCTGGCCCGGCGCGAGAGAAGCATCAGCCGTCTCAATTTGGTCTTGCTGAGCAGGTTGTAGGGCAGGAAGATGTCGCTGATTCCTGCGTTGCACATAACTTCGGCTTCGCTCAAGGTCTGGCAAGTTATGCCGATAGCGCCAGCCTGCATTTGCATGTGGGCGATGGCCGGGATGCGGTGTGTCTTAATATGGGGCCGGTTGTCGATGCCGTGCTTGTCCAGGTAGGCTTGAAGCCGCTCGATGTTGGCGGAGAGCCGGTCCAGATCGACGACTGCTACCGGGGTATCAAGTTCCTCGATGCGCATGACTTTACCTCTGTTTGACAAGTAGCAGCAGGACCAGAATCAGTTCAACCGCTTTGGTCAGCAGACCAAAACCGCTGTCAAGAGGCTGTTCGTTGACCACAAAATAGGCGATAAGCGTAACTGCCGTGTAGGCAAAGAGCGCCCAGCGAATGAGGTTCCTCAAGTTGGCGAGCTGGGGTACCAGGTAGAGGCCGGCGACCAACGCGATGAAGCCAAGCCCGTTGAGGATGAAGATGGGGATCCCATCCTGGATGCCCAGAAACAGATGGATCAGGCCGGTCAGGAGCGCGAGCCCCATGATACGGTATGACTGTGCATTCAAGGATCGAAACTCTTCCATTCTCTTCAGCCTCCTTTGTTGGTCCTGACATGGGAACGCCGCCGCGTGGCATCGGTCAGTCGACAGTATATTCTCATAGAATTGCTCATTTCTCAACGGCAGGTCCGAGGCGGCCCTTCGGTCGGTTACTCTTCTGTGGCGGCGCCGATTCGCAGCCAGCGGTCTTCTGGGATCCAGAGGGTAAATTTGCCGCTTCCAAGGACTATCAGCAGAGATGAAACGAACAAGAGGCCGAGTCCCAGCATCGCCTGGCCGCCGAAAGCGTAGCCCAAATAGGACGCCAAGCTGACAAGCCCGGCTGCCGTTCTCGTGGCTGCCCCCAACAGGACGGCCGCGCCACTGAGCGCGCCGACCAGAGCGATGAGGAGATTGGCGGTCGCTGGCAGACTCGATGAACCGGAAAACATGCTCGTCGCGAGAAGAGAGACGAGCGCCGCGGCCAAGATACGCAGACCAACCGGCAGCCAATGAAATGACCACAGCTTCAGGCGGACGCGCCAGGTCCTGTAGGTTGAATGGTCGGGTCTTATCCAGCCGATGGTTACGAGCCAGTCGCGTACAAAGCTGAGCGTCACTGCGCCGCCGAAGACTGCGCCGACAACGTAGGTTTCCGGCGGACTGAAGATCGGCCAAAGCACGGTGGAGAGAAATATCATGAGCAGCCCAGCGATAATCCGCCGCTGGTTGCTCTCTGTCATGGGGTAGTTGGGCAGGCCCATGCGTGTCCGCAACAGCATTCCTCCGACGAAGAGCGGACGCGCGAAGCCCACCAGCAGAAAGACCAGGGGCAGCTGCCCGTACTGAACGGCCAGAATGCAGGCCACGAGCACTCCCAAGCCGTCAAACTCCATGTCAAGCGTCTCGCCCAGCCGCGAAACACGGTCTGTCCTGCGTGCGACATAGCCGTCAAAGACGTCGGTGACGCTTGCTGCGACGTAGAGGAGAGCCGGCAGCCAGTCCATTGGTCCTCCGGGACGGGGCAGGAGGAGAAATCCGGCCATCCAGGCGTAGGCGAGGCCTCGGTAGATCGTCAGGAGATTGGCGGATCCCAAGTCGGGATACAGCTGGTCAGATTTGGGGTGGTGATTCTGATGAAGGACGCGGCGCAGGTACCAGAATTCGCCGGCGACGAGGAGGGCTGAGAACATGAGCCAGCGCCGTGCGTTGAAGTCGGTGTTATGGGCTGTGAAACGCAGCAGCAGCACGCCGACGAGCAGGGCCACACTGCAGATCACCGTATGCCGCCTAACGCTCTTCTGCAAGAGCGCGAACTTCTCCTCTTCTTTCATCTCCTTCTCCCGGTCGGTAGGGCTATGCGCGCCACCATAGCATAGTATGGCGCTACGCTCAATCTCAAGCCCTTGGTCATGGCCGGCCGGGACTCCTTGGAAGGCCGAAAACAGTTGGTTTGCGCTTGTTGTCCTGTGCTATGATGGTATGAAGTGACTACCATTTGTTGGGAGAATGACGTGTCCATTCCCATCCCGTTGGTGATCCATGCAACGCATGAAGCGGGCGTAAAGGTGGGCGGCATTGGCTCCGTACTCGAAGGGTTATTGGGCGCGGCAGAATACAATAAGCAGGTTACTCGTACCATATTGGTCGGTCCGATGTTTGGCTGGGATGCCCTCCAGATGGAACGGCTTACAGACGCGGGTAACGGGGTGCAGATTCGATACAGCAGCTTGCACGGCATTTTCTTTGGAGTAAGTGAGGCATTCCAACGGGCACTGCGGGCAGTAGAGCAGAGATACGGCGTGGGAATTCTCTATGGCGTTCGCCGGTTTGGGGAGGTGGAACACGAGATATTGCTAGTTGATGCCAGCAACCCGGCTATGGAGCAGGTGTCGAGATTCTATTTTTACCTTTGGGAGCACTATGGCATCGAGAGCCAGCGATACGAGCACGATTACGAATACGGACTCTATGTTTCAATCGCCCAGCCTATTCTGGAGGGACTGAAGGCGCTGGAGGTTGACGCTGGACTCTCTCCAGACGAGCGTGTAATCATTGCCCACGAGTGGCTGGGGATGCCGGTAGTCTTTGCCGCTCAGATGAACGAGCCTGAGCAGTGGCGTACGGTCTTCTACGCGCACGAATTAGCGACAGCCCGGATTCTGGTTGAAGGTCACAGCGGCCACGATACCCGTTTCTACAATGTAATGCTGCGCGCGCGGGAGTCTCATCTGCCCCTGGAGACTTTGTTCGGCGACCAGAGCGCGCATTTCAAGCACGCTCTGGTCCGGCGGGCGGTCCATTGCGACGCGATTTTCGCCGTGGGCGACCTGGTGAGAGAGGAACTGCGCTTTCTTGGCGGGCCTTTTGCAAACTGCAGAATCGATCTCGCCTATAACGGAATCGACGCTGAGGTCAACACGGCTGAGGAACGGCGGAACTCCAGGCGTCGTCTGCGGGAGTACTGTAACAGGCTGCTCGGCTTCAAGCCCGATTACGTTTTCACGCATGTGGCGCGGCTGGTGCTATCTAAAGCTCTGTGGCGAGACGCGCTTGTCATGATGCACCTGGAACAGCTGTTGCGTTCGGCAGGGAAGAAAGCAGTACTGTTTGTGCTAGCCACAAGCCAGCCGGCCGGCCGGCCGGCGGAGCAGGTGCGCAACTGGGAGGCGCGATACGGTTGGCCGGTCGGACACAGGGCGGACAACGGCGATCTGATCGGAGAGGAAGCGCCATTCTTCTTCAGCAGCGTGGAACCTTTCAATCAAGCCGCACGCAACAGTCGAATCGTATTGATCAATCAGTTTGGCTGGAGCCGGGAGCGATGCGGTACACGGATGCCGGCTGCGATGGAGTTTCAGGATATCCGCCGCGGCAGCGACGTGGAGTTCGGTCAGAGCATCTACGAGCCTTTTGGCATCGCGCAGGTTGAGCCGGTCAATTTTGGCGCGATAGCATGTGTAAGCAACGTGTGCGGCTGTGTCGGGTTCCTGGAACAGGGGGCCAGTGAACTTGCAGGTCAGGGGTTGTTGGCAGGCGAAACGGTCGATGGGCAGCCCTTGCGAACAGGGGCTGACGCCAGATGGCCTGGAGGGTCAGAAGAGTCAAGGTTCATCAGCGACAGACGCTTCCCGCTGGTCGTCGCCGACTACGTTGGTCTGCCTGCGGACGAGGCGCCCGGTTCAGCGCAGGAGGCGCTTGCGATCGACCAGGAGGTGCGGGACAGTATTGAGGTCCGCATTGCAGGAGCTACCGCCCGGCAGATTTTTGAACGCCTGCCATCCGCGCGCGGACGGGTCGCGGATCGGATAAGAATTGGAAACGACCTGGCCGCGAGTATGAGTTGGGATGCCGTAGTAGGGAACTATTTCTTGCCGGCGTTGAAGAGAGTATGCCTCTAATCACGTCCGCTGCGACCCGGACAGCGGATTCAGGGTTGTTGGAATGAATTACAACCGGGCGTCTTGACAGGCTAGCGAGAATCGGCGACACACATCGTTAGGAATTGGCCAGAGAATGAAAGAAGGGCGCTGAAAGTTGACCGGGTCCTGGTTAACGGATGAAGAGGCCTACCTATTCGGTGAAGGGAACTTCCTCTACAGCTTCCGCAAGTTCGGAGCGCATTACCGGTGTGTGGACGGTGTCAGCGGTGTGCAGTTTGCGGTCTGGGCGCCGAATGCCCAAAGCGTCGGTGTAATCGGCCACTTCAACGGTTGGGACCCTCACGCCCAGCCGATGCACGCGCAGCGCGAGGGAATCTGGGAAGTCTTCGTTCCGGCCGAGCTTGAGCCGGGAAGTGCGTACAAGTATTCGATTCAGCTCCCGCTTGTGGACTTCCGGATTGACAAGTCGGATCCGTACGGCTTTTATGCCGAGGAGGCCCCGGGTACAGCGTCCCGCATCTGGCCGCTGGAAGGATATGAATGGGGGGACGAATCCTGGCTTGAGGAGCGTGCCGGCCGACAGGCGTTTTCCCAACCTCTAAATGTCTACGAAGTCCACCTGGGCAGCTGGCGGCGGGCGCCGGAAGACAACAGCACGCTCGGTTACCGGGAGCTAGCCCACCAACTGGTCGCTTATGTGCTGGAGATGGGCTATACGCACATCGAGCTTCTGCCGATTACTGAGCACCCGTACGAAGGGTCCTGGGGCTACCAGACCACAGGGTACTTCGCGCCAACCAGCCGCTTGGGAAGACCGGACGATTTCAAGTATTTCGTTGACCATTGCCATAAGAACGGCATTGGGGTCATCCTTGACTGGGCGCCGGCCCACTTTCCCAAGGATCCCCACGGGCTGGCCTTTTTCGACGGCACACCCCTGTATGAATATGAAGATCCCCGCCGGGGCGAACATCCTGACTGGGGAACGAAGATCTTTGACTACGGGCGGAACGAGGTCCGCAATTTTTTGCTGGCAAGCGCCTTGTTCTGGGCGGAAGAGTATCACATTGACGGGCTGCGGGTTGACGCGGTGGCCTCGATGCTCTATCTGGACTACAGCCGTGAGGAGGGCGAGTGGGTCCCGAACGAGTATGGCGGTCAGGAAAACCTCGACGCCATCGCTTTTTTGCGGCAGGCCAACGACGTGCTGCACGAACGGGCGCCCGGCATCTTGACCATAGCCGAAGAGAGTTCGATATGGTCGAAAGTTACACGACCCACTGATGCAGGCGGCCTGGGATTCGATTACAAGTGGAACATGGGCTGGATGCACGACACGCTGGGCTTTTTCGAGATGGACCCGCTGTACCGCCGAACGAATCATCGCCTAATCACATACAGTCTGAGCTATGCGTTCAGCGAGAAATTCATACTCCCGCTGAGCCACGATGAAGTCGTCCATCTGAAGAAGTCGATGCTCGGCAAGATGCCCGGTGACTTGTGGCAGCAGTTTGCGCATCTCCGCCTCTTCTTCGGCCTGATGAATGCACATCCGGGCAAGAAGCTGACTTTCATGGGAGGGGAGTTTGGCCAGTGGCGGGAGTGGACGGAGATGGCCAGCCTGGATTGGCACCTCCTCGAAAATGCCAACCACCGTAATTTGCAACGATTTGTGCGTGACATCAACAGGCTGTATTGCTGGGAAAAGGCTTTGCACCAGGTCGACGACAGCTGGGAAGGGTTTCAGTGGGTCGACTTTCAGGATGCGGATCACTCGATCATCAGCTTCGTGCGCAAAGATGCAAAAGGAGCGAATAGCATTCTGGTCGTATGCAACTTCACGCCCGTGCCGCGACACGGCTATCGCGTTGGGCTACCAGGGCCGGGCCGTTACGATCAGATTCTGAACAGCGACCGGGAGATCTATGGCGGAAGTGGGATAGACAATCCGTTTCCCTTGAAAGCAGAGAAGATACCTTGGCAGAATTCCTCATGGTCCACGATTATGGAACTGCCGCCGTTGGGCATTTTGTATTGGAAAAGGATGGAAGAACAGCCGGAAAGGGAGTGAATTGCGTTGACAAGCGATGAGATGACGGCCGGTACAAGCGAGGCAATCGGCACGGCTGTCGCCGGCATCAGCGGCCTGACCGCTCGCACCGTCTTCGGCACAGTGGCGGCGCCGCCTGGTCAAACTTTCACGCTCAGTTGCGATGGAGAGATGGTCGGGCCCTGGCTGGGCGAAGAAAGGGAAGTTGACGGCCCAATACTTAACGGGAGCGATTGCATTCTGTTGCCCGGTTTCATCGACGTCCATATCCATGGGAGCGGCGGCGCGGATGTGATGGACGCGACGCCGGAGTGTCTTGAGACGATCAGCAGTTTCCTTGTGCTGCACGGCGTAACAGGCTTCTACGCCACAACTGTAACCGCGTCGCACGCCGATACGCTGGCCGCTGTTTCCAATGTAGAGAGATTTTGCAACCGGGCGTCTTCGGGCAAAGGCGTCGGCTCTCCAGTTGGCGCGCGCGTCCTCGGTGTCCACCTGGAAGGTCCCTACATCAGTGGAAAGTTCCCCGGCGCGCAGAATCCGGCCTTTGTTCGTCCGCCGTCGACGCTTGAGTTTGAAGAGTTGTTAAACGCGGGGCCGGTGCGCATGCTCACACTTGCGCCGGAAGAGGAGGGGGCGCAGAGCCTGATCGAAATGGCTCTGGGATCGAACGTTCGCGTGGTGCTCGGCCACACGGCGGCAACGTTCGATGAGGCAACGAAGGCCATCGACGCGGGCGTTTCGCAGGCCACGCACACGTTCAACGCGATGAAGGGTCTGCATCATCGCCAGCCCGGTGCGTTGGGAGCGGTGTTGAGCGACGACAGGATCTATGCGCAGCTAATCGCCGATGGGATCCACGTGCATTCGGCGGCGATGCGCATACTAAGCCGGTGCAAAGGGCCGACGCGTGCAATTCTTATCAGCGACGCGATTCGGGCCACGGGAATGCCCGAGGGGCGCTACGAGACGGGACGTCTGCCTGTCATCGTTCAGAACGGCGCCTGCCGATTGGAGGATGGTACGCTTGCCGGTTCGGTCCTGACGCTGGATGCGGCGCTGCGAAATTTCATGTCGGCTACGGGCTGGCCGCTTGTGCAGGCCTGGCCAACTACAAGCCTCTCGCCGGCGCAGGCGATGGGGATCGATGACGAAGTGGGCCGCATCAGCAGGGGGGCGCGCGCAGATCTGACACTCTTGGACACAGAGACACAGGTTGTCGCCACAGTCGTAGGCGGGCGTCTTGCTTATCTTAGGGACCGCTGGCGGCTGCAGCGCACTGCAAATTAGCGGCTACACGCCAACTTCGGTCGCCATTGCGCTCGCCGCGCCTTTGGCCAGGAGCGCCGCGCGCACAGGGCCAACTTTCTCCGGCTCTACCACTGCAATGAGATTGCCGCCGCGACCGCCGCCGCTCAGCTTTGCTCCGGCCGCGCCCGCCCCTTCTGCGACGTCGATGAGCCGCTCGAGGGAGGGCGCGCTGACGTCAAGCTGACGCAAGAGCCTTTGATTTTCCCGCATCAACAACCCCAACATCTCTAGTTTCCCGCCGGCGATGGCCCGCCTAGCCTCCTCGGCGATAGCGCCGATGGCATCGAAGAGCGCGTCGTAGCGTGCGGCGTCCTCCTGCCGCGCCGCGCGTACATCGGCCACCACCTGGCCGGTGGGACTGGCAATGCCGGTGTCGGCGATGACCAGGTGGAAGGACCTGGCGATGTCGAAGATCTCAGGAGGCCTGCCGCGGACAAACCAGACGGGCTGCTCGTAGACAACGACGGTATTGTCGATGCCGCTTGGCGTGGCGTGATGTATTTTCTCGACGGCATAGACGATTCGGTTGACAGTTTCGACGTCGGGACAGCCGCGGAAAGGCGGGCTATAGGAGAGGACGGCCCGGGCTAGCACGGCGCTGACTGCGGCGCCGCTTCCCATCCCGCCCGCGATGGGAATGGTGCTGGTTACGACAATGTTCCAGTCCGGCTCAGCATCGACGCCTGCGACTTCCAATGCGAGACGAACGGCCATTGCCAAGGGGTCGTCGGGCGCTGAGGACAGGTGGATGCGCGAGGCGATGTCGGGGGCAGAGATGGTGCAGCCCGATCCAGGTGCAGCGGCTTCGACGACGGCGGTAGCCTGCACTTTGGTCACGGGGACGGCAATGGCCGGCCGGCCGTAAACGACTGCATGCTCTCCGAACAGGATGACCTTGCCCGGCGCAGTTGCCTTAGCTGAATTCAAAGGTCTGGCCAAATAGAAGTCCTCCTCATGTATCGGAGGGCACGGAGGCAGGTCCTACCTCCGAAAGCCCCTGCCGGATGGCGTCGGGCCGGTCAGTAATGATTGCATTGACGCCCAAAGCCGCTAGTCGGCGAGCCTCTGCGCTGCAGTTCACTGTCCAGGCATTCACGAATTGCCCGCGACGGCGCGCCTCCGCCATCAGGGCAGAGTCTATGGACTGAAAGTGCGGGTGGAGGGCGTCGGGTGCGAGGAGGGAAACGAACGAGGCGCGGAAGAGATGAAAAACCAGATGCTTGAGCGGCACATTGCGGATCCGTGAGGGCAGAGCAGGCCGGGGGCCGCCGGAACGCGGTAGCTTGGGCACGTATAGGAGGCCCAGGGGTATTTCGGGGTCGAGTCGTCGCATTTTGCGCAGGGCGAAGGGGTTGAAGCTAGAGACAATGACCTGACCGTGGAGCCGGCGACGCCGGATCATTCGCGTCAGCGGTCTCGCTTCAGGGCCTCCGTCCCAGTCCATGTTTTTGATCTCGACGTTGACGATGCAGCGGCCCGCAGTCAGTTCGAAGACCTGTTCCAGGGTGGGGATCGGCGTTCCTGCGAAGGCGTCGTTGAAGCGGATGCCGGCATCGACGTCGACTAGCTGTGCGAGGGTCCGTTTGCGGAGGAGACCTGCGCCTGTTGTCGTGCGCTCCAGGTTGAAGTCGTGCAGCACGACCAGTTCGCCGTCGGCGGTGGCCTGCACGTCCAGTTCGATGCCGTCGGCGCCCAATTCCAGCGCCTTCACGAAGGCGGGCAGTGTGTTCTCGGGCGCGACGGCGCTGGCTCCCCTGTGGGCGAAGATCAACGGCTGGGAGGACATGGTCCTCTTCCGGCGATGGTGCGGCAAGGCATGGATGTCAAACTCAAGGGGCGCTCAGATCTGCGATCGGGTGCCTGCGTTCAAGGCGCGAGGCTGGGGACGCAACGTCGGGTTTAGCCCTGGAGAATGAACATCCACTCTTCCAAATCGTCATCGTTGGGTTTGTGCTCGACGTAGCAGATGCGAAAGTTATGGCGCTCAATGATCGTAAGTATGTCGATCAGCGAACGACGCTCAGCCTTGGCCGGGTGGTACTCGAGCTCACCGATGGAAACCTTTACATCTTCCTTGATAAGGCTGTCGCCCAACACTTCTATGCGCCAGGTCTTGCCAGCGGATGTCTGGCGGGCTTTGGTCTGCAAGATGATTGTGTGCATGTTTCCCCTTACATTGCGATCGGATCGATTCGTTTCAGAGTTTAGGCAGGCCTCTCCACTATCCCGGCGCTGGCAGGCCGAGGCGCCGGGTGACCGCCAGCAGGACCTGTTCTGCGGCCTCCGGGCGCTCCTCAACTGCGCCGAACGGATCGCTTACGCCGGCTTCGTCACCGCAGAGCGCACGGAGGGTGGAGAGTACGCAGTGCGGCAGGGCATCCAGGTGGTATCCGCCTTCGAGTGTACAGATCAGCCGCCCGCCGCAAAGCGCCCCGGCCAAAGTGAGCAGCTCCTCCACCAGTTTTGTGTAGCCGGAGACGCTGACACGATGCTCGCTGAGCGGATCCAGCCAGTGGCCGTCGAATCCGGCGGAGAGGAAGATCACATCTGGCGAGTACTCGCGGGCCAGGGGCGTCAGCACCTGGCGCAACGCGGCGAGATATCCGGCATCTCCGACACCGGCGGGGAAGGGCACATTCACGGTAAAGCCTTCGCCGACGTCACGCCCGAGTTCGTCGATGGTCCCGCTGAAGGGGTAATGAGGATACTGATGGATGCTAAAGAAGAGAACGGAGCTGTCGTCGTAAAACATTTCGGCTGTGCCATTGCCGTGATGCACGTCGAAGTCGACGATGAGAACGCGCTGTGCGCCGTGCTGGTGCTGGGCATGGCGTGCGGCCACGGCGACATTACCCAGCAGGCAGAATCCCTTTGCAATGTTGGGCCTGGCATGATGGCCCGGCGGTCGTACGAGGGCAAATCCATTGGCCGCCGCCCCGGTCATGACTGCGTCGGTAATCGACAGCAGACCGCCTACGCCCCGCAGTGCAGCTTCATAGCTGGCGCCAAGGACGTATGTGTCCTGATCCAGCCAACCCGTTGCACCCAAGTTGCCGGGCGATAATTTGCCGCTCCGGCTATTCGCTGCAAGGTTCCGGCAGATGCCTTCCAGCTGTTCGACATAGTTCGCTCCGTGTACGGCCAAGACCGGGCCGAGCGCGGCAACGTTATCGGGCAGGCGAGTCAACCTATCGAGGATGCCGTCCTGCTCCAGGAGAGCCCAGACGTGCTCCATCCGGCGATGGTTTTCGGGATGACCTTCGAAGGTATGGTTGTGTTCGAACGAATCGTAGACGTAAGCGGTGGTCATTGTGGAAGCGGCAAATGTCATTGGACCTGAACGACAGTGCGTTGGGCTTTCGCTCAGCGGAATCAGTCGATTGCAGGTATGAAGAGTTCGCTGCCCAGGCGGAAGCGCAGGTCGAAGCTATTCTCGTCGGAGCCGAATGCCCGCACCTGGGTCTGTATCTCAGATGGGCCGTCGAATGAAATTGGGCGGGTGGTGTGCAATGTTTTGCCATCCCACAGCAGGCTGATCTCGTCGTTCTCCTCCTGGGCGGAGTAAGGCAGGTTCATGAGCGCCCACCAGTCCCAATCGGACGGCCACTTTCTTTGCAAGGTAACGTGCCCCCGGTCGGCCGTGATGCCCAACCGGTCCCAGACGGTCGGGTGGACATTTTGGGGCCGCTGACCGACGTTGGCCGCCAATGTTTCGGCGGCGTGCACCCACGGCGCTGTGTCGCCGTCCGGATTAATATGACAGGCGAGGGCGCTGGCCGCTGTAAGCGCGCGGCAGGCGTCCTCCAGAACTCCCGCGTCGAGACTGTCGGGAGCGGGGAGTGCGCGGCAGGTTTCCAAGACGTTGAGCAGTTCATTTGCACAGCCGGCAATCGCCTTGTCATGGGTCGTCAGCCAGTCGAGATTGGGGTGGCGCCGATGATGGGCTTGCAGCGCGGACAGGTAGGCGGCTGAAGTGCTCGGCAGGACAGAATCGGGCGCGTCGACCGGCTGGCGTGGCAGGGTCGGGAGTTTCAGGGGCAGCGCGCCGCCGGTCCGTTCTGCGACGCGGCGCGGCGTATCCAGCAGCGCACGGCTCTGTTCGGGCGAGAAGGAGTCGAAGAGATCGATGAGTCCCGGCAAGGCGGTGATGTTGCTATCGGCGGGCGCGAAGCCGGCGCGGGAGCGGGCGATTGTCTGCACGGCGGCGATCTTGGCGTCTTGCACGGAGCGGTTTGCTGCGGCATCGGGGGACCACAAGCGACCGCGATGGGTGATGTCATGCCAGCGGCTGCGGCTGCGCTTGAATGCGCGTGAGATGTCTCGCTGAACAAGGAAGCCGTTCCAAGCCACCTGTTCGCCAACGTCGCTGAGCGCCAGTATCAGTGGTAGGTCAACCTGCCCGGCTACGAGCACATGGTAGACGAGCCGGGCCTGGGAATCGGAGGGAAAATCGACCAGGTCGGGGCGCCCTTCGGCCGCGCCAAAGACGCGCGTGCTCTCGGCGTTGCGCTGCTTGTGGGCGCCGCTGGCCTCGCCGGGTTGGGTTTGGGCGACGAGGAGTCCGTCGACCATGCGTTGCACGAGAGGTTCGCCCCAATCGATCTCGACACGAATTTGGATAAGCCGGTCGCCTTCGGCCTGCGCCTCCATCATCCAAAGGAGTGAGCGGTCGTAGTAACTGTCGAGCGGGGCGAAGATGCGTTTGCTGACGATCACGCCTTCGACACCGTAAATCGTCTCCTGGTAGCCTGGAAATAGCTGAAGAGCAAGTGGGAGAACGTCGTCCAGCTGTTCGCTGCTGATGCCGCTGCTGGTATAGATTGGCGCGTCTATGCGGATGCGGATGGTGCGGGCATAGGCACGGCCGTGCCAGTGCCAGTGCAGATCGAAGAGGTCGCTGTCCCGATCTGCGGAGAATCGGAGTTCACCGTTGGCGTGGGGGAAGCGGGCATCCTCGCTGATGTCGTCGTATTCTTCGAGCGCAGGTTGGTCAAGGGCGGGATCTGTCACCTAGTCGTCCTCGACTAATTCAGCAGTAGCAGCGGTCTGCTGCGAATCGGGGTGGACTCCTGCCATCAGCAGGCCGATCGCCGCGCGGTTGGCCTGGCTGCGGGGAAGGACGGCGCTGATGCGGCCGTGAAACATGACTGCAATTCGGTCTGACAGCGCCATAATCTCGTCCAACTCATAACTTACGAGGAGGACGGCGACACCTTCGTCGCGCTTGGCGACGATTTGGCTGTGGATGAATTCGATTGAGCCGACGTCGATGCCCCGAGTCGGCTGGGCGGCGATGAGGAGGCGAATGTGGCGGCTGAACTCGCGGGCGACGACCATTTTTTGCTGGTTGCCTCCGGAGAGGCTTGCGCCCAAGGTCCTGACGGAAGGGGTGCGCACGTCAAAGCGCTGCACCAGTTCTTCAGCATGTTGGGCAATTGCCTGCTGGTCCATTGTCAGGCCGGTGGAAAAGGGCCGCTGGTAGTAGGAGCCGAGGACGAGATTGTCGGCGACCGAGTAGGCATCGACCATGCCGTAGAGATGGCGGTCCTCGGGCACGTGGCAGATGGCTCCTTCCCCGGTGATGCGGCGCGGCGGCGCGTTGGTCATATCGATTCCGCTGATGTGAACGGAGCCGGCGGCGGCCGAACGCAGGCCGGTGATTACCTCGACCAGTTCGGTCTGGCCGTTGCCCTGTACGCCGGCGACGCCGACGATTTCACCGCCGCGCACGTCGAGCGAGACGCCGCGCAAGGCGGGTTCGCCCAGGTCGTTTAGCGCCTGCACGTCGCTGATTTGCAGGAGCACCTCGCCGGTGGCGGCAGGCTGCTTTTCGACCTCGAGCGTTACCTTTCGCCCCACCATCATGGCGGCCAATTCTTCCTGCGAGACGGTTGCGGGGTCGGCTTCACCGACCATTTCGCCGCGGCGCAGCACGGCGATGCGGTCGGCGATGCGGAGGACCTCCTTGAGCTTATGAGTGATGAAGATAATTGATTTGCCCTGGCTGCGGAGCAACTCCATGACGGCGAAAAGGCCCTCGATTTCCTGCGGCGTCAGCACGGACGTCGGCTCGTCGAGGATCAGGACATCGGCTTTTCTATACAGTGCCTTGAGGATTTCGACGCGCTGCTGAATTCCGACAGGGAGGTCTTCGATTAAGGCGTTGGGGTCGACAGGCATGTTGTAGCGTTGGGCCAGTTCGTGGATGTGTGCCGCGACGCTTTCCCTGTCGAGGAGTCCGTTGTTTACGCTTTCGCTGCCCAACATGATATTGTCGACAACGCTCATCACGGGCACCAGCTGGAAGTGTTGATGGACCATGCCGATGCCCAACTCCAAAGCGTCGCGCGGCGAGTGCATTTCCACAGTACGGCCATCGACCAGAATCTCGCCCTCTGTAGGCTGGTAGAGGCCGTAGATTACGTTCATCAGAGTCGATTTACCGGCACCGTTTTCGCCGAGCAGAGCCAGGATCTCTCCGCGATGGAGCGTCAGATCGATTTCCTTGTTGGCGACGACTCCGGGAAAGAGCTTGGTGATGTTGCGAACTTCAAGTTTGGCTTGCGCGTCACCGTTTGGGCGGTCGGGCATCTTTTGGGGCCTTGTCATGCGCTGCCCTCCGTCTCGTAGACTTTGCCCTCGGCCGCGGGCGGCCGTACGCGTCCGACGAGGCCGGAGACGGCGACGATAGTGACGACGTAGGGAAGCATCGAGATGAACTGGCGGGGGACCTGGGTTACGCCGGCGAGCAGCAGCTCGTTTTGCAGTGCTTGTGTATAGCCGAAGAGCGCAGCGGCGCCGAGCGCGCCGAAGGGATTCCAGTTGCCGAAGATCATGGCGGCCAGGGAGATGAAGCCCCGCCCCGCGGTCATGCCTTCCTGGAACTGGCCGACCGCTTCGAGGACAAGAAAAGCCCCCGCCAGCCCTGCCAGCATGCCACCGAGGGAGGTGTTGACGTAGCGATAGCGATTGACATTGATGCCGACTGTGTCGGCGGCGCGGGGATGCTCGCCGACGGCGCGCGTGCGCAGTCCCCAGCGGGTGTAGAAGAGCCCGATATGGACTACGAGGACCAGGAGAAGCGCCAGATAGGTAATTGGGGGGTTGTCAAAGAGGACTGGACCGATGACGTCGATTTGCGACAGACCGGGCAGCGGGATGGAACTGAACTTGCCTTCGGCGATGGCGTCGCGGTTGTAGAGATAGGAGGAGGTCCCGAGAGCGAGAATGATGATTACGGTGCCGGAGATAATCTGGTCCATGCGGAAGCGGATGGAGAAGAGGGCATGGACCGCGCCCATGAGCCCGCCGATGGCGACGGCGACAGCTGCGCTGAAGATGAGGCTGACCATGAGCGGCCAGTGGTTGGTGCTGGTCTTGGCGACAAAACCGGCGAAGGCGCCGGCCAGCATCATGCCTTCGATGCCGATGTTGATGATGCCTGAACGTTCACAGAGAATACCGCTGAGTGCGCCGAGCACTAGGGGCACGGTGGCCCGGAGAGTGAAGTTGAGGGCGCTGATTCCGAAGAGGACGCGCAGCCAGGTATGTTCACCCAGCGGCGTCTTATTGACCAGGACCGCCATTACGACCAACGCCAGCGCCAGAACCAGGGAGATGGCGGCGCGCCGCCCCAGGCGGCGTGACGTCGAGAGTTTCGGAATTGCGCTCACGAGCCGCCCCAACTTGTGCTTACGGTAGAGCCTGCCTCTTCCAGCGGTTGCCGGCGCAGTCGGAAGATCATACGGATGATCAGCGGCGCGGCGACGAAGGCCAGCACTAGCGCCCGAATGATTTGGATGATGTCGGCGGGAACGCCGGACTCGAACTGCATTTTGGAGGCGCCGCCGTCGAGCGCGCCGAACATGAAGGCGGCCAGCATGACGCCGAGGGGATGTGTCTGCCCGAGGAGGGCGACGGTGATGCCGTCGAAGCCGACGGCGCCGCCGAATTCGGGGGCAAACTTGTGGTTGAGTCCCAGGGTCTCGATTGCGCCAGCCAAGCCGGCGAGGCCGCCGGCGATCGCCATTGTCAGGATGATGGTGAAGTTGACGCGAATTCCGGCGTAGGCGGCGGCTTTCATGTTGTGGCCGACGGTCCGCATTTCGAAGCCCAGCGGCGTCTTGAAGATCAGCCACCAGACAAACAGCGCGGCGGCGACGGCAAGGAAGGCGCCATAGTGGACGCGGTATGGCGGGCCGAAAAGCCAGGGGATCTGAGCAGAGGCCAGGACGTCGGGCGTTTCGGAGATGGCGCCGGCCGTCTCGTCCCAGAGGGGGCCGGGGGTCTGTCCCTGCGTGCCGCCGGCGTAAACGGTCCAACCGCCAAAGAGGGCGGCCACATAGTTTAACATGATGGTGACGATGACCTCGTGGGCGCCGGTGTAGACTTTCAGAATGCCGGGGATGGCGCCCCAGAGCATACCGCCGATAATGCCGGCTAACAGTGCCAGCGGCAGGTGGATGAAGACGGGCAGGCCTTCGAAGTTGATACCCACGGCAACGGCGAAGATGGTGCCCATGACGAACTGGCCGGAGGCGCCGATGTTGAAGAGGCTGACCTTGAAGGCGACGGCAACCGAGAGCCCGGTGAGGATAAAGGGGATGGTCTTGCGGATTGTCCTGGCCCAGCCCTTACCGTCGCCGAAGGCGCCCTGGAAGAGACCACTGTATGCGGCGAGGGGATCATCGCCGGAGAGTATCATGACGATTGCACCGGTCAGGAGCGCGGCAAGAAGCGCGAGCAGGGGGATGAGGAGCGCTCGCAACGTGCGGGAGAAGGCAGTTTTCGGGAAGGCGATCGCCATGGTTCATCTCCGTCTGGCGACGACTTTTGGGCGGGCGGCTACTGCTGACCCGGCGCCCTGAGCGGGCGGGACGGCAGCGGCGCCAGAAGGAGGAGCCGGGTAGCCCGGCTGCTGCCCTGTAAAGAGAAGCGGGAGGCGTCTAGGGCGGCCTCCCGCTCCTATGAGATTGGGGCCGCGTACGTGTTGAAACGCGGGCGGCAATCTAAGTCACTGCTCCAGGACCCGGACGGGTCAGTTGCCGTATCCGGTGTCGATCGATCCGTCGATGAGGCCGGCCTTTGTCTCTTCGAGCAGGTCCTTCAACTCCTGCGGAATCATGTCGTCAAAGTCATGGAAGGGGGCCAGGTCGGCATCGCCGAAGTAGTTGCCGCCGGGGAAGGCGCCTTCGCTGGCGAGGTTGACGAGGTCGACGACGCCGGGCGTGATGAGCTTCATGGCGCTGGAGACGAGGCAGGGATGGGCGGCGGGGACGGTATTCCACTGGTCGGTGTCGACGCCGATGCAGAATACGGTTTCGCCGGCGCCTTCGGCGGTTGCGATCTCCTGGAGGGCGCCGTTGCCTGTGATGCCGCCGGCGCCGAAGATTACATCAGCGCCCTGGTCGAGGGCCTGTTTGGCGGTGGCCGCGCCCCATTCGGGATCGACGAAGGCCTGTGAGATTTCGCCGGGATGGTAGGTTGAGATGACGTTGATGTCCGGGTTCACGGACTTGGCGCCAGCGATGTAGCCCTCATTGAAGGCAACGACGGGGGGCACGAGGTCGGTGCCGAGGACGGCGGCGATTGTGCCGGTCTTGGATAGGCTACCGGCAAGGACGCCGGCGAGATAGCCGGAGTGATCCTCGTTAAAGATGAGGCCGGCGACATTGGCCAGGGTCTCGCCCTGGAACTGGTCGACGCCGATGAAGTAAACATCGGGGTTGTCCTTGGCGGCGGTGATTGTGGCATCGCCGAGGGCGAAGCCGACGCTGACGATCACGTTATAGCCGGCGTCGATGAACTGCTGGATGTTGTCGGCGTAGTCCTTGGCGTCCTGGGTCTCGATGTACTTGAAGTCATCTTCGGCGAGACCGAGGCCTTCGGCGGCGGCGACGACGCCTTCCCAAGCGGACTGGTTGAAACTGCGGTCGTTGACGCGGCCGACGTCGGTGACGAGGCCGACTTTGAAATCGCCTGCCATGCCGTCGTCAGAGGCCGCGTCGGAGTCTCCGCCTGACTCAGGCATTGCGGCCGGCGCGGGGCAGGCGGCGAGCAGGACGGCAAGCGCGGTGAGAATGGCGAAAAAAGTGATCAGACGGGAAGAGTTCATTTGGCTTCTCCTTAACAGAGGTAGTTGCGGTGCTTGGCCCGGCAGGAGTGAAGGGTCTGGAGATCAGGCCCGACTCTCGTGTTTGTCTCTGGAGATTCAGGGTTAGTCAATGTGCCAGCCTGGCGTCAATCGTTGCTTGAGACCGCTAAGAACGTTCCAACATTATACGCGAGTTGCAGTTCAACAGCAAGGCAAATAGCCCAGTCGGGTGCGGTCCGCTTTTGGGGTGGGGATAGTCTGGCTAGGAATTCATGCCAGCTGGCTGATTCTGTTTGCGGGCTTTGGGAGATGCAGTGCGCAGGCACAAGGGAGGGCCGGAACGGCAGTGACTCGTGATTCGTGACTCGTGATTCGTGATTCGAACTGCGGGAGCCGCGCGCACGGTGGCATCACCACGGCTGCGTTGACTTCTAACTATCCAATAGAGCCAACACGGTGGCGTAACTGGGGGGGGGGCGATGCGGGGGGTGTCCCCCCGCACAAGGGAGGGCCGGAACGGCCCGACCGCCCAGCGGCAGTGGAAGGTGGATAGGGGATAGTGGCGAGGAACTGCGGGGGGCTGGTATGACTCGGTCGCTGCAAGAGGTAGAGGGACTGGTACTCCAGTCTTGGGATGCATCCTTGCGCCTTGCGGGTCAGGTAACGAAAGGTAGCTCTGTGATATACTGGAAGGCCGACTTTTCGACCGGAACCGACAAGGAGGCTGAACTGAATAGCAACGAGCTGGCGCGAAAGATCGTTGAGATTATCGAGGAGAAGCAGGCGGCGGAGATCGTTCTGCTCGACGTTAGCGAAGAGACCAGCATTGCCACATATTTTGTGCTGGGCACGGTGGACAATGAGAGGCAGGCGAACTCGATCCGCGATGACTTATGGCAGCAGCTCCAGATTGAGGAAAAGATGCGACCATTGAACGTCCATGATTTGCGGCAAGAAGGGGGCGGGTGGCTGCTGGCCGATTACGGCGACGTGATTTTGCACCTTTTCACGGAGGAGACGCGCCACCACTATGACCTGGAAGGGCTGTGGAGCGATGCGCAGGTCGTACTCAAGATCCTGTAGCGGCGTTCACAGTATCTGGTTCTTCGCTTTTGGTTGATGCCGGGGCCGCGCTACTGCGGGGAGAGGCTCGACTTGTAGAGGGCTACGGCGGACGCTGTGTCGGTGTGTTCGGTGGCGTCGAAGAGATCGGTCGTGCCGGCGGCGCCGTCATCTACGTCTGGATTCTCCATGGCGGCGAAGGCGTCTTGTTCGGAGATACCGGCGGCGAGCATGGCGTCAACGATGCGGGGACGCGCTGCGGCGATATTCAGGTCGAGGAGGCTGCCGAAGAAGTTGGCGATCTCGAACATGGCCTCGAAGGGCCCGGCTGAAAGGTGGACGCCGTTGTTGGCGATTGTAACTTCGTCGAAGCCGTAGCGTTGGGGTCTGGCGTGGAGTTGGCCGCGGATGGAGCCGGCGACGGCTCGTTCAGGGAAGGTGTCACCGATCATTTCGTCGCGCAGCGTTGCCCAGGGTGTATCGGAATGGAGCAGCATGAGGGCGATGCAGTGCGAGGGTTCGGTGAAGTGGGCCAGCTGTGCGGGGTGAAAGCCGTTGACGAGGATGAAGTTTTCGTCCTCGGCCGCGTAGGCCTGTACGTAGAAGCCGCTACGAATCTTCTCCGACTGCTTGGTAAACCAAAGCGTATCGAGGCTAGCCGGCGTGAAAGTAGGATGCGCGGCGAGGAATTCGTGTCCGCCGTAGAGGGGGTAGCCGGCGGCGGAATCGGCGACGGCGTCGTAGACGCTCTGGCGGTCGTCCGCGTTTAGGGAGGCGGAGGCGGTCTTGGAGAGGATGTTGATGGCGCCGTAGTGGCGGTCCATGCTCTCCTTGCGTTCGAGGGCTTGGCCGGCTACGAGTACGATACCGGCGACATTTGCTTTGAACTCGGCGAGTTTGTCCCAGATTAGATCAAGCGAGTTGCGGAGGTTGTCCTGGCCGGTGACGGCCAGGATTTCGGGTTTGATAAACATCAGCAGCTCGTTCTGCCGGTCGGTCTGCCCGATGGCGGGCGGCTGCAAGACGGCAATCTCTTCGTCGCGTTGCAGAGAGTTGATAAGCTCTTGTTTGAAGTTAGGCTGACTCTGCACGAACGGCTCCTTTACGGTGCGAGGAAGAGAAGGGAGAGCTTGCAGCCGCCGCAGCAGCAAGATGTGTAGCTTCTGACAGAACGAGTACCCCAGATGGTAAGGGCTGGTCTGGTGGGCAGCCTACCGTAGAGCGAAGGTTTTGACAAAAACTGGGAAGGTTAGAGGCTGTTTCGGGGCCGAGAAGTCTGCTGTTGACGGGGATGTGGAGAGTGTAGTTGATCCCTTGTGAACCTGGTAGTTCAGTTTGATTGAGTTCTCGGGTTTGTCCGCGAAGGGACACGAATTAAGGCGAAGAAAACGCTTCGCGGATATTCCCTGTCGTGGGGTCATTGGGCTGAATTGGGGTCTGACAGAGGATCCCGACTAAGAAGATGCCTGGGCGGCTTTCAGCAGCGCGGCGTCTTCCGGCGTGACGGTCAGTTCAGTGGGGAAGGCGAAGGCGTTTTTGTCGGCGAAGCGGGTGATGGCGTACTCGCCGTCGGGGTCGAGGGCAGCCAGAGGCGCCTTGGCGAGGGCCTGATCGTTTACATCGCCGATGCGGGCGGAGACGACCCAGCCCAGCAGGAGGCAGGCGTCGCGTTTAACCAGGTCGCGTGCGCGTAGGAGCGCCTCGTGCGTGAGTCCGGAGTGCCAAGTTGCCTCCAGGAGATTGCATTGGAAGTCGAGGCGATGCGGTTCGGCCTCAGCGAGCTCGGTGTAGAGGCGGATGGCCCTGTGCCAGCGACCGCCCATGCGATAGAGGGTGGCCAGCGCGGGGCGTGTGAGCATCAGGGGCCGTCTTTGGCGCAGGAGTGTGCGGGAGAGTCCTTGTCGGATGGGGCGGTTGTAGGGGGCGTTTTCGAGCGCGAGGGTCCAGTAGCGCTGGGCGCGAGAGAGTTGTCCCTGGGCCTCGGCGTCGCGTGCGAGCACGGCCCATGCGAGTTCGCTGCCGGGGTCGGCGCGGAGCAGACGGAGCGCCCAGTCGCGGCCTTCGTCCCAGCGGCGCAGGAGCCAGACGACCTGGAGAAAGCGAAAGTAGGTGGGCAGGTGGCGCGGCAGGTTTTTGAGGAGGACGCGGATCAGGGGCAAGGCTTCATCGGCGCGGTTGGCGGCCAGGCGGTTGTCGATCAGGTCGTTCCAGTGGGAGAGCTGGGTTCGTGTCCCAGATTTTTGGCTTGCAAACGCTGTAGCCATGGGAGCTAACAGGCCTCATCTTTCTGCAGCAGTTCGATCATCATGCCGTGTGCGGTCTGTGGATGGAGGAAGGCGACCAGGCCGTGGATGCCGGGACGGGGTACTTCGTCGATAAGGCGGAGGCCGCGGGCGCGCAGTTCTGCGAGCGCCATTTCGATGTCGTCGACTGCGAAGCAGACGTGGTGGGGGCCTTCGCCGCGGCGTGCGAGGAAGCGGGCGGTGCCGCTGTCGTCGCCGGTGGGTGAAAGGAGCTCAATCGTGCCGTGGCCGGCGTCGAGAAAGGCGATTTCGACGCCGTGGTCAGGGGCGTCGGTGCGCTCGAGCAGGCGGAAGCCGAGGAGGCCGCAGTAGGTGGCGAGCGCCGCATCTATGCTTTGGACGACGACGCCGACGTGGTCGAGTTGGGCGTGGGTGAGTTGCAATGGATTCCTTTTTGTCTGATCTCTTGATCTAATCTGGGACTGTCCAAGGGCCGGCCTTGTTGACGAAAGGGTTTGATTCCAGAAGTTCCAGCCAGTTTCGAAAATGCGGACATTCAGCTCGAATGGACTCAAGACCGATTTCCAGGACGCCCAATGTCCCCATAAGAGGCTTGCTATAGCCAAGAACCAACTCTTCGACACGCTTAGATGGCGCGGTTTGGGGTGAATCGTCGATCTCTTCAGGATTGCTGAAGCCGTCTCGAATTGCCTGAAACCGGGGGGCCAGACCAGGAAAGCCGATTCCACGACTGAAACGTACGCAATCGCTGAAGAGCATCGCCTCGAATTCGTGCATCATTACGTAAGGTATGAAACGATTGGCGTTGAAGTTGCTGCCCATTTGGTGACAGATGTCCGCAAAAAGGGCGTCCTCAACAGCTTTGGCTTTTTCGGTGTAAACTGCACTGGCCGCGGTCATGCGTCCAGGCCAGGCGCGTGGACCAGTGGGAGGAAGGCCATAGAAGTCGATCATCGTGCTTACTACGCATCCGGAGTCTTCCCTCAAGTGATTCACAATGTCTCTGCGGACCGCAGGCCAGGGCCTTATCCCCCCGCGTCGATCGCGCTGGCGAGCGTTTCCAACGATCCGCGCGCTCACCACCGTGTAGCCTCTGGAATACAGATATGGCGCGAGCAGTTCGATGACGAAACTCTCTTCGGTTTGGCCCTCAACATGGAGCAGCAGCCTAGTCACTCATGGGCACCTCTGATGTCTTCTGCTCTGGGCCGGCCGCCGAGTTCGTTTTTCTCCCACAGTTGGCCGAGGCTGTAATCTCTCAGCCAGACTTTCAGCCTTTCGGCGTTCAGCTGTCGAAAATGACTTTGTCCAGCCGCGCGTTCTGCAACGATCACATCGTCTGGTTGGAAATGATCGAGCAGGATAGGGGACTGGGTTGAGAGAATGATCTGGGTATTCGCCGATACCTGTTTGACCAGCGAAGCAAACAGAGTGATGGCGTTTGGGTGCAATCCCAACTCCGGCTCATCAATGATGATAACGGAAGGACGCAAGGATTCAGGTTGAAGGAGCAAAGTAGTCAATGCAATAAAGCGCAGTGTACCATCGGAAAACGCCGAAGCGTCAAAATAAGCGTCCGTTCCCTTATGCCGCCATTCCAGGCGGATCTTGAATTCGTTCAGGGAGAGAGGCTGGAGAACGAAATCATCAAGAAAAGGAGCAACTAGCTGCACCGTCCTTCGAATCAGGTTGTATTCAGTCTGATGTTTCACGCTCAGAAGGTACAGAAATGCGGCGAGGTTGGAAGCATTGGCGCGCAAGAAACGATTGTCATTCACGTCTACAGTTTTGCGAATTGGTGAAGAGGAACTGGTATCATGGAATTGATACGTCCGCCAACTGTTGAGGGACTGGCGGACTGACATGGCGTAGCGATGAATATTTGGCAAGCTGATACCGGCCTCTCCACCTTGGCCTACCAGCGGTTCCTCGTACGGCCTAGCATAGAAGAACTTTTCCCAATAATATGCTGTTTCCACGTAGGGCATGAGCCCATCATTATCGGTTGGAATCAACGTGAGCCGGTACTGATACCTCTGCTCTGACAAAGAGATGTAGAGGTGTAGCAACTTGGTTGACTTTGAACCGAAATGCAAGACATTGTTAGCCCCGCCAGCGCGAATCACGTACTCCTGAAGACGCCCCCGGCGGATCGCATGCAGGAAGGAGAAAGCACCGATTAGGTTCGATTTGCCTGACCCGTTGGGGCCAATCAGGACATTTATTGGACCCAGCTTCAGATCTTGAACAGACGCGATGCTCTTGAAGCCCTCGATTGTGATGCTGTCCAGCACCATTCACTCCTCGTCGGGATAGATGCGCCAGCCTGGCAGATCTACATTTTGGCCTGAGATGGCGCTGAGGGGCAACTTCAGGAACTTGCCTTCGGCTCGGACGGCGATTGTGCCGTCGGGGAGGCGGATCTCACCGCTGCCGGTGAATATGCGGCGGTTCTGGCTGAGAATGCGGCCGCGTGCGGTTACTTCGGTGTCGAGCGGGACCGGGCAGAGGAAACGGGTGGTCAACTCTGCTGTGACGCCCCACCTTTCTACGTTGACGCCGGTGCCGTAGTGGACGGCGCGGGCGATGGTCTCGTCGAGCACGCCGGTGAGGACGCCGCCGTGTATGCGCCCCGGGTAGCCCTGATGAGCGGGCTGGCCGGAGAAACGGGCCAGGACTTCGGGTGAACCGTCGGCGGCGAGGGTCTCGTAGAAGCGGACCTGAACGCCGGCGACGTTTTTCAAACCGCAGACAAAGCAGAAGTCGCTATTGGGTTGTTTCTGCATCATACCCAGCTGGCAGCCTGATACTCGCCGAAGACGGCGCGCAGGGCGTCGCAGATTTCGCCGACAGTGACATCACTTTCGACCGCTTCGACAAAGAGCGGCATGAGCGGGTCACCGGCTGTGCGGGCCGCCTGCTCGATTCTTTGCAGAATGGCCTGCGCCTTCGCCTGATCACGGTCTGCGCGCAGTCTGGCGAGCGCGGCGACCTGCTGGTTCTGGACGAGTTCGTCGACGTGCAAGGTCTCTTCAGGGAGTGCGGCCCCGCCCTGGTAGCGATTGACGCCGACGACGGTTTGCGCGCCGCTCTCGATGTCGCGCAGAGCGGCATAGGCTGACTCTTGGATTTCCCTTTGGATGAAGCCGTCGGTCACGGCCTGCAGTGCCCCGCCCATCTGGTCGATTCGTTTGATGTATTGGCAGGCCTGGCGCTCGATTTCGTTAGTGAGCCATTCGAGGTAGTAGCTGCCGCCAAGCGGGTCGACGACATCGGCGACGCCGCTTTCCCCTGCAAGTATCTGTTGGGTGCGGAGAGCGACTTCGACTGCCTTTTCGGTGGGCAGGGCGAGTGCCTCGTCCTTTGAGTTCGTATGGAGGCTTTGCGTGCCGCCCAGCACGGCGGCCAGTGCCTGGATAGTGACGCGCACGATGTTGTTGTCCGGCTGCTGGGTCGTCAACGTGCTGCCGCCGGTCTGGGTGTGGAAACGCAGCCGCCAGCTTCTGGGGTCGGCGGCGTGGAGTCGTTCGCGCATAAGCCTGGCCCAGAGGCGGCGGGCGGCGCGGAACTTTGCCACTTCTTCGAGAAAGTTGTTGTGGGCGTTGAAAAAGAAGCTGATTTGGGAGGCGAAGCGGTCGACGTCGAGCCCGGCTCTGACGGCCTGTTCGACGTACTCGATTCCGTTAGCGAGGGTGAAGGCGACCTCCTGGACGGCGGTGCTGCCGGCTTCACGGATGTGGTAGCCGCTGACGGAAATCGTGTTCCACCGGGGCACTTCGCGGGCGCAGTAGCGGAAGAGGTCGGTCATCAGGCGCATGGAGGGCTGCGGGGGGAAGATGTAGGTGCCGCGGGCGATGTACTCCTTGAGGATGTCGTTTTGGACGGTGCCGCGCAGCTTATCTGACGGGACGCCCTGCTCTTTGGCGACGGCGACCACCATAGCCAGCAGAATGGCGGCGGGGGCGTTGATTGTCATGCTGATGCTTACCTTGTCCAGGGGAATGTCCCGCAGGAGGGTGCGCATATCCTGCAAGCTGCTGATGGAGACGCCTACTTTGCCGACCTCACCGAGAGCGAGTTCGTGATCGGCGTCGTGGCCGATCTGGGTGGGGAGGTCGAAGGCGACGGAGAGCCCGGTCTGTCCCTGTTGAAGGAGGTAGTGGTAGCGGCGGTTGCTCTCGTCGGCGGAGCCAAAGCCGGCGTACTGGCGCATGGTCCAGAGGCGGCTGCGGTACATATTCGGCTGCACGCCGCGGGTGAAAGGATACTCGCCGGGAAAGCCAAGCTGGCGCTGGTAATGGTTGTCACGTTCATCGCTGGCAGAGATGTCGGCTGGTGTATAGAGGGGCTGGACGGTGATGGACGGGCCGCTTGTGGTAAAGCGTTCCATGCGTTGCGGGATTTTTTTGAGGACCGGCGCCAATGTATTGTCCTGCCAGTTCTGTATGAGGGTTGCCAGTTTGGCGGATTGGACAGGTGCCGCGGGAGGGCCCGGCTGTGGTCCGCCTGAAGAGTGAGCCATTTCGATGCACCTTTGCGGCGTGCGCCGCCGGACTGTCAGATTTCGAGCCGCCCGGCCAGCGCGTTGCTCAGTGTCAATTCGTCTGCGTATTCGAGGTCGCCGCCGGTAGGCAAGCCACGTGCGAGGCGGGTCACGCGCACACCGAGCGGTTTGACAAGCCTGGCAATGTACATTGCGGTCGCCTCTCCTTCCAAATTGGGGTTGGTTGCTACGAGCAGTTCTGCGGGGAGCGCGTCGTCTGGGAAACCGCTCGTATGATTGGGGTGCAGGCGCCGGAGTAGTTCATCGAGCTTCAGGTCATCCGGGCCGATGCCCTCCACGGGAGAGATTGCGCCGTGCAGGACGTGGTAGAGGCCGCGATAGGCGCCGGTACGCTCGATGGCCTGCACGTCGAGCGGCTCCTCGACGACACAGATTATGGAATGATCGCGCTGGTGGTTCTCGCAGATGGCGCAGGGATCGCGGTCGGCGATATTGTGGCAGATAGCGCAGAAGAGGGTATTGGATTTCAGCTCCTGCAGCGCGGTCGCGAGGGTCTGGGCGATTTCGTCGTCGCTGCGGAGGAGAAAGTAGGCCAGGCGGGAGGCTGACTTGGGTCCGATGCCGGGCAGGCGGCTGAAGGCGTCGATCAGGTTGGTGACCGGCTGTGCGAGGGTCATGGCGCGTTTCTACAGGCCCAAGCCGGGGATATTCAGGCCCGCGGTGAGACCCCCCATACGTTCTTCGGTCAACGTCTTGATCTTTTCTGCGGCGTCGTTGATGGCGGCGACGAGGAGGTCTTCGAGCATTTCGACATCATCCGGATCGACCACTTCCGGATTGATGCGGAGCGCGTGCACGGTCTGATGGCCATCCATGTCGACCTCGACCATCCCGCCGCCGGCAGTGCCGGTAACGACCTCTTCGGCCAGCTCCTCCTGGGCCTTTTCCATGTCGCCCTGCATCTTGCGCATGCGTGCCGTAAGATCGCCTCCCAGGCCGCCGCCGAGGGAGCCGCCGGCTGGTGGGCCACCACCGCCGCCGAAGGGGTTGCCGCCGCTTCGGGTCCTACGGTTTCTTCTTTTCTTGGCCATAGTTTTCGCTCCGATTGAGGTTTGTGGCGTTCCGCGATGTTCAGGTCAATGACCGGCGCGGCTTTCGTTGACCTCTGCGCCCAATTCGGCGACGGCATATTCGATCAAGGGGTCCTTGCCGACGGCTTGTTCTTCTTCGAGAGCGGGCCCGGCAGCTGCACGAAGGTTTGCTCTGTCGCCGCTCTGACAGCTGATGGAGACCTTTTGACCCAGGAACTCTCCGAGAATGGCGGCGACGGCTTCCTTTGTCGCGGCTTCCGAAATCACGCCCTGAGCGAAGGTATTGTTGCCGAAGGCCAAGGCGACCGAGTCGGCGCCGATGGCGAGGTCCTTTATTGAGCGCAGTGAGGCCTGTTGTTTTGGTCCGCAGCGACTGCGAACGGTGGTCAGGAATTCGTCCCAGCGCGCCCGCAGCAGCCGCAAAGCGTCGGCGTTCAAAGAGCCGGTTGTGTCAGCGCCGGCAGCGGGCTTCGCGCTTGTCTGTGCGCTTGTCTGTGCGCCAGCCTGTGCGGATTGCTCGGGGCGGGATGGAGCGGCGACCGCCTGCGCAACGTTTTCGGATGGAGACAATTGCGGCTGAGGCTGCTCGCGAATTGCCGTTTGCGGTTGGGGCTGGGGGGATTGAAGCAGCTCCACAAGGGCGAGCTCCAAGGGCAACTGGGGCTGGTATTCTCCCTTGAGCTCGGCCATGGCCTGACTAAGGCGTTTAATGGCCCTAAGGGTCTGCGATGCGGGGATGCGTTTGGCCTGTTGCTGCAAGGTCTCCAGCGCCTCGGGCGGGCGGTCCTCCAAAAGGGCGCCGTCGCCGACCATCTGTACGTGCATGACGGCGCGCAGGTGTTCCACTACCTGGCGGGCGAATTCGTGCAGGCTGGCCCCCTGCAGGAGCAGTTGATGGACCAGCTGCAGGCCGGCGGCGATGTCCTCTGACGCCAGGACGTCGACAAATTCGGCGACGGTTGCGCTGGCGGCAGTGCCCAGCACTTGCTGCACCTGCTCGAGATTGATTTCCGGCTGTTTGCCATCCTTGTTGGCGCCTCCGTAGCTCGTCATCTGGTCCAGCAAACTGACTGCGTCGCGCATGCAGCCCTGGGCGCTGCGGGCGATGGCCTGGAGTGCGGCATGATCGACATTGCAGCCTTCGTGAGAGGCGATGTGGGAGAGGTGGGCGGTGATTTCGGCCACAGGGATGCGGCGAAAGTCGAAGCGCTGGCAACGGCTGAGGACGGTGGCGGGGATGCGGTGGGGCTCGGTGGTTGCCAGCACGAACCGGGCGTAAGGAGGGGGTTCTTCCAGCGTCTTTAGCAGTGCGTTGAATGCGCTGGAACTGAGCATATGCACTTCGTCGATGATGTAGACCTTGTAACGGGCTTCGCTGGGCTGGAAACCGACTTTTTCGCGCAGCTCGCGGATGTCGTCGACGCTGTTGTTGCTGGCGGCGTCGATTTCAATCAGGTCGAGCAGGCGGCCCTCATTGATGGCTGTACAGAGGCTGCAGTTGTTGCATGGGGGGGCATCCTCGTCCGTGCAGTTGAGCGCCTTGGCAAGGATACGGGCTGTGGAAGTCTTGCCGGTCCCACGAGGTCCGGCAAAAAGGTAGGCATGGGCGACTCGCTCTTCGCGCAGGGCGTTGAGGAGCGTATTGGTCACGTGCTCCTGCCCAACGACCTCTTCGAATGTTTGGCTGCGCCACTTGCGATACAGCGCTTGTGCCATGCTCACCTGCTCCCGGCAATGTCGGTAGTGCAACTGGGTATTGGGCCGACCTCGAAGCCGTGCGGAGATTCCCAATCCAGTCTACCACCGGGCCAAGGCGGAGGCAAACGCAACCCTTTTTTCGGCTCGTGGTATACTTTGGCCAATGAGCGAAAAAATTGTGAATACATTTCAATTGAGGCGTCTGATCGACGAGGCCGTGGCCGCGCTGGCGGACTGTACTTCGGAGGCGGAACTGGTGCAGTCAGTGGAGGCGATTGTCCAGGAGCACCCGCCGCCTTTGGTCTTGCGGGCGTTGCGGAAGCACCTTAACTCCGACAGCAGCCAGATGCGGGGGGGACTAGGCCGTCTTGCCGCGCGGCTGCCGCATGTCGATTCGGTTGCCCTACTGCGCAAAGAGGCGGGACGGCGTGAAAACCCTACTCAGACCCGACTGACAGCGGCGATGATACTGGAGAGGTTTCTGGACGTAGAGGTCCCGCCGGGACTTATGGGGGATCTAAGCGATCCACACCTGGTTGTAAAGCAGAGTTTGCAGGAGGCGCTGGAGGCTGGGCGCCTCAACCGGCAAATCTTGCTGGAATATGTGCTTCAGATGCGACAGGAGAGCGAGGAAGTGGCTTTCCTGGTCCTCGAGCTGCTGGGTCAATTGGCGGAAGCGGACCAGCCGGAGTTGCTGCGCTTGATCGCATACGACGACCGGGTCGCGGTGGCCGAGGCGGCGATGGCCCGACTGGGGGCGCTGCGCGGGCCCGCGGTTGCGGGGCAGTGCGCGGCGGCGCTCCAGACTCTGAAATACAGTTTGAAGCCGGCATTGGCGGAGGTGGCAGCGCGACAGCTGCGTAAAATGAGCCTTGCCGGTGTGGGATGGGAGCCGCTCGCTGCTGACGGCTGGTCGGCGCTGATCTCCCCTTGCAGCTTTCAAGGAACTCAGCATCTATGGCTTGTGCGCCATAAGGGGGAGGCCGGGGGTACTATCCTGGCAATGCGGATCAATCGAGTGGTGGGAATCGTGGACGCGTTTGGCAACGAGGTGGTGGATGAAACGCAGTTGCCGCCCAGAAGGCCGGTGGGCGATATGCTGTCGATCTCGCTGACGCGGGAGGAGCACAAGGTCTTTTTGAGCATTCCATACGCCTACGCGCGCCATTCTCTGGAGAGTTGCCTGGAGAGCCACTGGCAGGCAGGCGGGCGGGGCCTCGCAGCGGAGTTCGCGCTCTACTGCCCGTTCATCTTTGCGCACAGTGCGGGGGCAATGGCAGACGACATGTCCGAACTGCTGGAGTCGGGCCCGGCGTTGTGGGAGCAGGGGGAAGGAGAACTTTCGCAGGTGACGGGAACTCTTCTGGGACACCCGGCGATGGCGGGCTGGGCTCTGCCGGTTGGAAACGGGGACAGGGCGGCTGCCACCTGGGCCCGGAAGCGGGTGGGCGATGGTACGGCGCTGCCCGGCAGCCAGGTTTTGGCGAAGCTGGGACCGGAGGCGCTGGAAAGGTTGGCGCGCTCGATTGCGGGGGAGGGCGTTCGGCAGGATCTGACTGAGCAGCTGCGGCGGGCCCTCCTGGCGCAGGCCGCGTGGCTGCACTTTGCCGGGCACCGGAGTTATGCGCGCCGCGCAGTATACGCGGCGGAGAGTTTGCGCCACGAGCCGCTGCACAGTCATCCGCTGCTGCTGCAGATGATAGCGCTGGGACTCCGTAACTCTGGGGAGAGTGCTGGCGAGATGGGAGAGACGAAGTGAGGGAGTGGGCCTCCGTTGCGTGTGCGGTCGTCTGACTTTCGCCAGGCGCGTCGCTGTATCTGGCCGGGCCCTCCCGATCTGCGGCACAGCGTGGTGTCGAAAGCGGGATCGGAGAGCTGGAGAGAGTTCAGTCGTTTAATTGGGTATGGCGAGCAGGGCGGCGCGGCTGTAGAAAGGCTTCATGCGACGAGGATAGGAAGAAAGGAGATTGCAGGTGAGTGTCGTTGAAAAGGCATACCTGAGCAAGGTGCGCGAGTTTCTTGGCGAGTGCGCGTTTCGCGGTCAAGCGGACAGCAGCTGGGGCCTTCATTCTTCTGCCGCGCGTCGCCTGATCAGTTACTTCAATGGTGATGAGAATGTCACCAAAGCACGGCAATATCCCCGCATTTATGCGGCCTATCACCGGGCGGTGCTGCTTGAGCCCGCCCGCGAGCAGGGGTTGGGAAACGACGCAGGCCAGCCGATGTCGGACCTGCAACTGCTCACAAAGCTGCAACAAAATGGTGCTGCGACCGGCCTGATTGATTTTAGCTGGGACCCTTTGGTGGCTCTGTGGTTTGCCTGTGGCGGAAACAATGGAGACGGAAGGGTATTTGTCTTGGACCTGGGTGACCGGCGCAATTTTCGGCGAATGCCCTTTGATGAAGTAGCGAACAGCGTCGAGGATGTATTTGTGCAGTCGGACAGCGACCGGAAACAGTTCTTTTTTGAAGCGACGGCGCAGGGAGATGGGGCAGCGCGTGTCTTGCGGCAGCGCGGCGTCTTTGTGATTGGACGTCCCACGATTCCAGATGAAGCCGTAAAGACGATCGAGATCAGTGAATCGGACAAGGAAAAGATCCGAGAGGAGCTTGAGGCAGAATTCGGTATCAGCGAACGAACACTGTTTTCCGATGTGCAGGGATTCTCTTCTGCAAACAACGTTCAGGCACCCTTGCGGGAGATTGAGGACGAAAAGTTTCGTTGGTTTCGGGGCAATCAGTTTTGGGGAAATGGCGACTACTACGATGCCATCACTCTTTACGACAGGTGCATAGAACTCGACGGCGACTGGAGCGAAGCCTATTATCAACGGGGGAACGCCAAGGCAGAAGTCGGTGAATTCAGGGAGGCGAGAGAGGACTACGATATGTCCCTCCAATTCAAAGAGAGGTTGTTTGAGGTCTGGAAAGAGAAGGAGTATGGATCCGATTTGCCGGCGCTTCTTTGGCCGATTTTCTACAATCGCGGGAATGTCAGGGCGGCGGCGGAAGACTACATAGGAGCCAGAGAAGATTACGATGAAGCAATCCGCCTGATGCAGAGAACCAATCGCAGAGTGTCGGCACTCTATTACAACAGGGGTAATGCCCATGTACATTTGGGCAGTTTTGACGATGCCGATCGGGACTTTCGAGAGGCGATTGACCTTGGCAACGATTACGCTCTCTACAACAGGGGAAACCTGCATGCGGCGTCCGGCGACTTTGAAGAAGCGATTCAATGCTATGACGAGCTGATTTGGAAGGGCAATGATAGAATCGACCCTTCGTACAATCGAACGCTTGCGGAGGAGATTCTGAAGAGAATCGACGAGTCTGATATCAGGGTCCACACGCCACGATACGAGGGGCCTGAACAGTCTAAGACAATAGAGATCGAAATGGAGGCCAGCGGCGTAGACGGGTACAAGGAGTATTTCAATTTCGGCGGCGACGCGGGCAACGCCGGCAACGCCGGCAACCTGGCCGAGAGCGGTCTGCCGGGTGGGAAGGGGTACATGGGGGAAGATGGATTCGTTGTGATCTTACACGGCCAGGGCCGTTGAAGGGGAGCTCCAAGTCTCGTTGGCACGGGCGACGTTCGAGAGGAAGATGGAATTGAGAATGCGAAATACAACGAAGTGGCGGGGCATTGTATTGACCGCGGCGCTTTTTTGCTTGGCTGTTGTGGTCGGATTTGCGGGGGCGTCATCGAGTTTGGCACAGGCCCCAGGCGCCGAGGAGGTCCTGGCGAACGAAGAGGCGACTGAAGTCGAGATTGAGCGGCGATTCAACGAGTTGCGGCGCGAAGTCCTTGACGACCGGGCCGATGCCTTGGACTGGTGGCTTTCCGGCGTTGCGCTTCTGCTCACGATACTGGCCATCGGCGTCGCGGCGGGCGGATACCTGGGCGTCCGAATGCTGCAGGATATCTTGGCTGAGGCGCGCGGTAGTGTTGAGACGGCGCGCGGTTACGCTGAGGAAGCGCGCAGGACGGTTGACGAGATGAGACAGTATGGGGAGGATGCGGGGGAAGTATTGCGGGGCATGGGGAGCGCGAGTTCGGGCGCGGCGCAGGCGATGACCGGCGAGGACACGACGCGCGATCTCGGTCGAGTGGGTGCATCTGCTATTGCCGAGGCGCGCCAGTTGGGGGAGGACGGGAGGATTGAAGAAGCGATCGAGAGGTGGAGACAGATCGCCAATGTTGCGGCAGGAAGCAACGATGAGCTGGCGGCGCTGGCGCACAAGTCGGTCGGCGATCTTTCGGAGCAGAAAAGCCGGAGCGTCCAAACATGACAGGCCAGCAGTCGCGCGCATATTTTTTGCCGAGAGACGGTTTGCAGCGCGAGGGCCTGGCCGATGCGCGCGCGGCGCTTGCGGCGTACGAGCAGGCGATCCGTTTGCGGCCGGACTATGCGGAGGCATACAGCAACCGCGGGAACGTGAGGTGCAACCTTGGGCAGTACGAGGCCGCGATCGCCGATTACGACGAGGCGACCCGACTGAGGCCGGATTACGCAGAGGCCTACAGCAATCGCGGCAACGCGAAGGCGGCGCTTGGCCGAAGCCAGGAGGCGATCAGGGACTTTGGCCTTGCGATTCAGGTGCGGCCTGGCTATGGGTTAGCGTTTTTCAACCGCGGACTGGTCAGGTGGGAAGTTGGGGCGTATGGGGAGGCTGAGGACGATTTCAGCGAGGCAGTTCGCCTGATGCCGGAGTTTGCGCACGCGTACTACCAACGGGGGAATGCGAGGGCCGCGCTCGAACTGTATCAGGAGGCTGTCAGCGACTTCAGCGGGGCGGTCCGGTTGGATCCGGACTATGCGGAGGCGTACAACAACCGGGGTTCGGCGCTGGTTCATCTGGGCCACTACGAGGCCGCGATAGCCGATTACGATCAGATGATCCGCTTGCGGCCGGACTTTGCGGAGGCATATAACAACCGGGGGATTGCGCAGGCGAAACTGGGGCGACATGGGGCGGCCATTGCCGACTATGACCAGGCGATCCGATTGCATCCGGAGCGCGCGGAGCCATATTTCAACCGGGGCGCGGCGAAGGATAGGCAGGGCAATCCCGAGGAGGCGATCGCGGACTACGATCAGGCGATTATGCTGATGCCGGACGATGTTGAGGCGTACAGGAACCGTGCTGTGGCGAAGGCGGCGCTGGGGCGCACGGCGGAGGCGCGGGCCGATTTTTCGGCGGCGTTGGAGGCGGTTGCCAGGGGAGGCTAACAGGTGCAGAGCTTCATAGGGGCGGTCCGGCGAGCACTGGCTTCATTGGCGGGCGTCGGTCGGAGTGCGGAGGGGCAGGCCGCTGGGGGAGAAGAGAGCAAGGGTTCTGATAACCGGTCTGGGAATGCTGCCACTGAGAGCATCGAACTGAGCGAGACTGATAAGATTGAGAATCCGCACAAGTCGTCAGGACTGAGGAAGTACCGGCTCGGAGAGTTTGAGGAGGCGGTCGTTGAATTCGACAAGGCATTAGAGTCAGAACCTGAAAATGCCGGTGTGTATGTGATGCGGGGGGTCTCTAAGGACAACCTCGGCCTGTTTGAGGAAGCGATGGCGGACTTCAGTCGCGCGCTGAACATCGAACCTGACAACGGAGAAATCTATGTCAATCGGGGAGTAACGAGACACAGGTTTGGAGAGACAGAATCCGCGCTGGCCGATCTTGACCAGGCGGTGCACCTGCAGCCGGATTTTGCGCCGGCCTTCTTCAACAGGGGCGTTGTAAAGGCAAGTATCGGCCAGGAAAAAGGGGCTCTGGCCGACTTCGACCAAGCCGTGCGGTTGAAGCCGGACTATGGGGAGGCCTTTTTCAATCGAGGCAAGATTCGGGGTGGGCAAGGCGATGTAAAGGGTGCGATTGGCGACTTTGATCGGGCCCTTGCACAGCGTCCTGAAGATGCCGATATTCTTGTCGAGCGGGGCCTGACCAGAGCAGGAGACGGCCAACTCGAAGCGGCGATCTCGGATTTCGACAGCGTGCTCGAGCTTCAGCCGACTCGCGCTGACGCGTATTACATGCAGGGGATATTCAAGAGAGACCTTAGCCGCCACGGTGAGGCTACCGCCGACTTCGACGAGGCAGTGCGGCTGCAGCCGGACAATGCCGAAATATACCTGGAACGCGGCAGGACGAGACTGGAGCTGGACCGGTGGGAGGATTCGATCGAAGATTTCGGCGAGGCCATCCGACTGCAAAAGGAGAACATCGGCGCCTATTACATGAGGAGCCTGGCCAGGACAAGGCTGGGGTTGCTGGACGAGGCGATCTTGGACCTGGAAGAAGCGCAGCGTCTTGCACGGGCGATGGGCAGCGATGACCTGGCGGGCCGCTACGAGAGGATCCTGGAGGAACTGAGGGAGGCATGAGCAAGCCGAGAAGATTGGGAGGGTAATTCTTTCTTGAGGGGCGGTTCAACTGTGAAAGTGAAATGTGTACGGCGTAAGCGGCTTGGGAAGGTGGGGAGGAGCCCAGTGCGCCTCTGAAAGACTGCCGAAGGGTCACATCCTGATGTTTGCCGGACAGTTGCTGAGCGAGAAATGGAGCAAGTGCTATGATCTTCAGACGAAATCCGCCAAAAATGGCTTATCGCTATCCTTCTTTTTGCGATCGTTCCTGTTGCAAGAACAATGGCAAGGGAATACTTCAGGTCGGCCGGCCCGGAGGCCCGAGTTGAACAGGCCTTCGATTTGTCCTCCGAGGGCCGCGACGAGGAAGCAATTGCCCTGCTGTACGAGGCGATAGAATCCCATCCGGAGAATGCCATTGCCTACCACAATCGAGCCCTTTCGAAGGTGCAGCTCGGGCATTACGAGTAGGCGATTGCAGACTACGACGACGCGGTCCGACTTGAGCCTGACGATGTAGGTTTTCTTTACGATAGAGGCAATGCAAAGCTAGGTCTTGGCCAATATGAGGTGGTAATCGTCGACTTCAGTCGGGTGATCGAATTGGAATCGGACCATGAAGACGCCTCCTTGGGGCGGGAAATCTCCAGGACCTGACTGGGCCAATCTGAAGCGGCAACTGTGGACATTGGTGAGGCAATCCGGCTTCGTCCTGAAGGTGCCGAGAACTTCAGGCTCCGAGGAACGGTCAGAATAGAGATCTACCAATACGAAGAGGCGATTGACGACTTTGACGAGGTGAGCCGGCTTCGGCCGAGGACGCAGAGGCGATTCTCAGTCGAGGTATTGCGAAAGTGCAGAATGACCGCATGGAGAGTGGAGTCGCTGATTTGGACGAGGCGATACGTCTGCGTCCCGACGATGCAAAGGCGTACATTTTAGGCGGCTATGCCAAAGCCAGTATGGGTCGATTTGGCGGCGCGTTCGACGACCTGCGGACGGGGCTGGACCCGGCGCCGAAATCCGGTGACGAGGTGCTAGTCGCCGACGTAGAAAAGATTTTGGAGGGGCTGAAGGAGCAAAAGAGGACGCGCCTGGTTGGAGAGACGGGTCAGGCTCCTTGCGCGGTACGGCGCCGGCCAGCCGCGGATGTAGTGGGGCCTGCAAGGCCGCTCAGAAGATGCCCAGTTCGTCCTTGGCGTCCTCTGACATCATGTCGGGACTCCAGAAAGGAGTCCAGACGAGGTGAACGTTAACCTCGTTGACGTTTGGGAAGGCGTTGTGGGCGGTTCGCTGGACGTCGCTGATGATCTGGGGGCCGACAGGGCAGCCTGGGCTTGTCAGGGTCATGGTGACGTCGATGTTGTTTTCCTCTGTTACCTCGATGTCGTAGACAAGGCCGAGGTCGACGATATTCATCATCAGCTCGGGGTCTTTGACATGGGTCCTGATCTCGGAGCGGACTTCGTCGGGTGTCGGGACTGTATTTTCGCTCATCGTTTGATTCTCCTCAGAAGGGCTGTTCCACGAAGACTTGGCTGTCCTCGACGCGGACTTCATAGGCGGGGGTCGGCTCGAAGGCGGGCATGCTGAGGGCCTCGCCGGTACGGATGTCGAAGCGGGCCCCGTGGCGGGGGCATTCGACCTGGCATCCATCCAGGATTTCGCCCTCAACGAGCGGGCCGCCGTCGTGGGTGCAGAGGTCCTCGATGGCGTAGTAGCTGCCATCCAGGTTGAAGACGGCGATACGGATGCCGTCGAGCTCGACCAGGAGGCGCTCTCCGGCGGGGATATCTTCAACTGCGGCCACTCTCACATATCCGTCCATCGTTGTTCGCCTTTGCGGGTATTTTCAGGCATTTCTCCGATAAGTCCAAGATCTTAACTGCAGTTGCCGGTGGCCAGTTACCGGAGGCCAGTTACTGCAGAAGAAAGGGAAGCGGGTCGGGCGGCCGGGCTGGGAGACTCCTCCTCATTCGGGCCAGTCGGTCAGACCGTAGAGGCCGGCTTTGAGCGCTTTGAGGGGGAGGAGGGCGCATTTGAGCCGCACGGGGCCGATCTCGATGCCGAGTAGATCGAGCACATCCTCTTTGCCCCACTGTTTGAGGTCGGCTACGGGCATGCCGATGATTTCCTCCATGATCATGGATGCGCTGGCCTGGCTGATGGCGCATCCGCGGCCGTCGAAGGCGGCGTCCACGACCGTGTCGTCCGCGATTCTGAGTTGAATCGTCACTTCGTCGCCGCAGAAAGGGTTGGCGTCGTGGTAGTTGACGTCGGCGTCCTCCAGGCTGCCTTTGCGGCGGGGGTGGTTGTAGTGATCGATGATCGCTTCGCGGAAAGGGTCCATTGACGTGAGTATATGGGCTATGCGAAAGGCAAAGGGCATTGTTCTCCCCTTGCCTTTCGCCCAGTAATTGTTTCGTGTTTCCAGCGATGTTGGGCAGTGTCTTTTGCCCTTTCGCGCGTTTACCTTTCGATGGGCAGGCCGACGGCGTTGCCCCATTCGGTCCAGGAGCCGTCATAGTTGCGGACGTTGCCGTAGCCGAGCAGGTAGGTGAGGACGAACCAGGAGTGGCTGCTGCGCTCGCCGATGCGGCAGTAGGCGATGATGTTGTCGCTGCCGCTCAGGCCCTGCTCGTCCTCGTAGATGGAGCGAAGCTCGTCGGCGGTCTTGAAGGTGCCGTCGTCGTTGGCTGCGCGGGCCCAGGGGACGTTACGTGCGCCTGCGATGTGGCCGCCGCGCAGCGAGCCTTCCTGGGGGTAGTCTGCCATGTGGAGGAGCTCGCCGCTGAATTCAGCGGGGCTGCGGACGTCTACGAGCGGCAGGCCGGCGCGCTGGTGGTCCAGGACCTCATCGCGCAGGGCGCGGATGGCGCCGTCGTTGCGGGCAGGCGCGCTGTAGGAGGCGGCGGGGTAGGAGGAGGCGTCGGTGGTCAACTCCCTTCCCTCGTCGGTCCATTTTTGGCGGCCGCCGTCCATTACTTTGGCGTTGGTGTGGCCGAATAGCTGAAAGACCCAGAAGGCGTAGGTGGCCCACCAGTTGCTCTTGTCGCCGTAGAAGACGACGGTTGTGTCGTTGGAGATACCGAGCCGCTCCATCAGCGCCTGGAACTGCTGCTGGCCGACATAGTCGCGCACGATAGCGTCGTTGAGGTCTTCCTGCCAGTCGATCTTCTGAGCGCCGGGGATGTGGCCCGTATCGTAGAGCAGGACATCCTCGTTTGATTCGAGGAGACGGACATTTTCGTCGTTAAGGTGTGCGGCGACCCAGTCGGTGCTGACCAGGACGTCAGGGTTGACATATCCTTTGTCTGCCATTTGATTCCTCCATTGTTCGTGTATGGGATTACCTGCTGATTTTTCGACTAATGACCCTTTCCAGTTTGTGCACGACACTTTCGACGGGAACGCGGTCGAGCACGCCCTGGAGGAAGCCCTGGACGATCATGCGTTCGGCCTGTGACCTTGTGAGGCCGCGGGCCATGAGGTAGAAGACGTATTCATCCTCGACCTGCGCGGCGGTGGCTGCGTGGGTACAGCGCACGTCATCGGCCTCAATTTCGAGGCCGGGGATGCTGTCTGCCCGTGCAGTGCCGTCTAGAATGAGGTTGCCGTTGCGCTGGAAGGCGTCGGTCTTTTGTGCGCCGGGCAGGACCTTAATGATGCCCATGTAGACGCTGCGGGCGCGATGTTTGAGTGCGCCGTTGAAGAGCAGATCGCTGAAGCAATTGGGCACGCGATGCAGTTGCAGGGTCTGGTGGTCGATGTGCTGGCGGCGCGTTGGGAAGTAGAGTCCCAGCAGTTCGCCATGCGCGCCTTCGCCTTGCATGTCGAGGTCGAGGAAGGCCTTGGTGAGGCGGCTGCCCCAGCTGACCTGGATCCAGCGCAGGTCGGTGTCCTTTCCCAAGACGGCGCGGGCGGTGAGGAAGTTCCAGGCGGTGTGTTTGAAGTCCTGCAGGTTCATGTAGCGGACCTGGGCATTGTCCCGCAGGACCAGCTCGACCACACTGGCCTGGAAGGCGTTTTCGGCGCCGAGCATGTCATCAACGACGGTAACTTCGGCGCCTTCCTCGGCGACCAGGAGAGTGTGGTGGTAGCCGCCGACGCCTTCGCCCTGATTGAGAATCGTCTGCAGGAGAAGCGAGACCTTGGTGTTGCGGGGCACGTAGATGAAAGAGCCGGTGTCCCAGAGGGCGGCGTGCAGGGCGGCGAATTTGTTGGCGCCAGGTTTGACGGCTTCGGTCATGAAGTAGCGTCGGACCAGTGAAGGATAGCGCTGAACAGCTGTTTGGAGGTCGGTAAAGATGACGCCCTGCGCGCCGAGGTCTTCGTTTTCTTCGGCGAAGAGGAGGCCGCCATCGCCGTAGATGAGGCTGGCGGAAGAATTCAGCTCGTCCAGTTCGTTGAGCAGGAACGGGTCGAGCTGACTGCGTTCCACTGTGCCGCCATTGACGGCGAAGGGGGTGAAGTTCTCCAGCTTGAAGCCGGTCATGCGGGTGCGGCGCCAGGCTTCGTCGGTGGGTTTGGGCCAGGGCAGGCTTTCAAAGGTGCGCCAGGCATGGAGGCGGAATTCGAGCATCCATTCCGGTTCGTTCTTTATGGCAGAGGCGTGCCGGACGGTCTCTTCGGAGAAGCCGACGGTTGCCTCGAAGGTTTCGATTGGTTCTTTGATAGGCAGAGTCACGTTTGATAGCTCCGTACATAAAGTCGGGAGATTGTCTGCGGGCCGATGTTCATTGGAATGAAGGCACACAAAACGCACATTATGGCGTCCGTTCGGCGTGCTTTTCGGTCGTGTCGGGCGGACTAACCGATGCTGCCCTCCATTTGCAGCTGGATCAGGCGGTTCATTTCGACGGCGTATTCCATGGGCAGCTCCTTGACGAGGGGTTCAATGAAGCCGCCGACGATCATGGCTGCGGCTTCGTCCTCGTCGATGCCACGGCTCATCAGATAGAAGAGCTGCTCTTCGCCGATCTTGCTAACCGAGGCTTCGTGGCCGACGCTGACGTCGTCTTCGTCGATCTCGATGTAGGGATAGGTGTCGGAGCGGCTGTCGGGGTCAAGCAGGAGCGCGTCGCAGACGACGCTGCTGCGGCTGTGGTGCGCGCCTTTCGCCACCTTGAGGAGGCCGCGATAGCTGGCGCGGCCGCCGTTCTTGCTGATCGACTTGGAGACGATCTTGGAGCTGGTGTTGGGTGAGGCGTGGACGACCTTGCCGCCGGCGTCCTGGTGCTGGCCGTTGCCGGCGAAGGCGATCGAGAGAATCTCGCCGTGGGCCTTGGGGCCCATCATGTAGACGGCGGGATATTTCATGGTCACCTTGCTGCCGAGGTTGCCGTCGATCCATTCCATGGTGGCGTCCTCATAGGCGAGAGCGCGCTTGGTGACAAGGTTGTAGACGTCGGTGCTCCAGTTCTGGATGGTGGTATAGCGGCAGCGTCCACCCTTTTTGACGATGATTTCGACGACGGCGCTGTGGAGGCTATCGCTGGAGTAGACAGGCGCGGTGCAGCCTTCGACGTAGTGTACGCTGGCGCCCTCTTCGACGATGATCAGGGTGCGTTCGAACTGGCCCATGTTTTCGGCGTTAATGCGGAAGTAGGCCTGGAGGGGGATGTCTACGTGCACGCCGGCCGGCACGTAGACGAAGCTGCCGCCGCTCCAGACTGCGCTGTTGAGGGCGGCGAACTTATTATCTGCGGCCGGGATGACGGTGGCGAAATATTCTTTGACGATGTCTTCGTGTTCGCGCAGGCCGCTGTCCATGTCGAGGAAGACGACGCCCATCTTTTCCCACTCGTCCTTGAGGCTGTGGTAGACGACTTCGGACTCGTATTGGGCGCCGACGCCGGCGAGGAACTTGCGTTCGGCTTCGGGAATGCCGAGCCGGTCGAAGGTGCGCTTGATGTCCTCGGGGACGTCGTCCCAGCTCTTGCCCTGCTTTTCGGCGGGGCGGAGGTAGTAGAAGATGTCGTCGAAGTCGATGGTGCTGAGGTCGGCGCCCCAGTTCGGCATCGGCTTGGCGAGGAAGATTTCTAGCGCGTCGTGGCGGAAGCGGCGCATCCACTCGGGTTCGTTCTTGATATCCGAGATCTGATCAACAACCTGATGGGTCAGGCCTTTCTCGGACTTGAAGACGGCCTTTTCCTGATCGTGGAAGCCGTACTGGTACTCTTCTTTTACGCCTTCAAGGTGCTGTAGGTCAGACTGTCCTGCCATTGTAAACCTCCTTGACGAGTTAAGGAGCGACTGTTTGCCGAAAGGTTGACGCAAGCGATTCTGCGTCTTGCGGGTGCGGCGGCTTCAATCAGGCCGCCGGCTGTGTGTGAGCTTGATCCCGGCCAAACGGGGATCAGGCGGCAGCGGCTTTGGTCACGAATTCATCCTCCACCCACTTGTAGCCCTTTTCCTCGAGCATGAGCGCGAGTTCCGGGCCGCCTGTCTTGACGATACGCCCGCCGAAGAAAATGCTGACGAAGTTGGGCTTGACGAAGTTGAGGATGCGCTGGTAGTGGGTGATGAGCAGGAAGCCGCGGTCCTCGGTCGCAAGTTTGTTGATGCCATCGGAGACGACCTGGAGGGCGTCGATGTCCAGCCCTGAATCGGACTCGTCGAGGATGGCGAATTTCGGTTCCAGCATTGCCATTTGCAGCACTTCGGTGCGCTTTTTTTCGCCGCCGGAAAAGCCTTCATTGAGGTAGCGGCGGGCGAAGCTGGAGTCGACGTTGTATTCCTTCATCTTTGTGTTCAGCTCGCGGCGAAAGTCGCGCATTGGCATCAGGTTGCTGCCGATGACGCCGTTGGCGTTGGCATCGGCCTCCTTGCTGGTGAAGCCGCGCACGTTGGAAACGGCTGTGCGCAGGAAGTTGGCTACGCTGACGCCGGGGATGGAGACCGGATATTGGAAGGCAAGGAATATGCCGGCCCTGGCGCGTTCGTCGGCTTCCATGTCGAGGATGCTTTCGCCGTCGAGCAGGACGTCGCCCTGGGTGACATTGTAGTGGGGATGGCCGGCGATGACGTAGGAAAGCGTTGACTTTCCGGAGCCGTTGGGCCCCATCATGGCGTGAATTTCGCCGCGGCGCAGCGTCAGGTCGACACCTTTCAGAATCTCGGCATCTCCGACAGCTACGTGCAGATCCTGTATTTCAAGCGTGCTCATGTTTTTGCAGACTCCTCGTTAGAGCGGCCAAATACGGCCGTGCGCTCTTCGCAATGCCAGCAGGTGCGACGCGCAGTTCAGGGTTCGATTTCGAGTTCCAAGCGCTGGCTCCGGGTGATGACAAAAGTGCAGCTGCCGTGCCCGTCCATAATACAATCGTCGTGAGCAACATCGGTCCCCAGCACCTGCTCGATCATCTGCTGATCCATTTCACAGATTTCGCGGTGGGCGAAGGCGAGTTCGTGATAGGGGCAGTTGTACATTGTCAGGACGATGGTGTTGTCGTCGGCGGAAGAGACATCGGTCAGTACGCCCTGGCGGCCGAAAGCTCCCGCCAACTCTTCGACTCTGTGCTGCAAGCCGCCGGCGGTGACGTCTTCGGCGTAGCGGTCGGCGAGCCGTGCGCCAACCCGGTCGAGGAGGGCGTCCATCTGCTGGGCGCCGACCATGCCGTACATTTCCTGGAGCATGGTCAAGGCGAGAAGATCGCAGCGGCATGCGAACAGTTCGCGTGCGGCTTCGGTGGCGGCGTAGATATGACGCGGCCGACCAACGCCCGAGCGTTCTTCGCGCCGGACCAGGTAGCCGTTTGCCTGGAGCGCGTTGAGATGCTGGCGTACGGCGGTGGTGGTCACGCCCAGGAGAATTTCCAGGTCCTTAATGGTGGCAGACGGATTGCGCTGCAGATGTTCGAGAATCTGCCATGCCGGTGAGTTCTGGTCAGGACTGATAGACATGTGATTGTTCTCTGAACTGAACGGCCGTTTCCGGTTTCGTGCGTTGTCTCCTGGCTAGCGACTCTTCGTATCTACAACCGAGCATAGCACACAATTAGCATTTTGTCAATTTACACAGTTTTTTATGCGCAAATTGTCAAAACTTGCGACGCAACGAAGGTGTTATACCATTCGGGGACGGCAAGCGTCAAAAACGCGCGTGCGGCGATCAGACACATATTCTCGATTGGGCTTAGTCTGACGAGGGAGCGGCTGTCTTGGCAACGACGCGGAGATGGGGGTTATCCCTCTAATTGGGGATTCGGCTGGCGGAGAACTCATGATGGCGGTGGCTGGAACTGCCGTGATTCGTGACTCGTGATTCGTGACTCGAACTGCGGGCGCCGCGCAGGCACGCTGGCGCTGGCGGCAAGCTGGAATCGCGCACGCACGGTGGCGTCGGCACGAGTGGGGTTGACACGTCAGCTGGGGACGCGCAGGCACGGTGGTCTTACTGCAGGGGGGCGTTGCGGGGGGTGTCCCCCCGCACAAGGGAGGGCCGGAACGGCCCGACCGCCCAGAAGCATACTGAAAAGAATTTTTCCCTGCTCTGCCATAATGTGAACCGTGGACAGGTTTTAACTGCTTTGCTAGCGCGGTTTTGGGACTTTGTCTTGATTTTGGGCTGCACCCGGAACCGGGCGACTTTTGGTGGAATGTCCGATCTCCTCTTATAATCTTTGTTTGTGCGCTTGCCGTTCGGCTCGAAGGGGCTCCGTCCAGGGCTGGATGACGCCAGATTAGGCGGGGTGTTCGAGCGGGAGGCAGGCAGGAGGAGACGGGGCCGTGGAGTTTAACGTTGCGCAACTGATGAAGGAGGCGACGGGCGCGCGTAGGGAGTTTGCGCTCGACGACGGGATCGCCGATCTGGATGACGGCCTGGCGCCGCTGAGCAATCTGACCGGGACGCTTGAGCTATTGCGGATTCACAGCGGTGTGCTGGCCAGGGGCGATTTTCGAGTCGCCCTTTCGCTGCAGTGCGGCCGCTGCCTGGAAGCGGTTACGCATGACGTGTCGGTGCGGTTTGCGGAGAGCTTTCGCCCGCTGACAGACGTGCAGACGGGGCGTTTTCTGCCGCCGGAGGAGTTTGAGGGACAGGCGGAGGATTTGACCGACGAAGCGCTGGTGATTGATGCGCAGCACATTTTGGACATAACCGAGGTGGTGCGGCAGAACATCTGGCTCTCTATCCCGATTGTAGCGGCATGTGACTACGTCGATCCCGCGAGCGGAGAGCCGGACCACGACGCCTGCCCGAAGTACATCGGACTGTTGTCGGAGACTGATTTCGGCGGCGAGGCTGGGGAAGAATCGACAGCCGAAGCCGCGGGCATTGACCCGCGCTGGCGATCATTGCTGACGCTGCAGAATGAATTGACGAGCGATTAGATCAGGAGGACGCGAGATGGGACCGCTACCGAAGAGGAAGATCAGCAAGGGCCGGCGCAACAGGCGCAGGGCGCATCATGCAATCGGCGCGCCGAGACTGGTGAACTGCGTTCAGTGCAACGAGAAGACGCTGCCGCACCGGGTCTGCCCGCACTGCGGGACGTATATGGGCCGGATTGCGGTGCTGGACCTGGATGAAGAGGAAGCCTGAGCCTGATGATACCCGGGCCTTCGTACCGCGACAGCGAAAGGCGGCTTCTGTTCGTGTTTCCAGGGCAAGGAAGCCAGCACGCGGGCATGGGCAAGGCGCTGGCGGAACGGTATGCGGCGGCGGGCGCGGTCTTCGGTGCGGCTGACGAGTTGCTGGAGATTTCGCTGGGCGAACTCTGTTTCGAGGGGCCGGAGGAGCGGCTGACGGATACGATCAACGCGCAGCCGGCGCTGTTCGCGTCGAGCATGGCGGCGTTGTGCGCTTTGCAGGAGGAGGTTGGCGACCTTCCCCGACCAATTTTATTTGCAGGTCACTCGATGGGGGAATACAGTGCGCTGGCGGCGGCCGGTTGCATTTCGTTCGCGGACGGCCTGCAGCTGGTGCGGGAAAGGGGCCGGCTGATGAAGGAGGCCGGCGCGAAACAGCCGGGACGCATGGCAGCGGTGATTGGGCTGGCGCAGGAGGCGGTGGCCGAGATCTGCGCGGAGGCAGCGAAGCGGCATGGCGGGGTGGCGCAGATTGCCAACGACAACTGTCCGGGGCAGGTGGTCGTATCGGGCGATGAGGAGAGCATCGATGCGGCGATGGCGGCGATGGAAAAGGCGGGGGCGCGGCGGGTCGTGCCACTGGCTGTAAGCATCGCGGCGCACTGCCCGCTGATGGAGCCGGCCGCGGCGGCATTGAAGGAGATTGTTGAGGCGACTGAGGTGCGGGCGCCGGTGGCGCCTGTAATTGGAAATACAAGCGGGCGGCCGCTGGACAGTGCGGAGGCCATCCGCGGCGAGCTCAGTGCGCAGCTGACCGGGAGCGTTCGCTGGAGCGACTCGATGGCATTTGCGGTAGAGGCCGGCGTCGACACGGTTGTGGAGTTGGGGCCCGGCGCGGTTCTGACCGGGCTGATGCGAAGGATTGCGCGTAAGGTCAGGAGGGTGAATGTTGCGGACGCGGATGATGTACGGGCGTTTGGCGAGCAGTTTGGCTGAAAAGAGCGAAGCGTTCGGGCAGCTTGAACCGACATTGCCGGGCCAGGAAATCGTATTCCTGAATTGGCCCGGATTGTAGTAGAATGGCGGCAACAGCCCCACGGAACTGAGCGAGTTCATGGATTTCACAGGCAGAATTGCGTTGGTTACGGGCAGCAGCAGCGGGATCGGCGCAGCGATCGCGAGGGAGTTGGCCGCCGGGGGCGCGCGGGTTGCGCTCAACTACCGGGGAAACAAGGCAGGGGCGGAAGAGACGGCCTCTGCGATTCGCGAGGCGGGGGGAGAATGCGGGGTTTTCCAGGCCGACGTTGGCAATTTTGATGAGGCGGCGGTGCTGGTGAAGGCGGTGGAGTCGGAGTTTGGCCGCATTGGCATCCTGGTGAATAATGCCGGTACGACGCGGGACACGCTGCTGATGAGCATGAAGCCTGATGATTGGGGCGCGGTCATCGGCACGAACCTGGACAGCATTTACCATGTGACGCGTGCGGCGCTGCGGGGCATGGTCCGCCAGAGGTGGGGGCGTATCGTCAACATCTCGAGCGTCGTGGGGTTGGCGGGCCAGGCGGGCCAGACGAACTATGCGGCCAGCAAGGCGGGCATCATCGGGCTGTCCAAGAGCTTGGCGCGCGAGGTGGGCAGTCGCGGCATCACGGTGAACGTGGTTGCGCCGGGCTTTGTGCCCACGGCGCTGACAGAGGTGATGACCGACGAGCAGAAGGAACATACGGTTGCCAGCACGCCCTTGGGGCGCTTTGGTGAGCCGGAGGAGATCGCTTGGGCGGTCGCGTTTCTGGCGAGCGAGCGGGCGGGATTCATCACAGGCCAAGTTTTGTCGGTGGACGGCGGGCTGGTGATGATGTGATCGTTTACAAGTTGACGGGCGGGCGCCGATGACTGGAGACCCTCAGGAGATGGTAGCCTCATCCGCAATACCCGAAAGCGTGCTCGCGGCCGAGGCAGACGGCGAGCTAGCGGAGTACGGGGCATCCCGGCAGCAAGGGGAAGTTGCCTCTATTGATAGCGCCGGCCCCGGAGCAGCGGTGGACGGTGACGGGCGTGATAGTCGTCAGGACGGCAACGGGACGGGCGGGGATGGCGCGGCTGCCCGGCCGGCCGAACGGATACGGGCCCGCCGCGCGGCGGTCCAGGTCCTGTACGAAATTGACTGCACTGAACACAGCTCCACCATTGCCCTGAAGTATCGACAGGAAGAGGAACAGTTTTCGAACGAGACGCTTGCGTTTTTGTCCTGGCTTGTTCACGGGGTCCTGATGTACAGGGTGGAGCTGGACCTGCTGATCGGGCGCTATGCGCCTGAGTGGCCGGTGGATAAGCTGGCGATTGTCGACCGGAACGTATTGCGGCTTTCGATTTTCGAGCTGACGAGCCCAGACGCGGACGCGCCACCCAAGGTTGTCATAAACGAAGCGGTAGAGCTGGCGAAGACTTTTGGCAGCGACAACAGCCCGCGCTTTGTGAACGGCGTGCTGGGCACGGCGCTGCGCGAGATCACGTTGCCGGAGGGGTACGCAACCGGCCCAGGCCAGGAGAAGCGGTAGATCCAGGCATGAACAGCATCTTTGGCATTGGCGTCCTCGAATTTATCTTCATTTTGATCTTTGCCTTGATATTCCTGGGCCCGGACCGGCTGCCGAGAGTGACGAAGGAAGTGCTGCAGTTCATACGGAAGTTGCAGAGGCTTTCGAGCGAGCTGACGAAGCAGGTGAACGAGGAGATCGGCGACCTGCGCGAGCTGGACCCCAGCTTCCACATGAAGGAGCTGATGGAGGACGAGGACGAGGAGGAGTCGGCAAAGGGAACGGCAAAGAAGGCGACAAAGGCAACAGGACAGACTTCGGCGCCATCTCAGCCGGTGGTCGGGCGGACCAACCTGGCTGAAGAAAAGGAGGACGGAGAGAAGACGATAGGGCCGAAGGAGACCGCGACAGCTTCCGCGCCAGCACTTTCCAACCTGAACTCGGCTGCTTCGGCGAACGGCCGACAACAGAGCGAAGAGGGCGCCGACGGCAGTTCCAAGACAACGGGCGCTGCAGTTACTTCGGCACCGGGTGCCGGCTCATCTAAACGAGTCACGAGTAGCCCGGTGGTCGGATCGACGCCGCGACAGACGAGTAGTACGCAGAAGCGGGGCGTGAAGACGCTGGCCGAATTGCGGAAACAGCAGCGTGCGAAGAGACAGTCAAGCGGCGGGGATTCGAGTTCCACCTATCTGACCGAACGAAACAAGCGGGCGCAGCGGCGGGCGGATGACAGAAGGGAGGCCCTGGCTGCGCAGAAGGCGGAGAGCGGGACGGAATCCGATACTGAAGAGACTGCGGACGATCAGGCTGACGTGCCTGTGGACGGCCGTGAAGTCGCTCTGAACGTAGACGGGAGTGCGGACGGGGAGGTCCAGACTGAGGAGAGGAAGGCGGAGTCTGAGGGAGAACCGGTTGCCGTAGTCGAGGAGGCGAGTGAGGAGAAAGGCGGCGACGGCGGTGAGGAGACGAAGGCATGACACAGCTTGACACCCCGATGGAGCAGGACCCATTTGACGGCAGCCGCATGGGGCTGCTGGAACATTTGGCGGAGCTGCGCAACCGGATGATCTGGATTGTGGGCGCGCTATTTTTCGGCATCATTGTGAGCATTGCCTTTGTCGAGCCCGTTCTCATGTTCATCACGGACCCGGTGGAGGACAAGCTGATCGCCATCGGACCGACCGATACGATATTCGTCTTTTTCAAGGTCATGTTTGTGATGGGTGTGATTGTGGCGATGCCGGTGCTGGTCTATCAGATCATTGCTTTCATCGCGCCGGGGCTGTACCCACACGAAAAGCGCAGCCTGTTCATGCTTTTGCCGGGGTTCATGATTTTGTTCTTCGGAGGCGCGGCTTTCGCCCATTTTGGGATGCTGCCGGTGGCTGTCGGATTTCTACAGAATTTCCTTGGCACAGTGATCGACCAGGAATGGACCATCGACCGCTATGTCGGGTTTTTCACACGCATTGTGTTTTGGATCGGGGTTGCCTTTGAAACGCCGCTCGTAATCGCGTTTTTGGCGCGCATTGGCCTTGTTAGCGGCGGGCGACTACTGGGAATGTGGCGGCAGGCGGTTGTAATCATTTCGGTGGTGGCGGCGATGATCACGCCCACGATCGATCCGGTCAACATGACGATCGTGATGGCGCCGCTGATTTGTCTCTATTTTCTTGGTGTGGGGCTGGCCTATTTGCTGTACCGCCCGCGGACGCCGCGCGACTTTGACGAGATGGACTGGGGTGGAGACGATGAATGACCGGGAGTCGCTGATCGCCCGTAAGCAGGAGGTCCTGCGTGAATTGACACGGGCTCGGCGGCAACTGGATGCTGTTCAACAAGCAGACAACCGGCATCAGCGGCAGCAGGCGGCGGCGTTGGAAGGTGAGGTCGAAAGGCTGATGGCGGAGGAGTACCGTCTGCGCATCGCGATCGATAGGGCGAGATAGAGTAAGCTACTACAGAGTCCACGAAGGGCACGAAGTTTCACGAGGAGGGTTGTTCGTGAAGCTTCGTGTCTTTTGCGTCCAGACCTGATAGGGGAAAATCTGCAAAAGCGAAAGTTGAACGGCAAAATCCACGAAGAGCACGAATTTTCGCGAAGGCTCACGAAGCATACGATTCGCGAGACTTTTTTTGCCCTGCGCGGGCAACCGACTACCGGTCTCAATTAAGTACAAACGAAGAGAGAGGGGACCGGAAGGCCCGCGCGCCAAGTGCCGCGCAAGCTGGTCCACATTTGATTCCTGCGCTGCGGCCTTTCGCCAGGACTGCAGTTTCAATACAGGTTGGATTTGTCTCTGGCGCCAGGTGGCCACAAGGGGCGATGCCGTTCGCAGTTGGCGGATCGTGAAGGCCGCATTTAGAATGTGCCGGGATCGACGGGCCGTCCGACGTCAGGCAAGCAGCTTACATTGAACATACATGAGCGAAACGCAGAAGAGATTCGACGCATTTGTTACGGCCGGTTACGACCCGGACAGGCTGGACAAGGTTAGCGCGGAGGCTGGGGTGGCGCATAAGTCGCTGGTGCCGGTGGCGGGTATGCCGATGGCATGGCACGTGGTGCGTGCGCTGGCGGAGTGCGAGCGTGTCGGCGAGATCGTTGTGGTGGGCATCGAGCCGGGTGAGATCGATTTTGGCGTCGCTGTGCATCACGTGCCGAACCAGCCAAGTTTATGGGCCAGCCAGAATGCCGGGCTGCGAAAGTTACAGGAGTTGAATGCGGAGGACCGTTACCTGCTTGCGCTTTCGGCGGACAGTGCGCTGCTGACGGGTGACATCATCGACTCCTTCATTGACGCGTGCGAGCCTTTCGAGTTGGAGGCGTATTGGGGCATCATCCGGAAGGATGTCATGGTGGCGGCCTTCCCGCAAAGCAGGCGGACCTATTTGCCGTTGCGGGAAGGCTCATTCTGCAGCAGCGACCTATACCTGGGCCGGCTGTCGGCCGGGCTGCGCATACAGGAGCGGATTCGCTATTTCATTGAACATCGCAAGAATGTAGTGGCGCAGGTATGGAAGCTGGGCCTGCCCATGCTATTCAAGTTTGTGACGCGCAGGCTGGCGATCGAAGACATAGTCGATTTCGCCCACAGGTTTGCAGAGCTGCGGGGCAGCCCGGTGATATTGCCGATTGCGGAGGCGGGTATGGACGTGGACAAGCCGGAGCAGCTGGCGCAGGTGGAGGCCTATCTGCGGCAGAATCCCGAGCATCCGGCCAATACCCGTTCGCGCGGGACGGGGCGGTGAGCATGCGTTCGTTGTTGGAAAGGCTGTCCGGACTGGACGAAAGATTCAGTGCGCGGGCGGCACTGAGCGAAGAACAACTGTCGAAGCGCCACCCTCTTTTCTGGTTGGCCCACATCGGCGCGCATTTGGGCGACTCGGTTGTGTGGCTGTTGGTGACGTTGATTCTGTGGCGTCAGGCGGGCGGCGACGATGAAAAACGGGGAAGCCTGATCGGGTGGGCGCTGTCATTTGCCGGCGGGTTGGCGGGGACGCTGCTGGTCAAGCAGGTTGTGCGCCGGTCGCGCCCCGGCAGCGGCCGGATGCTGTACGGGCCCGGCGCAGACGCGCACAGCTTTCCCAGCGGGCACGGTGTACGCTGCGGCGTGATTTTGACTTGGGCGAGTGTGTTCTGGCCGGGGGCCGGAAAGCTGGCCCCGCTGCTGGTCCTGTGGGTAAGCTGGGCCAGGGTGGCGTTAAACATTCACTACATTGGAGACATTGTTGCCGGATTCCTGCTGGGCGTAGTTCTGTCGCGATTCATACGAGGACGGGTAGCGGGACGCGGCAAGGAGATGTAGTGGAGAAAAGGGAACGGGCGGGTTGCAGCAGGCTCTTCCAGTTTCAGCGCCGCTCGATCCAGTATGTGTAAGTAGCCTCTTCAGTTGTTCCCGGCGTCAGACCACTGATGGACAGGACCACTTCTTTGCCACGGTCCAGGCCATCGACATCGATGCGAAGTTTTCCATTCGCCCCTACCTGTGCGCGTTCGACTTGTACGAGCGCGCCTTCGTTGAAGACCATGGTCTGCAGGAGCCACTCCTGCGGCAGGCGGTTATCGGTCCACAGCCAGCCTTCGCTGTCCCAGCCGTCCTCACCTTGTTCGAAGTCGGTTGCGTAGTTTATGGCAGGGATGGCGATGTCGTCGATGAACCATCCAGGGGCGTTGACGGCATCGTCGGTAACGTACTCGAAGCGAACGAGCACTTCTTCGCCTGCATAGGCGCTCAGATCAAAGGACTCTTGAATCCAGGTGGGCGACTCGGCGCGGCGCGCGGCATTGCTCTTGGTGGTGTAGGCATGGCCGAAACTGTTTCCGCTGGGGTTTTCCGTGGTCGTGCGCTGACCCGGCAGGATGTCCCACTTGCGCCCGTCGCGGCTGACCAGGACGTAGCCGTAGTCGTAGTCCTCTTCGATGTCGAACCACATATGCACGAACATTGTCAGGTCGGCACCGGCGGGCAGGCCGGAAAAGTCGAAGGCGCGGGTCAGACGGCAGTCGGATTCATCGGCGCGATTGCTCCACCAGGCGAAGCTGCCGCTGAAGGGTTCCGTGTTGGCGTATCGGGTGCCGGTCATCCCTTCGAAGTGGAATGACAGGTCGCCGCTGCCTCGAAGCGCGATATAGTCTACGCCGAAGTTGCGGACGGCGCCGTCGCCTGGCCGCTGGGGATAGCGGTAGAAGCTCTCTGCCAGGGCAGGGGGAGGCAACTGGATCTGGCGGTAGCCGTAGACGCCCTGTTTTCCAAGGGCGGCGTATTGGTTGGCGTAGTTGGCGACGATCCAGTCAGCAAAGAGATCCTCGAAAGTGAGGTCGCGACCTGCTTGTTGGAGTGCGTTTGTGAAGCCGAGGATGCCGTTGGCGGGCTGCGAGACGACGGCCTGTGTCAGTTCCTCGCCGAACCGCTGCAGGAAGTAGGCCATGAAGAGATAGGCGGCGCCGTAGTGCCTGCCGTTGCCGTCCGAACCTGTGCTCCAGGCATTCAGCTGCGTGTCGGGATGGACGGTGTAGCGGCGAGCGAAGTTCAGATTGGGAGGATATCCGGCAACTTCCTGGGCGAGTTCGCTCATCCCTTCGTTTACCCACGTTTCCTCGTTGCGGTCGTTGTACCAGTGAACCATGTGCTGAAACTCATGAGCGAGGACGGTCTCGTAGTGGGCAAAGCCGTTTCCCTGGTTCAGCCAGTCCAGGTTGATATAGAACATCTCCTTCTGATTGGAGAATGGATTGGCGATGGCGCTGTAGAGGTCGGCGCTGGAGAAGTAACCTGCGATGCCGCGCCCCAGGCCGGTGGCGTGGAGGATGTGCAGGCGGGGGTCGGAGTCGATGCCGGGGTTCGGTTCTTTGCCGAAAAATTCGCGTACGAGGGGGTAGATGGTCTGGGCGAAGTTATCGGCGGATGCTGTAAGGGCCGGGAGGTCGGTTGCGCGGCCACTTTCAACCCAGAGGTAGGTCACTTCGTTCTTGTAACGAAGTTCGGCCTCGATCTGATGTTGCCGGTTGGTTTCGAGGTCGGAGACCCAGAAGGGAGCCCGATCGCCAACGGAAAAAGGATGGCCGGGCACGGCCTGTGGGATGCTGTCCACTCCGGGGCGCAGGCGAAGCGCCAGATCGCGCAGATCGCGCAGGGGCGGCTCGACCTGATTGCTGACCCGCGGGGCCGGCGCGGAGGAAGCTGGCTGGCCGTCTCGGGCAACATCAGTTCGAGGGAGGGTTGCATCTTCGGTTGTGGAAGACTCGGGTGTTTCGGGTCCGGCCTGGCTGTGTAGACTGATCCGGGGCGCAGGGTCGCTGTGGCCGCGTGGGGAGAGAATAGCATCGGAGAGAGAGGAGCATGCCCCGAGGATTCCGAATAAAAGAAGGGACGAGAAGACGGTTATTGCCGGGAGGGGTCTTCGACCTTGGCGGCAAGAAGGGGGCACAGGTTGACTTTGGACCACTGTTCGAGCCGGCGGCGGATTGCCGAATCGTCTATCAGAGTCCATATCGCGCCGGACCGAAAATAAGTGGAAGGCAGGAGGGCGTGAGCGAGGCCGTTGGGGCCGTTGAATCCAGGATGGCCGGGCTCATTTCAGTTTTGGGCCGAGGACGCGATGCTCAAGGCCGGGGGCTATTGTGCGCTCGGTGGCGTCCCAGGCTATGGGGGGCGGTTTGGGCGGTTCGAAGTTGCGAAAGACCCGGCCCAGGAGCGCGACGGCGACGGCAACATAGACGACGCTACCGAGAAACCAGATCATACCGCCGCTGATCATCTGATCCTGTAAGGCAGTCAGACCCGAGACGGCGAATCGGTCGACATAGTAGTCATAGGCAGGTGTGCGGCGAAAGGCAAGGGTGACGCCGGTCACCATATTGGGTACCTCACCGCCGATTATGATGTAGAGAAAGCCGACAATGGGGGGCATGGCGGGACGAAGGCGAGGTCCTGTTCCGAGCGGATGCCACCAGAAGAGCATGTATGTAATCCAGACGCCCCAGAGTGCGAGACGGTAGAGGGCAGGATGGGCGAGCAGGCGGTTGGAGATGGCCGGCTCGTGCCAGAGGAGGAAGACGCTGAGAGCAAAGAGCCAAAGTACGACGGGGTGCGTGGCGCGGCGGATGAAACGGCCGGATGGGGTCGAGTCCTTGAGTATCCAAACGGTCCAGCGGCGGGCGGGCGCGGGAAGGGCGCGCAGGAGGATGTGAACCGGACATGCCAGCCACAGGAGCGGCGGCGCAAGCAGGCCGATGAGAATCTGCTGGGCCGCTTTGCCGATGAGCAGCTCCTGTTGGAGGGCGACGAGCGGGGAGAGGAATGCCAGGGCCAGGGCCCCCGCGCCGGCGAGGAAGCAAGCAAGGCGGCCGGTGGTGGCGAGAGGGGCGCGGTTGCGGTTCAGACGCGACCAGGCCCATAGATAGGGAAGGACGATGAGCAAGAGGGCGGCGGTCGAGCCGGGCAGAAAGGACCAGTCCTGCAAGAGGGCCGGGATCGAGTGTTCCATGGGTGGAAGGATAGACGCGGATTGGGAAAATGCCAAACAGGTAGAGGCCGGTGGCCAGTGGCCGGTGGCCGGGAACGGCAGGAGGTAGGAAGTTCGGGGGCGTGGAGTTGCGGGAAGGCGGGGTTGAGGGGGGCAGGCTTGCGTGTGTGGTCTGGTAAAGGAGGAGGAGCGGATGGTGGGAGACGGCGGCAGTGTTTACGGGAAGATATTGCTGGTGGTCCAGCAGATTCCGCGGGGGCGGGTGGCGACATACGGCCAGATTGCGTGGATCGTAGGCGCGGCGACGCCGCGGATGGCGGGGTACGCGCTGGGCGGTCTGCCGGCGGACACGGAGATTCCGTGGCAGCGGGTGGTCAATAGCCGGGGGGGCATCAGTCCGCGCGGGGATCCCCTGGCGACGGACCGGCAACGGAAGCTGCTGGCTGAAGAGGGGGTGGCGTTCATGCCGGACGGCCGAGTCGATCTGGACCGTTTCGGTTGGGCCGGACCGGAGCCGGGCTGGTTGGAGGCGCAGGGATTTGCGGTCGTGCCCTGGAGGGCACGGCGCTGAGCTGCCAGGAAGCGGCAAAGAGATGGGGGACTATGGCGCCATCGGGAGGGGAGGAAGACGCCGTCTCTAAGAGTTTTCGGTAGCTTCCTGTGGATGCAAGCCAAGTCGCCCTTTGAGGAGTGCAACGGAGACGGCGCGTATGTCTTCGTCAGCGAACCCGCCGAGCAGAGCGAAGGTACCGGCATAGACAGCCCAGGCTGGCAGAATTGACAGCCAGGGGCTGGCGCCAAATGCGGACATTACATAGACGAAGGACCCCATCACGGCGGCGGAGAGCGCGGGCCGCCAGACCAGGTCCGGCCAGGTGACAACGCCGACGTGTTGACGAACGCGCAGGCTGAAGAGGAAGAGGAGGCAGAACTCGCTCAGGATGGTGACAACTGCGGCGCCAATGTAGCTGAAGACAGGGATGAGAAGCAGATTGCCGGCGAGGTTGAAGAGGACGCCGGCGATGAAGGCCCTGGTGAGGTAGCGCTGCTGGTCGGCGGCGATGAGGACGTACTGCGTGACGCTGTTCACGAAGCCGATGGGAATGCTCCAGATCATCACCTGAAGGGCCAGCGCTGCGCCGCCGCGGAAGCTGAGCGCCTGGCAGTCGAACGAGTCGGACAGGTTCATGGCAAGGCGACAGGCGAAAGGCGGGAGGGCGGAGATCTCGTAGGCGGCGGCAGTGAAGCGTGCGCCGCCGAGAAGCGCGATAAGGGGATGGGCCAGAAGGGTGACGGTCATGGCGACGGGGAGGCTGACCAGGAGGAGGAGGCGCAGGCTCAAGGTGTAGGAACGCAGGAGCGCCGCGCCCTCCTGTTTGGCAAAGCGGCTCATCAGCGGGAAGATGGCCAGGGTGAAGGTGCTGGGGATGATGTTCAGGCCATCCAGATATTTGAGGGCGGCGCTGTAGAGTCCGACACTGGCTGCTCCGACCAGCGGGCGAAGGAGCCAGATGTCAATGCGCCAGAAAATGGTGGCGAGGAGGTGGTTGACCATGAGCGGGCCGCTGGTTGAGAGCATCCACTTCTGCAGCGGCCAGTCCCACTTCCACTGCGGCTTGAATAGCGTAGAACTTACCAGCCAGAAGAGCCAAACGAGTTGGACGAGATTGACGGCGAGCGCGACCCACGCCAGCCCGAGGATGCCCCAGCCGAGCAGCAGCGCGAGCGCGCCGAGAGCGGCCTGCAGTAGTGCGATCGCGATGCCGAGGCCGGCGGGGTACTCCATTTTTTCGAAGGCGTAGAAGAGGTTGCTGAAGGCATCGGACCAGTTGGCGACAAGCATCACGAGGGCGAAGACGGCGACCGCTTGCATCTCTTCCAGGCCGATACGTTGGGAGAACCAGTATCCACCCACAACCAGCCCCATCGCGAGCAGACTAGCAGCCCACAGGAGTGTGCGGAGCGCGAGCACATTGGTCAGAAAAGTGCTGGCCCTGCTTTTGTCGGTGGCGACCTCGCGTGTTAGCAGGGTGCCGAGACCGTAGCGGCTGAGGATTTCGAATATGCCGTAAACTGCGATGACCCATGCGTACTTGCCGGCGCCTTCGGGGGCGAGCACGCGCATGTATAACATGGCAAAGGCATAGTAGATGCCGCGGTTGGCTAGGTTGAGCGCCATGGGGACGAGCGAGTTTTTAGCGATTGTGCGGACCTGGTTGGCGTCGACTTCGGGGCGATAGAAGCGGCCCCAGGCCCACCAGAAAAGGAGGAGAATGCTGAGCATAGCGGTCAGGAAGCTGATGTAGAGCCCGACTTTGAAGCTCATGGGGCTGTAAGTAAAGCGTACAGTCCACTGGCCGCTTTGGGGCAGGTATACGGCGCGAAAGGCAGAGTTGGCACGATGAATTCTCAGTTCCTGCTCATCACTTTCGCTGTCGCCGAAGGGCCGGAGATAGGCTTTCCAGCCTGAGTCGTAGGCGTCGGTGAGGACGAGCCAGCCGCGGTCGCTCAGGTTTATGTCGATGAAGACGTTGTTGGCGGTGTAGCGGCTGATCGAGGTGTCGGCGACCTGCGGGCTGGAGGGAACGAGCGCGTTTTCGGCCGCCGGGGTCTGTTCGATAAAGACAGTGCGGCGCAGGTCGGATTCGAGGAGCGGCTGTTGCTCGGGCGGAAGGACAAGGGCTTCGGCGACGATGAAGGCGCGGGGGAAGGCCTCCAGGTTCTGGTAGACGCTTACAGCATCGTCCTCGTAGACCCTTTCCCAGGTGTCGGAGTTAGGTATTGCGAGTTCGGATAGTATGTAGTGGACGCCGAGAAGATCGAGGAGAGGGTTTTCGAGTGTGGCGTATGGGTTGCCGCCATTGGCAGGTGTGGCCGTAGCATAGATTGGGGCGATACGGTTGAAGAGAAGCTCATCGCTCTGGTCGGCGATTCGGTTCATCAGGGCTACGTACTGACCGGTGATGATTGAGTCGTAGCCGCGGATGTCCTGCCAGCCGTAGTACATGCCGGCGTTGGCGTTGAATGTCTTGCTGCCGGGCATGTCGAAGGTAGTGAAGCGGAATGGAGCGAATTGAATCTGAGGATTCGAGCCTGCGCCTTCCTTCTGGTTGATGAATTGGACCGCTGGTGGGACGGTTTTCAGCGGTGAGAGGGACGAAGGCGTGGTGGGATTGAAGGCGCCGTGGACAGAGTAGAGATCGACAAAGAGAACAGCGATGAAGGCATAGGGAAGGAAGGCGGAAACGTGCGTCTGCCATGTTCGCTCGCGAGGTATGGCTGCGGCCTCACAGTTGAGGGATGCTTCCTTTTTCTTGCGCGTCAACGCCCATAGGAGCAGCCCGCTGACTGCGGCCAATATGCCAAAGCGGGCAATTCCGATGCTTTGGTAACCCCAGAACACTCGTCCGTCGGCAAAGGCGGACTGGGCGAGGTCGGAGCCTTCAACGACGCGCTGCGCCAGGTCAATGAATGGGCCGGGAAGAAAGTAGGAGGCGACGACGACCAGCATGGCGGCAAGCCCGGCAGCGATGAACAGGGAAGAGAGGAGGACGGACGATGCTTCGGACGAAATGCGGAGGCGGCCAAGCCCGAGTGTCGTCTGCCCGCCGGCCGGGGAGCGGAGGGAGAGCGCCTGTTCCAACCCGATTCCTGCCAAAACGGCCATCGCCAAGGTGAAAGGGTAGACCCAACGAAAGGGGCTGTGCAACTGATTCCAGCCGGGCAAACCGTAGAACAGCAGGGCGTACAGGGGTGTGCCGAAAGCGAAAAGCAACGACAGCAGTGCCAGCGCGGAGAGGAGAATCGTGGGTACACGCAGTGACTGCCTGGGGGCGCGCTGCTCGCTGGAACTGCCGCTTCCGGCCGCGCCCGTGGCCCGCGATAGCGTAACCACGACCGCCAGCGCAGCCAGCGCCCAAGTGCCGACACCGACGTAGGCACCCCCCTCGACGTAGTTCTTTATGCCCCAAAAGATCGTATCGACCGGCTCTCCCAGGCGATTTACGGTCACCGATTTCCAGCGCAAGTCCCAAAGGTCAAACCAGTGGTGATGGCTGGGGTTGCCGAAAATGTCCGGCAGAGCGAAGGTAAGTATGTGCCGAGTGGGCAGAGCCCAGCCGATGACCTGCTGGAAAGTGGCGGATCCTTCGCGGAAGTTCTGGACTACGAATTCGAAGAGCGGCAGGAGTTGAACTGCCCCGAAGGCGAGGCCGAGAAGGGCCAGCAATAGGAGCCAGGCGGAGGTATTCCCAAGCGTGCGCAAGATGCGGGCGGACGGGCGGTGAGGGATGCGTGCTGGTCGCGATTCCGCGTGGGAGAGATGTTCTTCGGCTTCAGTGGTGGACCGGAGTCTCCGCCATGCAACGAAGAGCCGCGCGGCGGTGTACAGTCCAGCAACTAGCAGCGTATAGTATAGAAACTCCGGGTGGCCGGCCAGTGCCACCAGCCCAATCACAGCCGCGCCTACCACTACGTAGGGAATTGGGCGGAAGCCGGTGGGGCCCTTTTCCTCCTGCTTCTGGATCACCTTCTCGATGATCGCGAGTAAAAGGGGCAGCCATACGGCTGCGGCAACAATCATTGTGAAAACGACTCTGACGATCAGGAAACCACTGAACTGAAAGAGGATGCCGGTGAGAAGGGCGGCGGCGGGGCGGAGTTTCAGTGTCCGCCCGAGCGCATAGGCATTGATGCCGGCGAAGGCAACCTGTATTGCAGTGAACCAACCATAGGCGGCTTCGAGGGGAAGAACATAGAAGAGGGCGCTGAGAAAGTAGGCGACGCTTGCCAGGCCGGCAGCAAAGAAAGGCATGCCAGCGAAGATTTGTGGATTCCACAGTGGTAGTTCGCCGTGCGCCAAGGTGCGGCGGACATGGAGTTTCCATACGGCATTGTCGAGCACAAGGTCGCTCAAGAGGGCGTTGTGGGGAACGGTGTCGGGACGCAGGTCGCGCCAGGGCTGGAACTGATAGAGGTTGTCGTATGGCAGCAGCGTCTTGCTAGTGAACAGGACCGGGCTGAACCAGAGGAGGGGCAGAACGACTAGGGGCAGGAGGGGGAGCAGGTCGGCGCTGCGACGACGTAGCCGGTGCATCATTACGTGGGCGCGTCCGTTGGCACATTGGATGGCTGGTCGGCGGGCTGCTCCGGTCGGGTGGAGAGCGGGTCGTTGCGTCTGGTCCTGGTCTTTGGCGACAGGCGGGAGCGGTGCCGCCAGAGCAGCTCCCAGACGCGCCAGGCCGATTCAAACTTGACGCGCGTATTCATTTTGCTTTGGCCGATGCGCCGGTCTTCGAAATGGATTGGGAGCTCGATGATGCGAAAGCCAAGTTTCTCGCTGAGAAAGGCCATTTCCACGGTAAAGACGTAGCCGTTGCTGCGGACGGTTTCCAGCCCGACTTCCTGAAGGGCGTTACGCTGCCAAAGTTTGAAGCCGGATGTCATGTCGCGAACACGAATCCTCAAAATGGTGCGGCAGTATAGATTGGCCCACCAGCTGAGCAGCCTGCGCCACTGACTCCAGTCCTCGTCGAGCGTTCCGCCGGGCACGTAGCGGCTGCCGATAACAACGTCCATGCCGGTGGCGGTGATGACGCCGAGCATCTGGATGATGTAAGCTGGATTGTGGCTGAAGTCGGCGTCCATTTGCACGACGAATTCGGCGCCGTCTGCGAGCGCGTGGCGAAATCCTTCGATGTAGGCAGTGCCTAACCCGGCCTTTTGCAGGCGATGGATGACGGTTATGCGTTGCTGGGGGTCGTTATAGCGACGGGCCAGATTGTCGGCAAGAATGCCAGTGCCGTCGGGGGAGTTGTCGTCAACGATCACGAGGCGTAAATTCGTGAGAGGGAGGGCGAACAGATCGTCCACGAGCTCTTCCAGATTGCTGGCCTCGTTATAGGTCGGCACGACGACAGTCAACTGGCCTGACTGAACTGAAGCGTCTATGTGTTCCGTCGCTTTACCCGAATCTGGAATGGTGGACTCAGATTCTCGGTGCGGAGGTGTACTTTCCGGACTGTGTTTTGATTCGGGATGGTCCACTTTACGGGTGCACACTGCGAGTAGTTATGCCTGAGTTTCCCTGGGCAAGCATTGCGGCCGGCAATTCGCTGAGACAGAGAATGGTGTAGATTCATGATGGGCATCTGGACACGGCTGTTGCCAATCTGCCGCATGATGGCTATACTGGAAAAGTTAGGATTGTCGTCTTTTTCGGCACTTTCTTCGGCGGCGGTTTCGGCGGGAACAGCCGGTTCCTCATTGGCGCTCGACAGAGCACTTTTGCCCGTACAACTGACAGGGGCTAGTCAACCTATGAAATGCAGTGAAACGCGGAAGGGCGGACTGACTCAGTTGTTACAGATAGAAATATACATCAACAGGGCCGGGGCGAAAAGAAGCTATCTGTGTGCGCTCCTTGCCGTCGTGCTCCTACTGGCCGGTTGCCAGCCGATTACAGAGGAGGAACTGTCACCTGAGCCCACACCGTTGCCGTTGCCGCCGCCGACGACGGTGGCCGAGGAGGAGCAGGTTGTGCTGCCGCCTGGGATCCTTATGCTCGAGGCTGATGGCATGGTCAACGAGATTGGGGAGGGAGACGAGAGTAACGGCGGCGAGGCGAAGGGTATGCAACAGGGGACGGTGCGGATCAACAAGGCGAGGGTAAACATCCGCGTCGGTCCCAGCACAGACTTTGACGTCGTAGCGAATGCAGTGGAAGGCGACACTTTTACTACAACTGGCAGGACTGAAGATGGCTGGTGGCGGATTTGTTGTGTTTCGGGTCCTGACGATAGCGCGGGCGAGGCGACTCGATCGGCCTGGCTTTCGGGGATTGTGGTAGAGCCTGACGAGGTTGCCGAGGCATTGCCTGTGGCAGGGCTAATGTTTCCTGACGACCTGACGGCTGTTTGGGACATTCAGTACGAGTGCGGTTCGCGGCGCTGTGCGGTGAGCGCTTGTGCGGCAGTCTCGCGAACGGAGGTGCTTGACAACAGCGATCCTCGATGGTTGGAGATAAACCGGATTGTGACGTGGGAGGGGGCTTGCGGGGAAGACTCCACGTGGCCGCATCAGATCGACCGGCTGGAAGGCACAGAGCGCTATCCAAACAGTACGGGCCTCTTTTTCTTCAATTACTGGGCAGGCCCGCGCCCTGGTGAAGCGAACGCTCTCTTCCTTTTGGACACGGGGGAGGAGATCGAGGCCTGGTGCAGCGATGAGCAGGAAGCGGAGGTCCTGGAGGACAGTGGCTGGACGACGGTCTACAACGGATTGACCTGCCACGACGTGCGGTCTGGGATGCTTGTCTCGATGCAGTATACCAAGCGGTGGTTTTTCACGGGAGAATATGAAGGCGACCGGTACGAACGGGCATACTTCGGCGACTTTGAGATCTACAGGGTAAAGCTGGAGCGAACGAACGTGCTGCTCGGCGTCATCAACGCGAGGGCGGCCGAGTAACAGGTTGAAGGACAGCGTGAGGCGTAGGAATCGGCCGGCCAGAAGGCCTTGGGCAGAACCGGTGGTGGTTGTGGCGGGCCCCATTCCTGTTGTGGATGCTTCGTCAGTCGAGCGGCGTGAAGTTCATCTGACACAGGTAGTTATCAAGCGTCTGTTTCGCCCTGGCGGCGTAGGTTGCGTAGCGTTGGCGCTTGTTGCGCACAGGCTGCTGGAGGGGAGGCAGGAGGCCCATGTTTGCTTTCATGGGCTGGAAATCGGCGGCGTCGGCGTTGGTGATGTAGTGGAAGAGGGCGCCGCTCATGGAGGCGCGCGGTAGCTGCATGAGCGGCTGATCGTCCAGCAAGCGCGCCACATTTATCCCCGCCAGAAGTCCTCCCAACGCGCTGCCGACATATCCTTCTGTGCCGGTGATCTGGCCGGCGAAAAAGAGGTCGTCGCGCTGCTTGAACTGCAAGGTCGGGCGCAGAAGGGTCGGGCTGTTGATAAACGTGTTGCGGTGCATTTGGCCCAGCCGCACGAATTCGGCATGTTTCAGGCCAGGGATCATGCGAAGGACTTCGGCCTGGGCGCCCCACTTGACGTTTGTCTGGAAGCCAACCAGGTTATAGAGGGTGCCGGCCACGTTGTCCTGGCGGAGCTGGACGACGGCGTGTGGACGCTGGCCGGTGGCTGGATTGCGCAGGCCTACCGGCCGCATGGGCCCGTAGGCGAGGGCGTCTTTGCCGCGCTGGGTCAGCGCCTCGATCGGCATGCAACCTTCGAAATAGCGTTCGAGCTCTTTGTCGGCGCCGGAGAGTTCGATGCGCGGCGCAGCGAGCAAAGCATCGACAAAGGCTTCGTATTGGGCTTGATCAAGAGGGCAGTTGAAATAGTCACCCTCGTCGGTTCCGGCACTGCCGGATTTATCCCAGCGATTGCGTCTGAAGGCGATGGTGCGGTCGATGCTTTCGTAAGTGACGATGGGCGCCATGGCGTCGTAGAAGTAGAGATAACGTCCGGTAAGCGACTGGACAGCTTGGGTCAGGCAGTCGCTTGTCAGGGGACCGGTAGCAAGAATTGTCGGCCCATCGGGAACGTCGGTCACCTCCTGGCGGACCAGTTCAATATGTGGGTGGCCGGAGATAAGGGCGGTGATCTCTTCGGCGAATTCGTCGCGACCGACGGCGAGCGCCTGCCCGGCCGGTAAGGCATGCTTGAAGGCCGTGCGGACCACGAAGCTTCCCAGGGTCAGCATCTCGTTTTTGAGAATGCCCAGTGCGCGGTCGGGCAGAGTGCTGCCCATCGAGTTAGAACAGACCAGTTCGGCGAGGCGGTCTGTCACATGGGCTGGCGTAGGCCGTGTGGGACGCATCTCAAACAGGCGCACGTGAACGCCACGCTGCGCGAGTTGCCAGGCAGCTTCCGTGCCAGCGAGTCCGCCGCCGACCACAGTAACCGTTTTGCTCATGTGTCACCCCGTACCGAGATTCTCAGGCCGAAATCACCCTATGGTGGCCGCCGAGAGGCACCGCCTTGGAATCAGCGGGTAGCGTAGAGGCCGGCCGCCGAAACAGATGAAAGTGTACCATTGACGGGGAGTGGGCCCAAGAAATCGGAAATGAACGTAGTCGATCTGATCACAAAGAAACGGGATGGCGGCGAGCACAGCGGGGACGAGCTGCGCTTCCTGATTGAGGGCGTGGTCGAGGGCGAGATCCCGGATTATCAGTTGGCCGCGTGGGCGATGGCCGTTTACTTTCGGGGGATGACGCCGGCGGAGGCGACGGCGCTGACGCAGGCGATGGCTGCCAGCGGGGAGATGCTCGACCTGCAGGGGCTTGCGCCGGCCGGGCAGCTTATTGTTGACAAACATTCGAGCGGAGGCGTGGGCGACAAGACGACGCTGGCTGTTGGGCCTATCGTGGCGGCGTGCGGGCTGCCGGTCGGCAAGATGAGCGGGCGGGGTCTCAGCTTTTCGGGGGGAACGATCGACAAGCTGGAGGGCATACCGGGCTGGAGCGCGAGCTTGAGCATGGCGCAGTTCCGGCGCCAACTACGGGAAGTAGGGCTGGTGGTGGCTGCGCAGACGGCGGCGCTGGCGCCTGCGGACCAGCGGCTCTACGCGTTACGGGACGTAACGGGCACGGTCCCCAGTTTGCCGCTGATTGCCGGGAGCATCATGAGCAAGAAGCTGGCGGCGGGCGCGGACGGCATCGTGCTGGACGTAAAGTGCGGACGCGGGGCGTTCATGGAAACCCACTCCCAGGCCAGGGAGCTGGCAGGGCTGATGGTCTCGATCGGCCGCGGCGCCGGGCGGGGCGTGACGGCGCTGATAACGGCGATGGAGCAGCCACTGGGGCGGGCCGTGGGAAACATCCTGGAGGTACGGGAAGCGATCGACGCGCTTCACGGCAGGGGGCCAGAGGATTTCCAAGAGTTGACTGAGGCGGTGGCGATCGAGATGCTGTTGCTGGGCGATGCGGCGTTGCGCAGGGTGCAGAAAGATAGCGGCAAAGAGGCTGCGCTGGCTGCGGCCGGCGGCAGAGTGAAGAGGGCTATCGATTCCGGGGCGGCGTTCGCAAAATTCGTCGAATTCGTGGTTGCCCAAGGCGGAGACGAAAGAAGTGTGGTTGAGCCGGGGCGGCTGGCGGCCGCCCCCGTCGTATTGGAAGTGCGGGCAGAGAGGTCGGGTGTTGTTGGCGCCCTGGATGCACGCGCAGTCGGAATGGCGGTAGTCGGGCTAGGCGGAGGCAGGCAGAGAAAGGGAGACGCGATCGACCACAGAGTGGGCGTGGTCGCGACGGCCAAGGTGGGGGAGCAGGTCGGTGGCGGGGACCTGCTGCTAACGGTACACGCTGCGGATAGTAAGTCTGCTAATGTCGCGGCCGCGCAGCTCAGGCGGTCGTATACGATTGTCGATGAGGTGGACTTTTCGCCCGACGGGGAGCCTGGTTCGCTCGGATCGCCTGTTGTGCTGGAGCGAATTACCAGCTGAGGCCTTGTCGCTGGGCAAGTACGGCTGTGTAGGTATCCAAGGTCGAGGCGGCGATGATGTGCCAGTCGTAGGAGCGAATGACTTCCTGCAGACCGCGCGCCCGCATCGCCTGGGCCTGGACGGGGTCGGAAAAGAGTTGTTCGACTGCCCAGACGATGCTATCGGGGTCACCGGCAACAGAGGTAAGGCCGGTGCGGTGGTGATCGACGACTTCTCCCAGTCCACCGACATCGCTGGCGATCACGTTGCAGCCGGCGGCCATTGCCTCGAGGGCGACGATGCCGAACGGTTCATAGAGGCTGGGGAAGACGGCTGCGTCGACGGCGCGATAGAGGCAGTTTCGGGTTTCGCTGTCGATGAATCCCAGAAGTTCGACCGCCTCTCCGATTTGCAGTTCGTCGACGAGAGGCTGCATTTGTTCGCTGTTTCTGCCGGCCACGAGCAGGCGCAGGTCGGGGTAGTTCCAGCGCAGAGGCGGGAGCGCGCGCAGAAGTACCTGCACACCCTTTTCGGGGGTGATTCGCCCGACAAAGAAGAGGAGTTTTTCGCCGTTGGGTGCGTAACGGGCGCGTAGTTCCTGGATGCGCTCTTCTGAGCAGGCCCGAAAGGGCGAGATATCGACGCCGTTGGGGATCAGCGTAACTTTGTCAAGAGGTACGTCGAAGTACTGGCCCAGTTCACCGGCCATGTAAGTGCTGCAAACGATGATGCGCCAGGCTTCGTAGCAGACCTGCCACTCCAGCTGGTTGATCCGGTGGCTGGTCTCGTTGGGCACGTGGGAGTGGTGGCGGCCGCGTTCGGTGGCGTGGATGGTGACAATGAGGGGGACTCTCCATTCGTGCTTCAGTTCGATGCCGGCGGAGGCGGTCAGCCATTCGTGAACGTGGACGAGATCGTAAGGGGCAAGATTGTGCAATTCGCGGGCTTTCGACTCGAGATAGCGATTGTTGTCGATGACGCTATTGAAAAGATCCAGAGGATTGATGGTAGGCGTTTCGACACGATAGATGGTCACGTTATCGGAAAGGTGTTCGGTGTCGGGCGCGCTGCCACTGTGGGGGGTCAAAAGGTCGAGATGGATGGGAGAGCCGCTTCGGGCGGCGACGTCGACAAAGGCTTGTACGAACTCGGCTACGTGCTTCCCGATGCCGCCGACGACATTTGGTGGGTACTCCCAGGAGATTACGAGAAGACGCATTGTGAACTCTTCGAGACCGCAAATTGGGTACCAGGTTGGTCAAGCGGCTGCACGGGCCCAGCAGGAATCAGGGCAACGGGACGAATTCTACAAGATGGCTGCTTCCATCGTGATCAAGTTTGAAGATCGCGAGCTTCGGCGTGTCTGACGATCTTGCGATTCCGGCGATCTGCTCCAGGGCGTGCTTCGTGGCGAGGTAGACGGCAAACGCCGTGGGCGATGACGGCTGACGACTGGCCTTCCACTCCGAGAGTTGGTCTTCGCTGACGCTGCCATCGAGGACAATTCCCCAAAAGACTGGGCCGATCGTTTCCTCACCCAGATACTCCGACAACAAGAGAGAGAAGACTGGATCGCCGCCGATGCCCGTCGTCCAGAAAGGGACTGTAGGGTCGTAGGTGCGAAGGCGGGTCAGGAAGGCTGCGCCCGCGCGCGCGTCACCCCGCCAGAACACACCATCGAATTGGGAGGCAGAATTTCCACTTGCGGCGACGGTTGAATTGCCGTCAGAGGAGAGGTCGGGCCAGCGGGTATCGGGGCCGGCCTGCAAAATGTGGAGGCCGTCGATCTGTGAGAGGATGGCGGCGAACAGGGCCTGCTCCTTGTCCGGCGTGCGAGGGGCAAGGGGAAGATGCCAGTCGACTCCAGAGGCGGCGATGAGTTCTGCGGCAGCGGCAACCTGCGGCGATTGCAGAGGGCCGATAACGGCTACGACGCTGTCATCTCGCAAGAGTTTGGCGGCTGCGCGACTGGCTTGTTCCGGGTCGGCGGCCGTGTCAAGCGCGAGCGGCAAGACTTCGACATTGTGCGGCTGATGGTCTGCCAAGGCGGAGCGCATAGCGGCCAAGGCTTGATAACCACTTTGGCGGTATAGTCCTTCGAATGGCGCCAGGAGGCCGATCTTCACGACGGGGCGGGTGGAGGTGCAGGCAGAAAGAAGCAGGAGGAAGACCAGGCAGGAGCAGGCAGCGGCAACGTAAGCCGGTCTGGATACGCTGGAACTGCCGGCTGACAGTGTCTGGGCAGACGGGGAGGAGGAAATTGTCTTGTTCAGTCGCCGCAGCAGAAGGCGGCCGGGATCATTCGACAACAATCTACCGCCGTTTGGAGCTGCCAATCTAGGGCTGGTAGCCGTAGATGGAAAGGTTTTGCTCGTGCTCTGCCAGCGTTTGCGCGAAGACGTGGCGACCGTCTTCGCCGGTGGCCAGGAAAAAGCAGTAGAGCGTCTGTTCAGGATTCCTGGTCGCATCGATTGCGAGCAGGCCGGGGCTGGCGATGGGGCCGGGCGGAAGCCCCGGATGGAGGTAAGTATTGTAGGAACTCTGCACCTGTGCGTACTCTTCGATGGTCTGCGGCTTCCACCACCAGTCGCCGGTCGTGCCTTTTGCATATTGGACGGTTGGGTCGGCCTGCAGGTAGCGGCCGCCCACATCGGGGCAGGCGCTGTTAAGCCGATTGAGATAGACGCTGGCGATCAGCGGACGTTCGTCCTCCTGAACAGCCTCCCTTTCGACGATGGAGGCCAGGGTGATCAGGTTGTAGTCGCTGAGGCCGCTGGTGCCACCGACCAGGCCACTGGTTCCGACGCGATTCTCAAAATTGTCCAACATGGAGGCGAGCACAATTTCCGGCCCGCTGACGTTGACTGGGAATCTGTATGTGTCAGGGAAGAGGTAGCCTTCGAGCGACGCACCGTTGGGGAGCTTTTGGAGAAAGTCGTATTGGGAAAAGAGGGTGAGGCCCTGAGGCTGGCGGACGGCAGTGAGGAATCGTTCGCCGTCGATGACAAAGTTTTCGGCCAGGCGTTCGGCGATCTCTTCGGCGCGGAAGCCTTCGGGAATGGTGACGACAACTTCTTCGAAGCGGGCTTGTTGCAGCTCTTGTGCGATTTCCGGGATGGTCATCGAATCAGCCAGCATGAAGTTTCCTGCTTCGATGTTACGGTCGAGGCCGTTCACGCGTAGGTAGAGATTGAAGAGTTCGGCGTCGCGAATAAAGCCGGCGGCGGCAAGGCGGGCTGAGATGAAGCGTGCCGGTTCGCCGAGATTGATTGTGAATGGACGCGGCCGAGGGTCGGTTCCGGCGGGAATCTGCAATTGATCCTCATTCAGGCGCAGATTCAGGGCCAGGATGCGGGCCTCGATGTTTTCAGGGGTCAGCGCATCTTCGCCGCGGTCGGGATCGATGAGGGCTTCGGACTGTTGTTCGACTGCGAGGAACTGCTCGGTCAGGTGGGCGTACGCCACGCTTCCTACGCCCAAGAGTACAGCAAGGACCATGACCAGAAAACCGACCCGGATCAGGTTGAAGAGGGCCGATTCCCACCTAATCTGTCTTTGTTTACGGCGAGCGGTCGTTTGCTTTGACACAATAGAACGCCCATGAAGTTGGGCTGGCTGGAGGACTGCACCATACGAGTGGGACGCCGTGGCCATTGTATCACTTTGGTGATGGAGAACCAACGCAAGCGGGGGCTGTAATGGTTCCGCGGGGGACGGGGGCGTATTCTCCCGGATACTTTGGTCAGTCTGTGATCTTCTGCTATGCTTGGCTCAATTCTACGTGATTCATCTCAGTTGACTTACGTGAGAACAGCAGATTCATGGACGATTCCTATCTCTGGCATTTGACAGCCAGCGGTCTCGCCTTTCTTGTACCCGCAGGCCTGTTACTGGTTGCCGCGAGCGGACTGCGACCGCAGCGGGCATGGGACGCAGCGCTGGGTGGACTGGCGGCTTTTTGCCTGGGATGCGTGGGATACTGGGCAGTGGGGTTTGCGTTTCAGTTTGGAAGCGTGGGATTTCTCTACAGCGAGAATCCGGAACTTGCCGGGCTTGTGCGGGGATGGATTCCTCTGCCCGAGGGATGGGGAATCGGTTGGATTGCGGCAGGGCTGGAGGGGTGGTTTCTGACTGGACCGGCGGCGACTCCTGCGGCGCTTGGCCTGTTTGTGGCGCATGCGCCATGGGCGATGTCCGCGGCGATGCTGCCGGTTGTGGCGCTTCGGGGCCGCGCGCCGATGGTTGCGACCCTGTTCGTCGCGCTGCTGGTCGGCGGGTTTGTCTATCCGCTGGCGGGGAACTGGATTCAGGGGGGCGGATGGCTGGGAGGATTGGGCCGGAACCTCGGACTCGGGCACGGGATGGTCGATTTTGGGGGCGCGGGCTCTGTTTTTCTCGTGGCCGCGTCGGCAACGATGGCTGCACTGCTGGTTTGGGTCCCTGCCCGCAGGCCGCAGGAACTGACCGACCCGGAACTTCCGCCGGTCCATTTGCCGCTGCTGGCTGTTACCGGCGCACTGTTTGTCATGGTCGGCGTGTTGGGGTGGGTATGGGCGAGCCCCGTGCAGCAGCTGGCTATTGATCGGTTCACAGGGATGCGTACGGCGGTCAACGGCCTGCTCTATGCCGCAGGGGGCGTTACGATTCCTCTGCTCTATACGTGGTTCGTTAACGGGACGAACGATCCTGGAATGAGTGCGCGGGGGCTGGTGGCGGGTGTGGTCGCTGGATTGGCGGTCGGCCCACTTGGCGGTCCTGCGGCCGCGCTGGTGATCGGCTTGCTGGCCGGGGGAAGCGTGCCATTCATCACTTTTGCCCTGAACAGGGTGTTCCGCCTGGATGACAGCGCCGGCGTTGTCGCCGCGACTGGATTGCCGGCGGCGATCGGACTCCTGTGCGTGGGCATTTTCGCTGACGGAGCGGCGGGCGCGGGATGGCAGCAGATCGGGGCGGAGAGTTATCTTGGTGTTACGGGCCAGGGGGTTACGGGTCTGTTGGCAGCGCGGGGTTTCCAGAGCGATTTTCCGGGTCAGATCCAGGCACAGGTCATCGGCATCGCGGGTCTGAGCTTATGGGGATTCTTCTGCGCGAGTCTGATCTGCGCCCCTTTGGGTATTGTGTTCAAGGGCATCGAGCGGGCGATGCAGGACGGGGAGCCTGTAGTCGAACAGCCCGCTGTGAAAGAGCAGCCGCGGCGCGAAAGGTCCCGTCCCTGGAGGGAAGCCGCGCCGCAGGCTCCAAGTGAAGGCGGATCGATCGCGCAAGAGATGGCTGCGCCGAGAGTCGCGGAGATGGCTGCGGACGAACCGCGTTTTTCGTAGGGCTATTGCGAATCGACATGCAATGGGCAGCGGGCCAAAGTGGAGTATTGCGGTCCGCCTCCTCCCAACACGCTGCGAATAAAGTAGAGGTCGCGCACGCTCCAGTGGTACTCCAACTGGGGCGTTTCTTCTGTAGCCGCCCGACGTAACTGCTCTGCCGCCCTGCGTATCGCCGAGCGGGGGGCGTTACGCCTGGTGCGCGCCAGTGTGACATGAGGCGAAAAGAGTTGATTGACGGCGTCAAAGCCCATACGACAGGCCAGGGATTCAACGTCTGATTGGACGGCACGCAGGGCGGCCGCGTCACCTTCAATCCCCACCCACACGACGCGCAGGTTTTTCCACGAGCGAAAGCATCCGAGCCGGGAAAGCGAGAGCTTGAACGGTCGGTGCGCGGCCGCGAGGCCGGCCAGACCGTCGCGAATGTGCCGACTTTGCTGCGTTTGTGTTTCGCCCAGAAAGCGCAGGGTCAGATGAAGATTGTCGGTGTTGGTCCAGCGCAAGACGGGCGGGAGATCGTGCCCTGCCAGAAGGTCGCGCAGACGCTGCTGTTCGCTTCGTAGCACCTGTTTCACTCCGGGTGGAATCTCAATCGCGATGAAAGTGCGCATCGACGTTTGGTTGGTAGGAAGGCCGGCAATATGGACTGTGAAACTCAGCGCAGCAAGGCCTTCAGGTCGGCGGTCAGCTCCTCCGCGGTCGCCTCGGCGCTGAAGAGCCCCAGCCAATTGCCCTTGCGGTCGATGAGGAAGACGCGGGAGGTATGGTCAAGCAGATAGTAGTCATCGGCCAGGCTGCTGCCTTTCGGGGGTTCGACAAAGAGGCCATAGGCCGGTTTGAGTACGTCCAGGGCTGTTTCGGGGACGTATACGCCGTAGAACTGAGGATGAAAGGCCTTGACGTAAGGCTCGATGCGGGCAAGGTTGTCGCGCAGGGGGTCGATTGTGACGAAAACAAGCTGCAGGCCGGCGGCGAGGGCGGGGGCATCCCTGGCCAAGGCCCGTTTGGCCTCTGCCAGCTCCATCATTGTCAGGGGGCATATGTCGGGGCAAAAGGTGTAGCCGAAGAACAGGAGGACAGGGCCGCCCTTGAGTTGGGAGAGTTCGAAGGGTGTGCCGTCGTAGTTCTGGCCGCGAATCTCCGGGGCCGGCTCAGCATCCTCGAAGACCGTGGCGGTGAATTGATGCTGGCGACAGGCCGAAGTTGTCAGCAGCAGGACGGCCAGGAACGCGCCCAACTTCAAGCGAATCCGGGGCGAAACCGGGAATGCGGAGCGCTTCAACGTCGCCGTTTTGGGTCGGTCAATGACGATTCTCGCGGCCTGCGGACACCGCATTGTTGCGTCCTCACAAATAGACCAGGGCGAGCCCGAGCAGTCCGGACTGTTGGGTCGCACTGCGCTCAGTCCAATGGCCGCCATTCTATCATAGACTGTTTTGGCATTGACAGGAGGGGCAAGGCGCCCTGTCTTTGTGGAAGAACTGGCAGTTCCTGGATTTCCGAATATCTCAGTAAAATTGACGTAAGCACTTGCGCGTGCTAGTGTAAATCGTTGGCGCGGCAGGCATCGTGGCCGGTCGCGGACTGCATGGACGGAATGAGGAGGGTGCAGCGATGAGCGAGGTTTCAAAGGTGGTCCGGGAGGTTGACAACCGCCTGCCCGCCTGGACTGAGCAGACCGATCCCAGGCAGGTTTTGCGGGAGAGCGATCCTGAAATATACGGGGCGATCGAGCTTGAGAGGCAAAGGCAGACGAACGGAATTGAACTGATTGCCAGCGAGAACTATGTGTTTCCGGAGGTGCTGGCGGCGGCGGGGAGCGTCCTCACGAACAAGTACGCGGAAGGCTATCCGGGGCGGCGGTATTACGGCGGCTGTCAGTACGTGGACATTGCGGAGAAGATCGCGATCGAGAGGGCGGAGGCACTGTTCGGCGCGGAATGTGTCAATGTGCAGCCGCATTCTGGTGCGCAGGCAAACATGGCGGTCTACATGGCGCTGCTGAAGCCCGGGGACACGGTCCTGGCGATGAAGCTGGACCACGGCGGCCACTTGAGTCATGGCTTTCACCTGAACAGCTCGGGGCACTACTATGACTTTGTCCATTACGGGCTCAGCCCCGAAACGGAACAGATAGACTACGGGACCATTCGACAGATGGCGGCGGAGCACCGCCCGAAGTTGCTGCTGGTGGGGGCCAGTGCGTATCCACGCCACTTCGATTATCCCATGCTGCGCGAAATTGCGGACGAGGCCGGTTGCCTGTTGATGATGGACATGGCGCATGTGGCCGGATTGGTTGCCACTGGTCTTCACCCGGACCCGGTGTCCTACTGTGACGTTGTAACAACCACGACGCACAAGACATTGCGGGGCCCGCGCGGAGGCCTCATCCTATGCAAGGAAGAGCAGGCGCGGGCGATCAACCGGGCAGTGTTCCCCGGCATTCAGGGGGGACCGCTGATGCACATCATTGCGGCGAAAGCGGTTGGTTTCAGGCTGGCGATGGAGGCGTCATTCGGAATATATCAGCAGCAGGTGCTTATCAACGCGCAGGTTTTGAGTGAAACGTTGTTGAGCGAGGGCCTGCGCATCGTCTCGGGCGGGACGGACAATCATCTGCTGCTGGTCGATCTGGACAGCCTGGGCCGGGAAGAGATCAGCGGCAAGGTCGTGGAGTCGGCGCTTGACAACGCGGCGCTCCATTGCAATAAGAATATGATTCCGTTCGACCGGCGGAAGGCGATGGTGACGAGCGGCATCCGTCTGGGGACGCCGGCTGCCACGACGCGGGGGTTGAAGGAGCCGGAATTTGAGCAGATTGGGCGGTGGATTGCGGCGATCGCAAAGGACCCCGATGATACCGGACTGCAGGGGCGGGTGAGGAGCGAAGTGCTGGAGATGGTACAGGCGTTTCCGACGCCGGCGTGACGGTTCGAGGGGGTAGGCGTGTATGGCGAGCAGAGCAAAGTCGCAGTACATCTGCAGCGAGTGCGGCGGCGTGCAGATGAAGTGGATGGGCAGATGCCCGGAATGCGGCGAATGGAACACGCTGGAGGAAAGGCGGGTCCAGGAGGGCGGGTCGGGGCTGCGATACCGCGGCGCGGAGCCATTGGAGGCGCCGACCCCTCTGTCTCTGCCGGAGATTCCCGACGAGCCTTCGCGCCGCGTCGTTCTCGCCGACCCTGAATTGAACCGAGTCCTGGGCGGGGGAATCGTGCCCGGCGCGGGGATTCTGGTCGGCGGAGATCCTGGAATCGGCAAGAGTACGTTGTTGATCCAGACGGCGGCTGAAGTGGCGCGCAGAGTCGGCCAGGTCCTGTACGTGAGCGGTGAGGAGAGTGCCTTTCAGATCGGGCAGCGGGCGACGCGGCTGGGGCTGAAGGAGGGAAGGCTGCTCGTACTGGCCGACACGATACTGGAACAGGTCCTGGAGCAGGTGGAGAGTGTAAGGCCGTCACTTGTGATCGTCGATTCGATTCAAGCGATCCACAGTAGTGCCGGCGGGGGGGCTGCGGGAACGGTTTCGCAGGTGCGGGATTGCGCTGCGCTGCTGCTGCGACAGGCCAGGCGGCTCAACATTCCGCTGTTCCTTGTGGGCCATGTGACCAAGGAAGGGTCCATTGCCGGACCGCGTGTGCTGGAGCACATGGTTGACACGGTACTCCAACTGGAGGGGGAGCGTTTTCACGCATACCGTCTGTTGCGGTCGATCAAGAACCGTTTTGGCAGCACGAATGAGGTGGGCGTTTTTGAGATGACGGAACGGGGTATGGCGCCGGTTGGGAACCCCTCCGAGCTGTTCTTGGCGGAGCGGCTCCCGAATGCCGCCGGCAGCGCGATCGCGGTCCCGTTGGAGGGCAGCCGGCCGCTGCTGGTCGAAGTGCAGGCGCTTGCCAGCGCGACACCGTTCAGCCAGCCGCGACGAACGGGGAACGGCGTCGATTTCAACAGGCTTTTGCTTGTGACGGCTGTATTGAGCAAGCGCCTGAGTCTGACGTTGGGCGCGCAGGACATTTTTGTCAATGTCGTGGGAGGAATGCGGGTGGGTGAGCCGGCCGTGGACCTGGCAATTGCTGCGGCGGTCGCCAGCAGCTATCGCAACGTGCCGATAGCGGCGGACGTAGTGTTGCTGGGAGAGATTGGTCTGAGCGGGGAGTTGCGGAGCGTCAGTCAGTTGACGCAACGGCTGCGCGAGGCGGCCAAACTGGGCTTTACACGCGCGGTCGTACCCCGTCATGCGATCCGGCGCGAAAAGGATAGGGCGGGCCGGGGCGCGATGTCCGTCGGAGAGGCGAACGATGCGGCCGACCTGCCCGGCGAGATCGAGGCAGTTGGCGCGCGTACCCTGGGCGACGCGCTGGCTGCGGCACTGGTGAAGTAAAGAACAGATTCCTGGAGATACCTGATGTCAAAATTGACAGAAATCGATCCCTATCAGCAGCTCATCCGCGATCACTTTCATTGCGATGACGCGGCTCTGGCGCGTCTGCAGGAGGAGGCGGACGCGGCCGGGCTGCCCAACATGAGCATCGGGCCGGAGCAGGGCAAGTTCCTTCAAGTATTGGTGCAATTGACGGGCGCGCGCAAGGTATTGGAGATCGGGGTATTGGCGGGATACAGCGGGGCATGGATTGCGCGCGCTTTGCCACCCGGCGGCAAGCTGATCGGCCTGGAGCTGGAGCAAAAACACGCCGACTTTGCGCGTGAGCAGTGGCGTATGATGGGGCTGGCGGACAAGACAGAGGTACGTGTGGGAGAGGCGCTGGACAGTTTGCCCGGGTTGGCGGATGAAGCGCCGTTCGACCTGGTTTTCATTGACGCGGACAAAGGCAATTATCCCGAATATCTGGATTATGCGCTGCGTTACAGTCGCGCGGGGACCGTTATCCTGGGAGACAATGTACGCATGTGGGGGAGCCTGGTGGACCCCGAGAAGCAGGACTGGGACTGGGTGCAGGGGATGCGCCGATTTGTGCGAGAACTGGGCCAGGATCAGCGGCTTGTCAGCACTGTCGTGCCTTACGAGGACGGGCTGGCGATGGCGGTTGTGAAGTAGGCGGGAGAGGAGAATGCCGGCAGTTGCCGGCATTCTCTTCATTCTGTTCAGCGGGCGAGGAGCGGTCCGAGGGGGCGTCCTCCCAACAGGTGAAAGTGCGTATGGAGGACTTCCTGGCCGCCGTGCGCGCCGATGTTGGTGACGAAACGCCAGCCATCTGAGGCGACCCCTTCCTGCGCGGCAAGCTGGCCGGCCACCTGCGCAATGCGTCCCATCAGTTCCCCCTGTTCGTTGCCCATTTCGCCGAAGTCTTTGAAGTGCCGGTTGGGAACGAGCAGCAGGTGAACCGGAGCCTGGGGCGAGATGTCGCGAAATGCGGTAACGAGCTCGTCCTGGTACAGCTGGTCCGAGGGGATCTCGCCGGCCACGATTTTGCAAAAGATACAATCTTCGCTCATCAGTCCCTTTCCTTGGGCCTAGGCCCTTTTCTACGTCAGGTTGTCGAGGCGGGCGGCGGCTCCCCTTGCAGCTTACTGTTTACGCTGTCGATCTTGTCCTGCATTGTCTGGTCGCGGTCGCAGCGCGTGCCGACTTTCAGACTGGTGGATATGCGCGGCGCGCCCATCTGATGCACGACCTCGTGGCAGCGTTTGACGGCGGCGAAGACCTCCTCCCACTCACCCTCAATATTTGTGCCGTAGGCGTGCATCTGATGGCGCAGACCGGCCTCGTCGAGGATGCGCTCGCAGGCGGCGACGTATTTCGAGACTGAAACGCCCACGCCGATGGGAACGACGCAGAGATCGACGATTACTTTCATTGGTTTACCCGTTGGCGGCGGGAGGCTCGTTATCCAATCACTATGTTGACCAGTTTGTCGGGAACGACGACGATCTTGCGTACCTGTTTGCCGTCCATCCAGCGCTTGACGTTGGTGGAAGCCAGTGCCAGCTCTTCCAGTCTGTCTTCGGCGGTATTGGGTGCGACGCTCAGCTTGTCGCGCACACGACCGTTGACCTGTACGACGACGGTAATCTCGTCTTCCCTAGCCTTTTCCGGGTCGGCCTGGGGCCATTCCTGCAAGTGAACGCTCCCGGCCTCGCT
>DAOUHX010000338.1:0-5131 GCA_034428395.1 Caldilineaceae bacterium
CCGAACAGCCCCTGGCGCTGCGGCAACTGCTGCTCCTCCACAATGCGCTCGCGCGCCGAAAAGTAGCTGAGCACGTTCAGATCGTGTAGTCGCAGCTCGCGAACCATGTTCTCGTAATCGGTGCGCGGGTCGGTCCGCACCAGCACCTCATACGGGAACTGCCCCCCCATTCGCTCGAACAAATGGTCGAGATTGGCCACCACCAGCGGCCCGTCATCCTGCGGGTACCACGTCGGAAAGTAGTTGAAATCGCCCATGATCTTCAGCTGCATCTCTGCCCGCAGCCCGTAGCGCGCCGCCGACACCTGGATCAAGTCCCCCACCCGCAGCCCGAACTGACGCATAAGACCCCGGTCCACCAGCACCCCTTCGGATTCCAGCGCCAGCGAATTCATCAACGAGCCAAGCTGCGCCGCGGCAAAATCCCGCCGCCAGTAGGCCGCCTTCGGAAAATCCAGCCGGTCGATCCCGAAAATCTGCCCATTCCGCCAGCGTCCATCCAGGTGTATCCGCGATTCAAAGCGCGCGATGCGCGTCGCCGCCTTGATGGACGGCACCTTCAGATGCTCCGACACCGGCACAAATGTCCACAACGGTCCCGCCAGCTCCCCTTCCGAATCAGCAGAGGCCTCGCCCCCGCCCCCGAAGCCGCCTCCGCCCCGCGACTGCGGCGAATCCCCCAACTCCACCAGCCGGCCGTCCGCCCCAACCTTATAGTAGGCTCGGTCGAACAGATGGCCGTCCAGCGTCTGCGCCAGCGATGTCGTGAACGCCGACAGGCTCAGCGTCAGCACCAGCAGAATCATCGGCGCCGTATACATCCCCCGGTTGCGCGCCAGGTGACGGCTCGCCAGCAGCACACCCACGCCCCCGCCCCTTGACGCAAACCAGGCCACAATCTGCATGAAGACCGGCAGCACCCGCAGCGTCACCAGCGTCAGCGCGAATATCGCCAGCGCCGGTATCAGAAACAGCAGCGGATTCTGAAACACCGACTCATCCGTCACCGTCCCCGGCATGCTGATACTGCCCTGCCTGCGCAGCAGATAGATGCCGTATCCCGCCGGAATCAGCAACAGAATGTCCAGGTAGGCCCGCTGCCACCACGGCGGGCGCAAGGTGCGCGCCATCTCCATCTTGTAGGTCACAATCGTGTGCCGCGCCGCCGAAAACGAGGGCAGCGTCTGCGCCAGAAACGCGATCAACACCGCCCCAATCCCGAACTGCACCGTCGACTGCGTCAGCACCAGCCGCAGGTCCGATTCGATTGTGAAATTGAGAAAACTGCGCGTCGATCCAATCAGCCGCGCCACCGCAAAACTCAGCGGCAGACTGCAAAGCAGCGCCAGCACGCCCAGTGACAGCGCCTCCAGCCCCGATATGCCGGCCACCTGCCCCACCGTCGCGCCCCGGCTGCGTAAGATTGCCACCTCGTTGCGCTGCCGCGCCACCGCCAGCCCGACCACCAGGCCGATAAATGCCAGCAACAGACCGATTATCGGCACGCTGAACGCATAGAGCATCGTCGTCAGCAGCCCGCTTTCCCGGCGGTAGCGCCGCAGCGCGTCCAGCGGCGAAACGCTCAACTGGCTGTTCGGCATCAACGACGTTACCCGCTGCTCCACCCGCCGCCCCCGCGCCAGCAGATTCCTCACATCGCTCGACGTAACATCCGAGCCGTCCATCACCAGGTACCACAGCCCCAGGTTCACGTCCTTCGGGTAGACCGGCGCAATCCGGTTGTGGTAGCTCTCTTCCGGGATCACAAACAGCGTTTCCAGCGTCGACGGATTGTAGAACCATACGTCGCTGGTCAGGTCCGCCACGTCCCACACCCCCGACAACCGCACCGGCGTCTGGTATCGATGGCTGTCCCCGTTCTCCGAGCGAATGCGCCGGAACAGCATGTACTGCTCCCCCACCTGCAGCCCGATCTCCTCCGCCAGCTCCCGGTGCACCAGCACCTCGATCGCCTCTTCTGAATCGGAAGGCGAAACCGCCGGGAACGCGCCCTCGACGATGTCGATCGCCTGTTCAAAGCCCGATATAAAGCCTATATTTACCCACTCCAGCGGGTCGGTCGTGTCCGCATACGCGATCTGGTCGGTCGGGAACAGCCGGAAATTGTCGGTCTTGAAATAGCGGATCGTCTTCTTGTGCGGCAGCCCCAACTCGCCCGCCGCCTGCCCGCTCATATAGGTGTCGAGTTGAGCGATATCCTCCCACTCCTGTGGACCGTACGTCGAGCCCAAATAGCGGAACATATAGGCAAACGGCGGCCGCGAAAACCTCTCATTGAGGCCCACCGCGGTCAACTCCTCGCGCAACAGCCGGTAGTAGACCGCGTCCGCATACAGGGGAATGCTCATCACGAGCACAATCGAGGAGACCAAACCCAGGACCAGCGCCAGCGCCAGCCACTGCTGGGCGAAGATCCGCTTTAGGGCGACAACGATGATCGCCAAGGTTCGCAAAAAGAGTTTCATAAATGCAAGTGGACCATGGATAGCGGATCGAGCTTCACAGCCGCCGGCCGCAGCCGGCCGCTACCCGCGCTTCACGCGCTACCTCTATTGCCCGACCACAATCTGGCCTTCTTCCAGCCCCTCTTCAACCTCGACCCGGTCCGGCGTCTGAATCCCGAGCTTCACATCCACCCGCCGCTGCACATCCTCGTCCTGCACCACGACAAACCGCCTCCCGTCAAAGACGCGGATCGCCTGCGTCGGCAGCCACAGCACAGACTCCTTGTGCTCCAGCTGCACCCGCACCTGCACCAGGTCGCCCAGCTCATAGCCCGCGTCCTGCGCCGACTCATCAATCGTCAGCCGCGTCGATTTGTCCACTTCGGTCACCGCGCCGCTGCCCCCGCTCCCGAACGGGTAGGGCAGCCTGCGCACGAATCCCTTCAGTATCGCGCCCGGCCGCCCCACGAGCGACACCTCCACCACCATCCCTTCCTCCAAATCGTTCATCTGATCGCTGATCAGGTCCGCCTTCACCTCCAGGTCGGTGATGTCGGCAATCGATACGACCGTATCAAACGCATTCACCGGCCGGCCTGACGTCAGCGATACCGAGAGCAGCTGCCCGTCGAAAGGCGCGCTGATCGTGCCGTCCGCGATCGCGCTTTCCAGCTTCTCCACCAGCAGCTGCGCCCGCTTCACGTCGTTCACCAGCAGCGGGTCCACACCATCGTTCAGCTGCTCCAGCGCGATCTCCGCCAGTTCCACCTGCTTGCTCTGCACCGAAATGGCAAAATTGTCATCCGGGCGCTCCGTCCGCAGATTCATCAGCTGCAGCATCGCAATGTCCAGGTTGATCTGCGCCCGCCGAATCTGAAACTCCAGGTTTCTTTCCGCCGCATTCAGCCGCGCCTGCGCCCGCTCCAGGTTTAGCTGCGTCGACGTCAGCTCTCGCTCCAGGTCGTCGATCTCAAGGTCGGCGATGACCTGGCCCGCCGTGACGAAATCGTTCCGCTTGACGTAGACACTGCGGACGCGTCCGCTCACGCGGAAGAACAACGCCTCCTCCACCACCGGCGCCACCCGCCCGCTGAACGTCCGTTCACGCATTATCTCGCCCACCTTCACCGTGTAGGTCGGCTTGATCGGTATCACCGAGGTCGGAATCGGCGTCGGCGTCGGCTCATTCGCCGCAATCTCCGCGCTGCGCCCCGCCGGCAAAAGCGCGCAACCGCTCAACGCCATGCCGAGCGCCACCGGCATAACCCCGCGCGCGATCCGCCGCAACCGGGCGGCTGCACGTCCGGTTACTTGCAGAAACCGGCAAACTGTTCGGGAACTGGACAGACGGTTCATAAGTTCCTTGCTTCTTCCCTGCGCCCCATGCAGGTAGGGGCGCATAGAACGACCCGCAGGCACAAAATATGCTTCAAACGAAAAATGGGAACGCAGATGACACAGAGAGTACCCGCGCACCGGTCCAGCTTTGCGCCGCCTTTCGCCCCGCCCGCGGTACAAATTACCCCACCGGTCCGCTATTCTGTGCGATAAGACGCTACTGCGTCAATCACTTCAGAAGTATATACGCCCTACCCTGATCTACCCAAACCGGGCAGGGTAATCCCTCCTGAGAAAATCCCTTCCACCGCCGAATTTACCGCCCTGCCAACACCGCCCGGCCCGCCAATGGCATTCCCCGCCGCGATAAGATAAAATGCCCGTCCAAGCCCGACACAAATCAAACTCTCGCGCTCTATCAGTCCGCGTCGCGCGCCTGTCAACAGCCAAATACAGACGACCGCAAAGAGACCGCCGCACCCCAGAGGAAGCAAAGCCATGCGCCGTTCACGGCCAGACCGCCCCAATGTGATCGTCTTCTTCACCGACCAGCAGCGCTGGGACTCCACCGGCCTGCACGGTAACCCGCTCGACCTCACCCCCAACTTCGACCGCATGGCCCGCCAGGGTACCCACCTGCACACAACCGTCACCTGCCAGCCAGTCTGCGGCCCCGCCCGCTCCTGCCTTCAGACCGGGATGTACGCCACCGCCACCGGCTGCTTCCGCAACGGCATCCCCCTGCCCCGGGACGCCCGCACCCTCGCCCACTTCTTCGGCGACGCCGGCTACGACACCGGTTACATCGGCAAATGGCACCTCGGCGACCGCGGCGAAGTAGGCCCCGTATCGCAGGCAGCTCGCGGCGGCTACGACTACTGGCTCGCCTCCAACGTTCTCGAGTTCACCTCCGACGCCTACCAGACCGTCATGTACGACAACGACGACGCGGCCGTCAAACTGCCCGGCTACCGTGTCGACGCCCTCACCGACGCTGCCATCCGCTACGTCGATTCCCACCAGCAGGACCCCTTCTTCCTCTTCATCTCCTACATCGAGCCCCACCACCAGAACCATCTCGACGACTACCCGCCGCCCGACGGCTACCGCGAACGCTACGCCGGCCGCTGGACGCCCCCCGACCTCCTGGCCCTGGGCGGCTCATCACAGCAGCATCTGGGCGGCTATTGGGGCATGATCAAACGGCTCGACGAAGCCTTGGGCCGCCTGCTGGACGCTCTGAAGAGTCTCGGGTTGGACGAGAACACGGTCGTCCTCTACACGACCGACCACGGCTGCCACTTCAAGACGCGCAACGACGAATACAA